>JAEZEJ010000122.1 GCA_023417775.1 Actinomycetes bacterium | reverse complement strand
CGCCGCCGCCCCCCCCCCGCCCCCCACGTCCGCCACGGCTCCGGCGACGGCGCTTGGGCTGATCGTCATCGGAGTCGTCATCGCTGTCGTCGACGTCCTCCTCGGAGGACTGCGGCTCGGGGGCGGGCTTCGGCTTGGGCGGTGCGAGCTCGGCCGGTGGCGCCTGGAACATCGCGGCCGTGACGGCCGCCTTGCTCGTGCTCTCCGCGACCACGGGCTTCTCGGTGGTCTCCGAGGTCTCGCCGTCCTCGTCCTCGTCCGTGGTGTCGGCGACCGGCTCGGGTGCGCGCCGGGCAGCCGGAGCCGCGAAGATATCGGTGCTCAGGGGAGGGCCCGCGGCGCGGCCGGCGGCGCGCCTGCGTGTCGACGCCGAAGCCGTGGTCTCGGCCGGCGTCTCCTGCTCCGGCGAGGCCGATGAGGAGGTGGTGGGTGTGTCGTTGTCATCGTCGAGCATGTGCTCTCCTTCGCCCGGACACGTCTGGCGCGCCCCGGGCCTGGGGTCAACGGTCCGCGAGGGACCGACAAGTCTGTCGTGATCCCGATGCGTGAGCACCGAGGGACGCCGTCCGGCCTGTCACGATGACGATCTCCCCGAGCCGCCGCGGTCGGCTTCCGGTCAGGAAGCGTCGCGGTCGTGAGCGAGAGGATCGCCGACCGAGCCGGTCGTCGCGTCGAGCGGGCCCTGGGCCAGGCGAGTCGCCACGGGTGTCAACCCGGTGCCCAGTCCGCACTCGGAGCGCAGACCGACGAGTACGTCGTCCGGTCGCACGGACGGTGTGCCGTGCCGCACGACCAGGTCCAGTATCGCACACGAGGCGTCACCGGGGTCCGCCTCAGTGGCCAACGACACGATGGACGCACGGATGTCGAAGGTGCGCGGGCCCTTCTTCATCAGCCGCTCGACCAATAGTTCTTCGCGCGATAGCAAGGCTTCCACGGCGGGAGTCACGTCCTCTGCCGAGAGCCCGGGGAGGCGGATGCTCCAGCGACTCGCCTCCAGACGGTCGGCGAGCGCGCCGGGCGCGGCGACCACGACGTCCATCACGTCCAGGCCATCGGGCAGCGCTTCGTCGAGGCGCTCGCGCACCACCTCCACCGGCACCGGACGGGTCAGCCCGATCTCGAGATACTCCGCCTCGCTCGCGGCCCCCGTCGGCGAGGCGCCCGCATAGGAGATCTTCGGATGCGGCGTGAAGCCCGAGCTGTACCCGATCGGCAGCCCGGCCCGTCGCACCGCCCGCTCGAAGGCCCGGCCGAAGTCACGATGGCTCGTGAAGCGCAGGCGACCGCGCTTGGCATAGCGGATGCGGACCTTCTGCACGATCGGCAGCTGCGGATTGGGGGCCTCGGGATTGGGCGTCCCCTGCAACGTCGTGCTGCCGTCCTCGCTCATTGCCCCAGCTTAACGAGGACGGTCGCCGACCCCGCTCGCCCCGCAACGTGGCACGAGGAGTTCAATGGCATCGATGTCCACCTCCCGCGGTCGCGTCCTCGTCGGCGCCTCGATCATCCTGCTCGCTCTGAACCTGCGCGTCGCCGTCGGCAGCGTCGGTGTCGTCATGAGCTCTCTGCAGGAGGACCTGGGACTCTCCCCCACCGCCGCCGGCCTGCTGACGACGCTGCCCATGGTCTGCTTCGCGGTGTTCGGTCTGGCGACCGACAGCATCGTGCGACGGATCGGCCTGCATCGCACCACGATCCTGGCGCTGGTGGCCATCACCATCGGGCTCACCCTGCGGGCCTTCGCCGACGGTCCCGCCCTGTTCTTCGCGATGTCCTTCCTCGCGCTGTCCGGCGCCGCCCTCGGCAATGTCTCCCTGCCCCCGCTCGTCAAGGTGCACTTCCCGGACCGGATCGCCCTCATGAGCGCATTGTTCGGCGCGGCCTTGATGGGCAGCGGCACCGTGTCATCGCTGGTCTCCGTGCCGGTCTCGCAGGGACCCGGCGGGTGGCGCCTGGCCATCGGCATGTGGGCGGCGCTGGCCGTGGTGACCCTGCTGCCCTGGATCCGACTCATCGGACACGATGTCAAGACGCAGATCTCCGGCTCTGGCGGCCTGGCGGTGTCGGCCGTGCTCCGCTCCCCGCTGACCTGGGCCATGCTGCTGTGCTTCGGTGCCCAGTCCGGTGGCGCCTATGCCCAGTTCGGCTGGTTCGCCCAGATCCTCACCGACGGCGGCGTGGACCCGACCACCGCGGGCCTCATGCTGAGCCTGCTGACGGCCGTCGGCATCCCGATGACCCTCGCCCTCCCCTGGCTGATCCGGCGATGGGGGCAGACACCGATCCTGCCCGTCTGCTTCGGCAGCGTCACCGCCATCGGCTGGCTCGGCGTCCTCCTGGCCCCCAGCCAGGTGCCGGCGCTGTGGGCCGTGTTCCTCGGTCTCGGCGGCGGTGCCTTCACCTGGGTGCTCGCGATGATCGGCTATCGCACGACCACTCCCGGCGGCACCACCACGCTCTCGGCGATGACCCAGGGACCCGGCTATCTGGTCGGGGCGGTGTCGCCCTTCTTCACCGGGCTGCTGCATGACCTGACCGGCGGCTGGAACGCCTCGCTCATCATGCTGGCCTGCGCGGGCGCCATCATCGCCGCCGCCGGCACCGTGATCGCCCGCTCCGGCCCGCTGGAGTCGCGGATCTGAGCCGCGGGCTCAGACGACCGATAGCGGCAGGAGCTTCTGGCCCGTCGGGCCGATCTGGATGTCCAGATCCATCTGCGGGCACACGCCGCAGTCGAAGCACGGAGTCCACCGGCAGTCCTCGACCTCGACGGCTCCCTCGGGATCGATGGCGTCCTGCCAGTCCTCCCACAGCCACTCGCGATCGAGTCCCGAGTCCAAGTGGTCCCAGGGCAGGACCTCGTCGTAGTCGCGCTCGCGCGTGGTGAACCAGTCGAGATCGACACCGTGCGGCGTCAGACGCTCCGCCGCCTTCTCGGCCCACCGGTCATAGCTGAAGTGCTCGCTCCAGCCGTCGAAACGGCCGCCATCACGCCATACCGCCTCGATCACCTCGCCGACACGGCGATCACCGCGCGACAGCAGTCCCTCGATCGTGCCGGGCTTGCCATCGTGATAGCGGAAGCCGATCGCGCGGCCGAAGCGCTTGTCGCTCTGCACGGAGGCCCGCAGCTTGCGCAGCCGCTCGTCGGTGGTCTCGTGATCGAGCTGCGAGGCCCACTGGAAGGGCGTGTGCGGCTTGGGCACGAAGCCGCCGATCGACACCGTGCAGCGGATGTCCTTGCGTCCGGAGACCTCGCGCCCCGTCTCGATGACCCGCTTGGCGAGCTCGCCGATCTGCAGGACGTCCTCATCGGTCTCGGTCGGCAGGCCGCACATGAAGTAGAGCTTCACCTGGCGCCAGCCATGCGAGTACGCGGCGGCCACGGTGCGGATGAGGTCCTCCTCGGACACCATCTTGTTGATGACCTTGCGCAGGCGCTCGCTGCCTCCCTCGGGGGCGAAGGTCAGACCGGATCGGCGACCGCCCCGGCTGAACTCGTTGGCGAGGGTGATGTTGAAGGCGTCGACACGGGTCGACGGCAGCGACAGAGAGGTATTGGTGCCCTCATAGCGATCGCCGAGCTGCTGCGCCACGTCCCCGATCTCGGAATGATCGGCGCTCGACAGGCTCAGCAGGCCGACCTCCTCGAAGCCGGACTCCTTGAGCCCGTTGTCGACCATCTGGCCGATCGTCTGGAGCGACCGCTCGCGCACCGGGCGGGTGATCATGCCCGCCTGGCAGAAGCGGCATCCGCGCGTGCAGCCGCGGAAGATCTCGACGCTGAAGCGCTCGTGCACCGTCTCGGCCAGCGGCACGAGCGGCTTCTTCGGATAGGGCCAGTCGTCGAGGTCCATCAGCGTGTGCTTGGCGACCGTCCACGGGATGCCCTCGCGGTTGGGGGCGGTCTTCTCGATCCGGCCGTCCGGCAGATAGCCGACATCGTAGAACTTGGGGATGTAGACGCCGCCGGAGGCCGCCAGCCGGGCGAGCAGCTCGTCGCGTCCGCCGGGACGGCCCTCGTCCTTCCACTCGCCGATGACCTCGCTGATCGCCAGCACGACCTCCTCGCCGTCGCCGAGGACGGCGGCGTCGACGAAGTCGGCGATGGGCTCGGGGTTGAAGGCGCTGTGACCGCCGGCGAGGACGATCGGATGATCCTCGGTGCGGTCGACCGCGTGCAGCGGGATGCCCGCGAGGTCGAGCGCGGTGAGCAGGTTGGTGTAGCCGAGTTCCGTCGCGAAGCTGACGCCGAGGATGTCGAAGGCCGCGACGGGACGATGCGCGTCGACCGTGAACTGCGCGATGCCGTTCTCGCGCATGACCTTCTCCATGTCGGGCATGACGGCGTAGGTGCGCTCGGCGAGGATGTCGTCGCGCTCGTTCAGCACCTCATAGAGGATCTGCACGCCCTGATTTGGCAGGCCCACCTCATAGGCGTCGGGGTACATGAGCGCCCAGCGGACGCGGGCGGAATCCCAGTCCTTCACGGTCGAGTTGAGCTCGCCGCCGATGTACTGGATGGGCTTGCTCACCGACGGCAGGAGGGGTTCCAGTCGTGGGAAGACGGACTCGACGGACATGCCTTCCAGGGTAGGCGGTGACCCCACGGCCGTGAAATCCCCGATGCGCTCGCCCGTCGTGGCGATGGGTCATCAACCTCTCGGATCGTCGATGGAGTTGATGACGTACCGCCGCGACTCGTCCCGCCCGGTCACACCGCCGATAGGCTCGTGCCGTGAGACGACGTCAGCGCCGGCCCCAGCCCTTCGCCGTGGACTATGTGGCGATCGCGGCCGACGGGTCGCTCGACCAGTGCCTGACCATCTCCAACAACACCGAGGTCTCGGTGATGCCGACGCTGCGCTTCCGGCCGCACAATATGTACGGCATGGAACTGCCGCATGTGACGACCCGCGGGGTCAACGGATCGCATGCCGGATGCGCCGTCCTCCCCGCCGGCGGAACGCTGCGCGACATCCTCCGCTTCGACGGCCAGGGCGCGGACCAGGTCCGCTATGTCCAGGTCGAGCTCGCCGCCGCCGAGGAGATCGACCATCCCGCGCTCGAACACGATGTGACCGCCGTGATGATCGATCTCGATCAGAAGGCGACCGCGGATCCGGACCAGTTCTGGGGCATCGGGATCGTCAATCCCAATCCCTTCGGCGTGACCTTGCGCATCTCGCTGGTGGCTCTGGAGGAGCGCACCCGGCGGGATCAGCCGCGGCAGGTCGCCGAGGCGGTGACCCTCCAGGAGGACATCGACATGGCCTCGGAGTCGAACCACGTCGTCTGGCTGCCCGAGGAGGTGCGGGGTCAGTTCCACGACGTCGTCCACCACCTCGTGCCCCCGACCTACGCCTGACCTCCCGGGGTGGGCCCGGTCTCGGCCCGGGGTGACGTCAAAGGGAGGGGAACCAGAGCGCCATCTCGCGAGCGGCGGACTCCTCGGAGTCCGAGGCGTGGACGAGATTCTCCCGATTCGAGAGCGAGAGATCGCCCCGCACCGTGCCCGGCGCGGCCACTCGGCCGTCCGTCGCTCCGTTCAACGTGCGCACGACGGAGATCGCCTCGTCGCCTTCGAGCACGAGGGCGACCAGCGGCCCGGACACCGCGAACTCGCGCAGCGGCGGATACCAGGGCTGGTCGACATGCTCGGCATAGTGCGTATCGGCCAGCTCCACATCGATCGAACGCAGCTCCATCGCCACGAGCGTCAGCCCCTTGGCCTCGTAGCGGGAGAGGACATCGCCCACCAGGCCGCGCCGCACGGCATCGGGCTTGATGAGAACGAGGGTGCGCTGTGTCATGCCCCGAACCTATCGCCCGGTGCCCGCCCGCCACGGATCGGACCCGTCCAGGTCAGAGGTCGGCCGAGAGAATCGCCTCGATATAGGACGCCGACCGGTCCGATCCGATGATCCCCGGAGCCATCTTGTTCATCACATACGAGACGGTGAGACCGCGATCGAGGAACATGACGGTCATCGAGCCGCCCCACCCTCCCCAGAAGCAGGTCCGCTCATCGGGGATGTACGGCACCGTCGCGGGCTCGGGCAGGGCGAAACCGATGCCGAATCTCAAGGGGACGCCGAGCACGAGGTCCACATTGCGCGACTGCTCCTCGAAGATCCGGTCGATCGTGGCAGCGGAGAGCAGCTCGATTCCCTCCACCGCACCCAGGGTGATCGCCGAGAAGGTGCGGGCCAGCGCCCGGGCATTGGTGTGACCATTGAGAGCCCCCAGGTCGGCACGGCGCCACGCCACGGTGTTGGCGGCCGAAGCGTCGGCGACCGGCCCGGTGAAGGTCTTGACGACCGGCGACTCGGGGTCCAGGCTCTCGAGGTCGAACGGCAGCGGCGGCGGGGGCACGATCTCGGCGATGCGGTCGTCGTCCGCGGGCTGCGCGCCGATCTGCAGATCCACGTCCAAGGGCCCGGCGATCTCCTCGGCCACGAACTGCTTGAGGGTGCGGCCATCGGCTCGCCGGATCACCTCGCCGAGCAGATGACCCTGGTTGTTCGCGTGATAGCCCGAGGCGCTCCCGGGCTCCCACCACGGCGCTTGGGCGGCGAGCCGCGACGTCGCCAGGTCCCAGTCGTACATGTCCGCCACGACGAAGGGCTGCTCCCAACCGGACACACCCGAGGTGTGCGACATCAACTGTCGGACGACCACATCGCTCTTGCCGTTCTGCGCGAACTCGGGCCAATAGCGGGCGACCGGTGCATCGAGATCGATCAGTCCACGGTCCACGCACATGAGGACCGCGAGGGCCGTGATCTCCTTGGTCGTCGACCAGACATTCACGATGGTGCCCCGTTCCCAGGGGGCGCTCCGCGCGGCATCGCGATAGCCGCCCCAGAGGTCGACGAGGGTCTCCCCTCGGAGATTCACCGCGATCGCGGCTCCCAGCTCCTCGCCCGAGTCGAGGTGCTCAGCGAAGGTGTCGTAGAGCTTGGCGAAGCGATCATCGTGCTGGCCGTTCACGGACATGCTCGTTCTCCTCCCGGTGATCCGAGCACATCGCCGCCCGATGTCTATGACATGGATCACTCCTGAGCAGCAGGCTAGCGTCTCGGAGGCCGCTCCCGCGATGGTTAATCTGGGGTCTCCATCTCCCGCCCGGAGGGATCCATGAGCTCACAGCGCTGGTGGCGCGATGCCGTGATCTACCAGGTCTATCCCCGCTCGTTCGCCGACAGCGACGGCGACGGGATCGGCGACCTTCCCGGGATCACGGCTCGCCTGGACCACCTCGCCCGGCTGGGCGTGGACGCGGTCTGGCTGTCGCCCTTCTATGTCTCGCCGCAGCACGATGCCGGCTACGACGTGGCGGACTTCCGCGATGTCGACCCGCTGTTCGGCTCGGTGGCGGACCTCGACGCGCTCGTCGATCGCGCTCATGGCCTCGGACTGCGCCTGATCGTCGACCTCGTGCCCAACCACTCCTCCAGCGAGCACCCCTGGTTCCGGGCCGCGCTCGCCGCCGCCCCCGGCAGCCCGGAGCGGGCCCGCTACATCTTCCGGGACGGTCGCGGGCCCCGCGGCGACACACCGCCGAACAACTGGGTCAGCAACTTCGGCGGTCCGGCCTGGACCCGCGTCACCGAATCCGACGGAGCGCCCGGCCAGTACTACCTGCACCTCTTCGACACCACCCAGCCCGACTTCGACTGGACCAACCCCGATGTCCAGGACGAGTTCGACGACATCCTGCGCTTCTGGCTCGACCGTGGGGTCGACGGCTTCCGGGTGGACGTCGCCCATGGCCTCGTCAAGGCCGAGGGCCTGCCCGATGCCGATCTCTCCCTCGACCCTCATGTCGACACCACGGACCTGCTGCCCATGTGGGACCAACCCGGCGTGCACGACATCTACCGCCGGTGGCGCGCGATCTGCGATGCCTACTCCGGCGATCTCGCCGATATCTGGGGTGAGGACGACGACCGCGTGCTCTGCGCGGAGGCCTGGGTACAGCCCGCCGCGGCGCTCTCCCGCTACGTCCGCCCGGACGAGCTGCACCAGTCCTTCAACTTCGGCTACCTCATGACCCCGTGGATCGCGGAGGACCTGAGGACGTCGATCGAGGACTCGCTCGCCGCCACCGAGGAGGTCGGCGCCCCGCAGACCTGGGTGCTGTCCAATCACGATGTGGTCCGGCACGCCTCCCGGTTCGGCTATCCGCAGCGACCGGGCCTCGCGCGCATGCCGGGGATCGGCGTCGACGACCCCCAGCCCGATGCAGAGCTGGGGTTGCGTCGAGCTCGGGCCGCGACCGCCCTGATGCTCGCCCTCCCCGGTTCGGCCTACCTCTATCAGGGCGAGGAACTCGGACTGCCGGAGGCGACACGGCTGCCCGACGATGCTCGCCAGGACCCCACCTGGAAGCGCTCCGGCCGCACCGACCGCGGGCGCGACGGGTGCCGCGTGCCGCTCCCCTGGACCGCTGGAGCAGCGTCGTCCGGTTTCGGGCCGGGCGCGGCGACCTGGCTGCCGCAGCCGGAGGAGTTCGAGCGGTATGCCGTCGACCGGCAGGACGGCGTTCCCGCCTCGACCCTCGAGCTCTACCGCGCGCTTCTCACCCTGAGACGTGCTCGCGCCCTCGGCCGCGGACGACTGCGATGGGTCGATGCTGTCGGCGATCAGGCGGTCGCCTTCACCATCACCTCACCCCTGGCCACCACCACGGTGATCGCCAATGTGGCCGGCCCCGCCATCGTCCTGCCCGACGACGCCAGGGTGCTGGCAGCCAGCGGACCTCTCGACGGCCACCGGCTGCCGGCGGACACGACCGTCTGGGTCGACGGACCGGTGGACCCCTGACCAGTTGCAGTGGGTCGCGTTCTCTCCTAAGTTGAAATTCCACTGTGACAGGGGTCACCCACACCGAGGGACGAGACGCCGGACCATGTAAGGGGCGATTCGATGGGACGCAGGACATGAGGTCGCGAGGCACTCGACTGCGAAGAGCACTGGGGACCGCGGCCTGTCTGACCCTCGGGGTCTCCCTGCTGGCCGCCTGCGGTGGCGACAGCGGCAAGCCGACGCTCACCTGGTACATCAACCCCGACGGCCAGGAGACCCTCACCCAACTCGCCGAGGACTGCAGCACCGACGACTACGACATCCAGATCCGGGCGCTGCCGTCGAGCGCCACCGACCAGCGCACCCAGCTCGCCCGGCGACTCGCCGCCGAGGACAGCTCGATGGATCTGATGAGCCTCGATCCGGTCTTCGTCCCCGAGTTCGCCAATGCCCAGTGGATCCTCCCCTTCGAGGACGATCTCGCCGACCGGGCTCTCGACGACGTGCTCGACGGTCCCGCGGACATCGTCCAGTGGAACGACCAGGTCGTGGCCGTCCCGCAGTGGGCGAACACCCAGGTGCTCTGGTATCGCAAGTCGCTGGCCGAGGCGGCCGGGCTCGACATGTCCCAGCCGGTCACATGGGACCAGGTCATCGACGCCGCCGCCGACCAGGGCGGCACCGTCGGCGTACAGGCCAACCGCTATGAGGCCTATGTCGTCTGGATCAACGCGATGGTCCAGGGCGCCGGCGGCAATATCCTCGACCCGGACACGGTCGAGGACGGTCGCGACGCGAAGGTCACCATCGACTCCCAGGCCGGTAAGGACGCGGCGGCGGTCATCCAGAAGCTGGTCGACTCCGGCGCGGCCCAACCGGACCTCAGCACCTCCAATGAGGGCACCAGCCTGGGGCGGATGTTCCCCGCCGAGGGCCCCGGTTCCTTCATGGTCAACTGGACCTTCGTCTACTCCAACTACAAGGGACTCATCGGCCAGTCCGGCGGTCCCACCGATGAGGAGGCCTTCGAGGACCTCGGATGGGTCCGGTACCCGCAGACGGTCGAGGGCGAGGAGTCCAAGCCCCCGATCGGCGGCATCGAGATCGGCGTCGGCGCCTTCACCGAGCACCCGGACTTCGCCCAGGAGGCGGCGCTCTGCGTGGCCAGTCCCGAAGCGCAGGCCGAGCTGGCGGTCAACGATGGCTTCGCACCGACCCGTGAGTCCGTCTACGACTCCCCCGAGCTGGCCGAGGCCTTCCCGCCGGACCTCCTGGAGCTGTTCCGCGAGAGCATCGACGAGGCGGGACCCCGTCCCAAGAGCGCCTTCTACAGCCAGATCTCCAATGCGATCCAATCTCGCTGGCATCCGCCGTCGAGCGTCAACCCCGACACCACGCCCGAGCGTTCCGCCGCCTTCTTGAAGGCGGTCCTGCGAGGGGAGGCTCTGCTGTGACCACCACCGCCGAAACGCCGACGAAGCCGAGACACGAGGCTCGCACATCGGACAAGTCCCGGGCCGAGAATCGCCTCGCGATCAAGCTCGTGGCCCCGGCCATCGCACTGATGCTGCTGGTCACGGCCTTCCCGATGCTGCGAGCGTTGTATCTCTCGCTCTTCGACTACACCCTCACCGCGCCGGACGACCGGACCTTCGTGGGCTTCCAGAACTACCTCACCGCGCTGAGCGATCAGCTGTTCTGGCGCGACACCGCCAACACGGTGTTCATCATGATCGTCACGGTCTTCTTCGAGCTGGTCATCGGCTTCGCCTTCGCGATGGTGATGCACAAGCTGATCTTCGCCCGCGGCCTCGTGCGGACCTCCATCCTGATCCCCTACGGCATCATCACCGTCGTCTCGGGCTTCGCCTGGCAGTTCGCCTTCTCCAATACGAACGGCTTCGTCAACAGCTGGATCCCGTTCATGAACGCCGACTTCGACTGGTTCGGCGACTACTGGTCCGCGATCGTCGCCATCATGGTCTCGGAGATCTGGAAGACCACCCCCTTCATGGCTCTGCTCCTGCTCGCCGGACTGGCCCAGGTGCCCGAGGACATGCTCGAGGCGGCCAAGGTCGACGGCGCCACCTGGTGGCAGCGGCTGTGGCGGGTGATCCTGCCCAATATGCGGGCGGCGATCATGGTCGCGGTGCTCTTCCGGGCGCTGGACGCCTACCGCATCTTCGACAACATCTTCGTCATGACCAATGGCGCCCAGGGAACAGAGTCGATCTCCTTCCTCACCTACCGTCAGGTCATCGAGCAGTTCCAGCTCGGCATCGGCTCAGCGCTCTCGGTCCTGCTCTTCCTGTCCGTGCTGGTGGTCGCCTTCGTGATCGTCAAGCTCTTCCGCGTCGATCTGTCGGCCGCCAGGCAGGGGTGATTCAGCATGCGCAATGACACGCTCAGCCGTATCGGCACCGCCATCGGCCTCGCCCTCATCCTCATCTGGTGTCTGCTGCCGGTGGCGTGGATCATCTCGCTGTCCTTCAAGAGCCAGGACGCCGTCACCAACGGCAGCCCCGGCTTCTTCCCCAGCAGCGGGGGCGGCGCGGGCTGGCAGAACTATGTGGATGTCGTCAAGGACGACCAGTTTCAGAAGGCGATCTTCAACTCGATCGGCATCTGCCTCATCGCCACCTTCCTGTCGGTCGTGATCGCGACGCTCACGGCCTATGCGGTCGCCCGGCTCGAATTCAAGGGCAAGAAGTTCGTGCTGACGACGGCCCTCGTGATCGCGATGTTCCCGGTGGTATCCCTGGTCGGCCCGCTGTTCGACATGTGGCGCACCTTCGGCATCTACGACACCTGGATCGGCCTGATCATCCCCTATATGTCGTTCACGCTGCCGCTGGCGATCTGGACGCTCTCGGCTTTCTTCCGCGAGATTCCCTGGGAGATGGAGCAGGCCGCGCAGGTCGACGGCGCCACGGCCTGGCAGGCCTTCCGTCGGGTCATCGTCCCGCTGGCCGCACCCGGTGTGTTCACCGCGGCGATCCTGACCTTCTTCTTCGCCTGGAACGACTTCGTCTTCGGCATCTCGCTGACGTCGACCGAGCGGGCCCGCCCCATCCCGGCGGCGTTGTCCTTCTTCGTCGGCGACGATCCGTTCAACCGGCCGGCATCGCTGCTGGCCGCCGGTGCCGTCGTCGCGACGGTGCCCATCGTCCTCCTGGTCCTGTTTTTCCAGCGCAAGATCGTCGCCGGTCTCACCGCCGGCGCAGTGAAGGGTTGATCTCATGGCAGCCATCGAGATGAAGAACATCGTCAAGAAGTACGGAGACGGCTACCCGGCGGTCAACGACGTCAGCATCGACGTCGCGGACGGAGAGTTCGTCATCCTGGTCGGGCCCTCGGGCTGCGGCAAGTCGACTCTGCTGAGGATGATCGTGGGACTGGAGGACATCACCTCGGGCGACATGCTCATCGACGGGGAACGGGTCAACGACCTCGCGCCGCGCGACCGCAATCTCGCGATGGTGTTCCAGAACTACGCGCTCTACCCGCACCTGACGGTGTACGAGAACATCGCCTTCCCGCTCCGCCTCGCCAAGCGCAGCAAGCAGGAGATCGATGAGAAGGTGCGCGAGGCCAGCCGCACGCTGGACCTCGACGAGCACCTGGAGCGCAAGCCCGCCAATCTCTCGGGCGGTCAGCGACAGCGGGTGGCGATGGGCCGGGCGATCGTGCGCGATGCGAAGGCCTTCCTGTTCGACGAGCCGCTGTCCAATCTGGATGCCAAGCTGCGCGGTCAGATGCGCACCGAGATCTCGCGGCTGCAGAAGCGGCTCGGCATCACGACGGTCTATGTCACGCACGATCAGACCGAGGCGATGACGCTGGGCGACCGGGTCGCGGTGATGAAGAAGGGTGTGCTGCAGCAGCTGGCCTCCCCACGTGAGCTGTACGAGCAGCCGACCAATCTCTTCGTCGCCGGGTTCATCGGCTCCCCGCCGATGAACTTCCTGCCGGCCACCGTGGAGGACGATCAGATCACCTTGCCGTTCGGGTCCTTCCCGCTGCCCGCCGACAAGGCGGAGCGCACCGCCGACAAGGGACTGCTGATGGCGGGCATCCGCCCCGAGCACTTCGAGGACGCCTCCGTGCAGGCCGATGTCGATGACGCCTATGTGTTCACCGCGCATATCGACGTCCGCGAGTGGCTGGGCGATCAGCAGTACGCGTACGTGCCCTATGACGCGGAGCCGGAGGTCCAGGATCAGCTGCGTGAACTGGCGCGGGAGGGTGACAGCGACTCGCTCCGCACTCAGCTGGTGGTGTCGTTGGACTCCGCGAGCCAGGTCCACGAGGACGACGAGGCGAGGCTCTCCGTCGACACCTCGAAGATCCACCTCTTCGACCCCTCCACCGGAGAGAACCTCACCGTCGGCCTGTGAGGTCACCCGTGGTCATCGACGGCGACGGGCCTTGGAGTCCCGGACCGCCTCCATCACCTCGGCATTCCACTCGTGCTCGCGGATGAGGCGATAGCGCTCCCCCGCCACCCGTAGATAGGCGGCGGCGGGGCGCTCGTCCGGACCGCGGACCCCGGCCTCCTCGATCATCTCCAGCACCGGCACGAACTCCTCGGCGTACCAGCGCTCGGCCATCGTCTTCTTGTCCATATACGCGCCCTCGGCGTGCATCGTCCGCGTGGCCCACGCCTCGACGGTCTCGGCGATGATCCCGTAGTCGGTGGCATCGTCGACCGCGACGGCGGCCCGCGCCTCCCCCGTGAACGGCACCCGCTCCAGCATGATCCGCCGCCAGTGCTTGCGCTCGAGGTCCTCGCGGCCGCCGATCCCCACCGGCCGCAGGAAGGTGTCGATCACCGTCACCCGGGCCTCGATGACCTTGACCCCCATGCTGCGAGCGACCGACACCCGGTGATGGCCGTCGCGCACGAAGTAGTAGTCCCCCACCTGATAGACATCGATCGGCGGGATCTCCTCGCCCGTCCGGCTGGCCCGCGCCAGCCGCTCCCATCGCTGCCGGCTGCGTGTCGAGGTCGGACGGAAGCGACGGTCGAAGTCGCGCATCCGGTCCACCGACCCGACGATCGCGTCCAGCGGGATCACCTTGGTCCCGGCATAGTGCTCGGCCCGGCGACCGAGCGCGGACACCACGTCATCGAAGGACATCGACTGTCGTGTGTCGGTGTCGCCGCGCATCCGGGCGGCGAGCGAGGACAGGACCTGATGGCGCCGGGCGCGCATGAAATCGCTCTCGGCATCGACACGGGGCGACCCCGAACTGCTCACCATGAGGAACCTCCTTGGTCAGGCGCTGCGTCCGGCTCCCGTCGACGAGGAGCCGACCGCACGCGGTTCGATCTCCAGCACCGTCCAGGGGATGACATTGCGCACGATGGTGTCGCCGAGCCGGCGATCGGGCTTGTTCATGCCGTAGGGGTGGATGTGGCCGTGCAGGTGCCAGGTGGGAGCCAATGCGTCGACGAGCTCGTGCAGCGCCTCGATACCCCGATGGGCCGGGTCGGGCTCGTCGCCGAGACCGGACGGAGGAGCATGCGTCAACAGCACGTCGACGGGTCCGTCGGCGGCCTCGATCAGCCTCGCCACACGACGCCGGTACTGCTCCTGCGTGTATTGATGCGCGCCGTCGTTGTATCGGACCGAGCCTCCGAGACCGGCCACGCGGAGCCCGGCGATCTCGACCACCCGGTCGTCGGCCGAGACGAAGCCCGTCGGAGCCGGCCGCCCGCCGACCGGATCGTGATTGCCCGGCACGCAGGCGGCCGGGAGGCCCAGTGCCTCGGCGAGGCCCTCCAGATAGTCCCAGGGGAGGTCACCGGCCGAGAGGAGCAGATCGGCCTCGACCCGCTGCGCACGCGAACGCGCGGCGGGTACCTCTTCGTCGGCGACGACCAGCACGCGGACCATGTCACGAGAATACTCGTGTGAGCGGCGGTCGCCGAGGTCGTGAGAGTCAGCCCGGCGGTTCCTCGGCAGCCGCCCAGCGGGCGCGATCGCTCGCGATCCGGCGTCCCATCCAGACGGCTGTGCCCCACAGCGCGGCGAACATCGCGCCGACGAAGAACATCACCGGAGTGATGAAGCCCAGGGCGATCGCCGCGACCTGGATGGCGTGGCCGAGCCATTCGCCCACCGGCGTGCGAAGCAGCCCGGCGGCCAGCAGACAGGCGACCGCGAGACCGACGCCGATCGCGACGCCCAGCGTCGGATCGAGATCCTCGACCATGATCAGGACGGGGGCCGAGAGACCGAGGACGATCGACTCGAAGCACAGCACCGCCATCGCCAGATGCTTCACGGACGCTCCTCCCCGGTGACGCCGAGCAGGGTGCGCGCCTCGCCGACGGTCACGACCGAGCCGGTGATGAGGACGCCGCCGCTGCCGACCGCGTCCTCATAGCCCTCGGCGGACTCGGCGCGGGCGATACCCTCCTCGACGGCCGCATCGAGCCGCGGCGCATAGGAGACTCGGTCCTCGCCGAAGATATCGGCGGCGATCTGGGCCAGTTCCACCGCCGGGAGCGAGCGGTCGGAGGAGTTCTCGGTCGCCACGACGTGCGCAAGCACCGGCTCGAGCTGACGGAGCATCTCCTCGACATCCTTGTCGCCCATCATCGCGACGACCCCGACGAGGGGGCTGAAGCTGAACTCCTCCTGGACCGCGCGCAGCATCGTCTCGACCCCGTGCGGATTGTGGGCGGCGTCGAGGAGCACCGCGGGGCCGCGTCGCACGACCTCCAGCCGACCGGGCGAACGCACCTCGCCGAAGGCCTGGCGGACCAGCTCGGGATCGAGCTCCTTGGCGCCGGTGAAGGTCTCCACCGCGGCGAGGGCCAGCGCCGCATTGCGCGCCTGGTGCTCACCGTGCAGGGGCAACAGCAGGTTCTCGTACCGGCCGCTGAGGCCCTGCAGCGTGAACTGCTGGCCGCCGACCGCGGGAACCCGCGACTCGACGCCGAAGTCGACGCCCTCGCGGACGACCGGGGCCCCCACCTCGAGTGCCCGGCTCATCAGCACGTCCAGGACCTCGGGCTCCTGCCCGGCGAAGACCGCCTGCCCACCGGGCTTGATGATGCCGGCCTTCTCCACGGCGATCTGCTCGGGCGAGTCGCCGAGGTAGCGGGCGTGATCGACACCGATCGGCGTGACCACCGAGACGCGGGCGTCGGCGACGCTCGTGGCGTCCCAACTGCCGCCCATGCCGACCTCGACGATCGCGGCGTCCACCGGGGCGTCGGCGAAGGACGCATAGGCCATCGCGACCATGAGCTCGAAGAACGAGAGCGGGTGCTCCTGCTGGTCGTCGACCAGCCGCGCGAAGGGCGCGACATCCTCATAGGCCCGGACGAACTCCTCATCGGTCAGCGGATCGCCGTCGATGCTGATGCGCTCGGTGATCGACTGCAGGTGCGGGCTGGTGAATCGACCGGTCCGAAGCCCCAGTGCCCGCACCAGCGCGTCGATCATGCGACTGGTGGTGCTCTTGCCATTGGTGCCGGTCAGCTGGATCAGCGGCGTGGCGTCCTGCGGATTGCCGAGCAGCTCGCAGATCGCGCGGATACGGTCCAAGGAGGGCTCGAGCTTGGTCTCGGGCCAGCGGGCGAGCAGCTCCGCCTCGACCTCGCGCAGGGTGGGATTCATCGCCTCCAGCCTATCGCCCGCCCCGCCCCCTCCCCACGGCCCGAACGGCGAGTGGTGCAGGTTCGCCCCGAAACCCGCCGATCGGGGACGAATCCGCACCACTCGCGAACGAGATCGCACCACTGGGTGAGTGGACGCGGGGTGACCCGCGGTGGCGGCGCTTCCGTAGACTGGGCGACTGTGAACAGCGTCCCGGAGAAGCCCGTCCTCGAAGGCCTCGAAGCCAAGTGGTCCCACGCGTGGGAGGAACGCGGCACCTACCGCTTCGACCGCACCAAGACGCGCGAGGAGATCTACTCGATCGACACCCCGCCGCCGACCGTGTCGGGGTCCCTGCACGTCGGCCATGTGTTCAGCTACACGCACACCGATGTCGTCGCGCGCTTCCAGCGGATGCGGGGCAAAGAGGTGTTCTATCCGATGGGCTGGGATGACAACGGCCTGCCCACCGAGCGGCGCGTGCAGAACTACTACGGCGTGCGCTGCGACCCCTCGCTCCCCTATGACCCCGACTTCACGCCGCCCGCCAAGCCGGACGCCAAGAAGCAGATCCCGATCAGCCGGCGCAACTTCATCGAGCTGTGCAATGAGCTGGTCCACGAGGACGAGAAGGTCTTCGAGCAGCTCTGGCGCACGCTCGGCCTGTCGGTCGACTGGACGCAGACCTATACGACGATCGGCGCCGAGGCGCAGACCGTGAGCCAGCGGGCCTTCCTGCGCAATGTGGGCCGCGACGAGGCCTACAGCCAGGACGCGCCGACCCTCTGGGATGTCACCTTCCAGACCGCGGTCGCCCAGGCGGAGCTGGAGGCTCGCGAGTACCCGGGTCACTACTACCGCGTGGCGTACCAGCATGCCGACGGCCCGGTCCACATCGAGACCACCCGGCCCGAGCTCACCGCCGCGGCCGTGGCCCTCATCGCGCACCCCGATGACGAGCGCTACCAGCATCTCTTCGGCAGCACCGTGACTTCGCCGCTGTTCGGCGTCGAGCTGCCGGTCATCGCCGACACCGCCGCCGATCCCGAGAAGGGCTCGGGCATCGTCCACTGCTGCACCTTCGGCGACCTGACCGATGTGCAGTGGTGGCGTCAGTTCCAGCTGCCCAACCGTACCGTGATCGGCCGCGACGGCCGCTTCCTGCGCGAGACCCCCGAGTGGATCGCCACGGACGGCGGACGCGCGCTGTACGAGGAGCTGGCCGGCAAGACCGTCTTCTCCGCCCGTGAGCTCACGGTGACGGCGCTGCAGGAGTCCGGCGCCCTCGACGGCGAGCCGAAGCCGACCCAGCGCATGGCGAACTTCTACGAGAAGGGCGACAAGCCGCTCGAGATCGTCTCCACCCGCCAGTGGTACCTCAAGAACGGCGGCCGCGACCCCGAGCTCGCGCAGACGCTGATCCGTCGGGGCGACGAGATCACCTTCGTTCCCGCGTACATGCAGTCGCGGCTCACCAACTGGATCGAGGGGCTCAACGGCGACTGGCTGGTGAGTCGTCAGCGGTTCTTCGGGATCCCGTTCCCGGTCTGGTACAGCCTCGATGCCGAGGGCGAGCCCGACTACGAGGAGCCGATCTTCGCCGCCGAGGCGGAGCTGCCGGTCGATCCCGCCTCCCAGCCACCCGCCGGCTTCGAGGAGACGCAGCGCGGTGTGCCGGGCGGGTTCATCGCCGACCCCGATGTGCTCGACACCTGGGCCACCTCGTCGCTCACCCCGGAACTGGTCTGCGGCTGGGAGCGCGATGACGACCTCTTCCAGCGCACCTTCCCGATGGACGTGCGTCCGCAGGGCCACGACATCATCCGCACCTGGCTGTTCAGCTCGCTCGTGCGGGCCCACCAGGAGTTCGACACCGTCCCGTGGAAGTACGCGACGCTCTCGGGCTTCGTCGTGGACCCCGACCGCAAGAAGATGAGCAAGTCCAAGGGCAATGTCGTGGTGCCCGACGAGATCATCGACAAGTTCGGCGCCGATGCCGTGCGCTGGCGCGCGGCCGGGGCCCGGCCGGGCGCGGACTCACCCTTCGACGAGGCGCAGATGAAGGTCGGCCGTCGGCTGGCGATGAAGGTGCTCAATGCGAGCAAGTTCGTGCTCGCCGCGGAGGACGCCTATGGTCTCGGCGCGGACGCCTCCTTCCTCGATCCGGCCAAGGTCACCGAGCCGCTCGATCGTGCGCTGCTCACCGGCCTGCAGTCGGTGGTCCGCGAGGCGACCGCGCACTTCGAGTCCTTCGACTACACCTCGGCCCTCGAGGTCACCGAGAAGTTCTTCTGGGACTTCTGCGATGACTACCTGGAGCTGGTCAAGGAGCGTGCTCGCGGCACCGACGCGGCGGGCGACTCGGCCAAGGCCGCCTTCGTGCTGGCGCTATCGACGCAGCTGCGTCTGCTCGCCCCGTTCCTGCCCTATGTGACCGAGGAGGTCTGGTCCTGGTGGCAGGAGGGCTCGATCCACCGGTCCGCCTGGCCGACGGTCGAGGCGGATCTCGCCGTCGAGGGTCAGGACGCCGGGTTGCTGGCCGTTGCCGCACAAGCGCTCGCGGGCATCCGCGGCGCGAAGTCGACCGCCAAGGTCAGTCAACGCACCGAGGTGACCGCCGTGACGGTCACCGGCCGGGCGACGGATCTGGAGACCCTCGACCTCGCCGTGGGCGATGTGAAGGCGGCGGGCCGGGTGACCGGCGAGCTCACCACGACCCCCGACGACTCCGCCTCCGAGCTGACCGTCACCGCCACCCTCGCGGAGTAGAACCGAGATTTGCTCCCCATACGTCGATCCAGGCAGGTTCCTGTTGACGAATGGGGAGCAAATCTCGGTACAGGTCAGCCGGTGATGGCGCGGGCGGCGTCCCTCGCGGCTTCGGGCGTGCTCGCGGCCAGGGCGGCCTCGGCGGCCTGCTGGCACTGCTCGAGGGTGACGGTCGAGAGCTTGGCACCCACCAGTGGGGCAGCGGTGCCGGCCGATGACAGCGACGTGATGCCGAGCCCCGTCAGCACGCACGCCAACAGCGGATCCGCCGCGGCCTCACCGCACACGCCCACCGGCTTGCCGGCAGCCTGACCGGCGCGTGCCGCGATCGCCATCAGCTCCAGCAACGCGGGTTGCCAGGGGTCGTTGAGCGCAGCCAGCGACGGCGTCATGCGGTCGGCGGCGAAGGTGTACTGCGCGAGGTCATTGGTGCCGATGGACAGGAAGTCCACATGGCGCAGGATCCGCTCGGCGTGCAGCGCGGCGCTGGGGATCTCGATCATGACCCCGGGGACGAGACCGACCGACTGAGCACGTGCGGCGAACCAGGCCGCCTCGTCCTCGGTCGCGACCATCGGCGCCATCACCCAGACCGGACCCTCGGCATCCCGCGCCGCCAGGGCGATCGCGTCGAGCTGACGGTCGAGCAGGCCTTCGTCGCGCTGTCCCAGTCGCATGCCGCGGACGCCGAGAGCCGGATTGGGCTCGTCGGGGATGGTCGCGAAGGCGACCGGCTTGTCCGAGCCCGCGTCGAGCGTGCGGACCACGACCTTGCGCGTGCCGAGGGCAGTGAGCACCGGCCGATAGATGTCGGCCTGCTCCTCGACCGTGGGCTCGGTGCCCCGGTCCAGGAAGCACAGCTCGGTGCGGAACAGGCCCACACCCTCGACCGGCTTCTCGGCGACGGCCCGGGCCGATGCGCCGTCCTGCACATTGGCGAGGATCTCGACGCGGTGGCCGTCCGAGGTGGCGCCGGGGCCGGTCCATGAGGCGGCGGCCTCGCCGACCTTGCGCGCGGCCTCGGTGCGCTCGCTCACCATCTCGGCATCGGGCTCGATGACGATATCGCCGGTGGCACCGTCGACGAGGACGGGAACACCCGCCTCGATGTCGTCGAGGCCTTCGACGCCGACGACGCAGGGGATGCCGAGCTGGCGGGAGATGATGGAGGTGTGACTCGTCGGCCCGCCCAGCGAGGTGGCGATGGCGACCACGAGGGCCGGATCGAGGCCGGCGGTATCCGCGGGGGCGAGGTCATCGGCGAGCAGCACGGCCGGCTCGGCCGGGGCCGGGATGCCCGGCTCGGGCTGGCCGGAGAGCTCGGCGACGATGCGATCGCGCACATCGCGCAGATCGGTCACCCGCTCGGCCATCAGACCTCCGGCGGCCGTGAACATCGCCGCGAGATCGTCCACCGCGCCCTCGATCGCGGCGTACAGTCCGTTGGCCTCCCCGAGGCGCTTCTGCACCAGCGCGACCAGGCCGCGATCGCGAGCGATGCCGGCCGTGGCCGTCAGCACCTCCGAGGCGGCTCCGCTCGCACGCCCGGCGCGCTCCTGCAGGCGCCCCGCGACGGTCTCCGCGGCGGCGCTGAAGCGCTCGGCGCCCTCGGCAGGGTCGAGCTGCGGATCATCCGCGGGGATCGTCGGACGAGGCATGGGACGGACGACGGGTCCGCTGCCGACTCCCGGCACGACGGCGGTTCCGTGCAACGTGATCTGGGCCATGGTCAGAGCCTACCGACAACCGGTCGCGAGGTCGCCGCCCCGTGGGCTAATATCCACACAAAACCACGTCGATCCTCACGATCGGTCATCCGAGGGGGTGCCATGTACGCCGCCGAACGCCAGGCGATGCTCGCCGAGCGGCTCCTGCACGAGGGTCGGCTCGTCGTGCAGGACGTGGCCGGCGAGCTCGGCGTCTCCGGCGAGACGGTACGCCGAGACCTCGCCGTCCTCGAGCGCGACGGCATCGCCCAACGGGTGCACGGCGGAGCCGTGCCCGCACGATCGCTCCTCGGGGAGACCGCGCTCGCCCAGCGTGAGACGGAGTACCAGGCGCAGAAGAAGCGCATCGCCCGCGCCGCCCTGGACTTCGTCCCGGACGGCGGGAGCGTCGGCTTCGACGCCGGGAGCACCGTCGAACGGCTGGTCGAGCTCATCCCGGCGGATGCGGAGCTCACCATCCTCACCCACGCGGTGCCCATCGCCGCGAAGCTGACCGGTTTCGAGGAGGCGGACGTCCATGTGATCGGTGGCCGCATCCGGGGCATCACCGGCGCGGCCGTCGGGCAGCGGGCGGTCGAGGCCTATCAGCAGGCACGGCTCGATGTCGCCTTCCTGGGAACGAATGGCATCAGCTCATCGCACGGCTTCAGCACCCATGACGCCGACGAAGCGGCCGTCAAGCGGGCCCTCGCCGAAGCCGCCCGTCTCGTCATCGTCGTCGCCGACGCGAGCAAGCTCGGCGCCGAACCCGTCTTCACCTTCGCCGATCTGGCGGATGTCGATGTGCTCGTGACCGACACCGGTGCGAGCGACCACGCCCTCGCCACCCTGCGCGAGGCCGGAATCGAGGTGCTCTGCGCATGATCGTGACCCTGACCCCGAACCCGAGCGTCGATCGCACGATCCAGCTCGCCGCGCCGCTCGACCGCGGCGGCGTCATCCGTTCCCGGTCGACCCACGACGATCCCGGCGGTAAGGGCGTGAACGTCGCTCAGGTCGTGCGCGCCGCCGGCGAACGGACCCTCGCGGTGCTCCCCGGTGATGTCGACGACCCCCTGGTCCGCCAGCTGCGCGAGCGCGCGCTCCCTCACGAGACGGTCGACCTCGGTGCCCCGTTGCGGGTCAACATCACCTTGGCCGAGGACGACGGCACCACCACCAAGATCAACGAGCCCGGCCCCGAGCTCCTCCCCGAGGTTCGCCGGCGGCTGGCAACCGCCCTGGTCGCGGCTGCGGCCGATGCGACCTGGGTGGCCCTGTGCGGCTCGCTCCCGCCCGGCGCGCCCACCCACTGGTACGGAGACCTCGCCGCCCAGGTCGGCTCACCGGTCGCCCTCGACACCTCGGGCGCCGCTCTCGCCGCCGCGGTCGAAAGAGCACCCGAGTCGCTGGCCCTCATCAAGCCCAATTCCGATGAGCTCGGCGAGCTCCTCGGTCTGCCGGCCTCGGAATTCGAGGGCGATCCGCTGCGCGCGGGAGAGCGCGTGCGACCGCTGCTGGACCGGGGTCTCGGGGCGATCCTGCTGACCCTCGGCGCCCAGGGAGCGCTGCTGCTGCGCGCGGACGGCATCTGGGCCGCCGATGCTCCTCGCATCACCGCCCGCAGCACGGTCGGCGCGGGAGACTCGTCGCTCGCCGGATATCTGCTGGGGTCGATGCGCGGCGCCGAGCCGGGTGACTGCCTGGCCCTCGCGGTCGCCTACGGCAGCGCGGCAGCATCGCTGCCGGGGTCGCAGATGCCGACACCGGATGACCTCGTCGCGCTGCCCACCGTCCGCCAGGTGGCCTGACGTCACCGCTCAGAGCACGCGGAAGTTCATCCCCGCGGCGATGAGGCGGTCGATGAGCGGTCGTCCCATCGCCGTCGCCGTGGTCAGCTGGCCGCCCACCTGCGGCACATCGTCGAAGGCCAGGCACATCGCGGCCTCCGCCAGCATCTTGGCGGTCTCGTCGTAGCCTGGGTCGCCGCCCGAGACCTCGGTCTCGACCTGCTGCCCACCGCCCTCGCCGACGAGCGACAACCGGAACCAGGACGAGGCGCGTCGCTCCTGGCTGGGGCCCTCGCCCGCCGACTGGGCCCTGAGCAGGAGCTTCCGGGTGGGAGCGAGCTGCGCGCCGAGCACGGCCACGCCGAGTCCAAGCCCCGCGGCCACCGCCATCCGGGCGGTGTGGAAGTGCGCGAAGTGCTCATAGCGGAAGTCCGGCCCGTAGACGTCGAGCACCCGCGCCGATCTGAGGACGATCTGCGGGTCGATGGTCGGCAGGGGCACACCGTATCCGCGGACACCCGCGGCCCGGCCCGGTCGACCGCCGCCGCGCACGCGGCGGCCCTCCGGTCGGTCCTCGTGCCGGCGACGTTCCGCAGCCGCCTTCTGGGCGAGGGCCAACTGGGAGAACTGGGTGATGGCCGAGTGATAGGTGCCGCCGGAGAAGGACGCATTGGCACGGATATACCCGCGGACCGAGATGGGCACACCCCGGGGCAGCCGCTCGACCAGATCGAGGACGCCGAGGTCGTAGGGAACGGAGTCGAAGCCGCAGGCATGCACCAGCCGGGCCCCCGTGCTGCGGGCGATCTCGTGGTACTTCAGCCACATCGCGTCGACGAAGCCGGGCTCGCCGGTGAGATCGAGGTAACCGATCCCGGCCTCCGCGGCGGCCCTCACGGCGGGCTCGCCGTGCTGCAGATACGGGCCCACGGTGGAGACGAGGACACGAGTGCCGGTCGCCATCGCGGCCATGCTCGCCTGATCGCCGTGGTCGGCGATGACGACGCGCGGTGCGACGCCGCCCTCGGACTCGAGGCGATCGGCCAGCTGCTGGAGCTTGTCGCGCGATCGGCCGGCGATCGCCCAGGAGGCATCCCCCGGGAGATGGTGCGCGAGGTAGTCGGCCGTCAGGCCGCCGGTGAATCCGGTCGCGCCGAACAGGGTCAGGTCGACAGGTGTCATCGAGTCAGCCTACCTGCCGGAGGACCACCGAGCCGGTGGTTCGCGCCGGGGAGCGCCGCCGAGGGTCAGCTGGCCTTCTTGTTGACCTCGTCGTGCGTGAGGACCGTCGGCAGGGCGTCGCTGGTGACGGTGTCCGCGGTGACGATCACCTTGGCGACATCGTCGCGAGCCGGAATGTCGTACATGATCGGCTGCAACACGGCCTCGATGATCGAGCGCAGGCCGCGGGCGCCCGTGTCGCGGGCGAGGGCCAGATCGGCCATCGCCTCGCAGGCCTCGTCGGTGAACTCCAGCTCGACATCGTCGATATCGAAGAGCCGCGCGTACTGCTTGGTGAGCGCATTCTTCGGATCGGTGAGGATCGAGACGAGCGCATCCCGATCGAGCTTGTCGACCGCCGCGATGACGGGCAGACGACCGATGAACTCCGGGATCAGACCGAACTTGAGGAGGTCCTCGGGGAGGACCGTGGAGTAGAGCTTCTCCGCCGGAGGGGTCTCATCCTCCTCGGCCGGGGCGATGTTGAAGCCGAGCCCCTGCTTGCCGCTGCGCTGTTCGATGATCTCCTCGAGACCGGCGAAGGCGCCGCCCACGATGAACAGCACATTGGTGGTGTCGATCTGGATGAACTCCTGGTGCGGGTGCTTGCGTCCGCCCTGCGGCGGCACCGAGGCGGTAGTGCCCTCGAGGATCTTCAACAGCGCCTGCTGCACACCCTCGCCGGAGACATCGCGGGTGATCGACGGGTTCTCGCTCTTGCGCGAGATCTTGTCGATCTCGTCGATGTAGATGATGCCCGTCTCCGCCTTCTTGACGTCGTAGTCGGCGGCCTGGATGAGCTTGAGCAGGATGTTCTCGACGTCCTCGCCCACATAGCCGGCCTCGGTGAGCGCGGTGGCATCAGCGATCGCGAAGGGGACGTTGAGCATCCGCGCGAGGGTCTGCGCGAGATAGGTCTTGCCGCAGCCGGTGGGACCGACCATGAGGATATTGGACTTGGCCAGCTCCACGCCCTCGCCGGCCGTCATGCGCCCCGAGGCCTGCGCCTGGACGCGCTTGTAGTGGTTGTAGACCGCGACCGCGAGGGACCGCTTGGCGCGATCCTGTCCGATGACATAGCCACCGAGGAAGTCGAAGATCTCGTGCGGCTTGGGCAGCTCGCCGAGACTGACCTCGGCGGTCTCGCTCAGCTCCTCCTCGATGATCTCGTTGCACAGGTCGATGCACTCATCGCAGATGTAGACGCCGGGGCCGGCGATGAGTTTCTTGACCTGCTTCTGGCTCTTACCGCAGAACGAGCATTTGAGGAGGTCGGCGGTCTCGCCAATGCGTGCCATCAGGCGCTTCCTTTCGAGTGGGCCGCGGCGCGGCCCCCGGCGGCGTCATCTCGTCCGCTGCGGATCGTCGTGGATTGGTCCACGATAACCGCGTCAGGGACGAGAGCGCAGACGTCGCCGGGGCGGGTCGTGCCGTGTCGCGATGACGACGGGCTCAGAAGCCCGGCGTCTTGAGGGTGTCGAGCACCTGGTCGATGATCCCGTATTCCTTGGCATCGGCGGCCGTGAGGATCTTGTCGCGCTCGACATCGCGGCTGACCTCCTCCGGTGTCTTGCCGGTGGCCTCGGCGATCATGTTCTCCAACAGCGAACGCATCCGCAGGATCTCATTGGCCTGGATCTCCAGGTCCGAGATCTGTCCGCCGGTGCCCTCGGTGTAGGGCTGGTGGATCAGCACCCGGCTATTGGGCAAGGCGAACCGCTTGCCCGGGGTACCCGCGGCCAGGAGCACCGCGGCGGCCGATGCGGCCTGGCCGGTGCAGAAGGTCTGGATATCGGGCTTGATGTACCGCATCGTGTCGTAGATCGCGGTGAGCGCCGTGAACGAGCCACCGGGGCTGTTGATGTAGATGCTGATATCGCGTTCGGGGTCCATGGACTGCAGGCACAGAAGCTGGGCCGTGACGGCATTCGAGACATCATCACTGATCGGCGTGCCGAGGAAGATGATGCGCTCCTCGAACAGCTTGGCGAAGGGGTCGACGCGCCGGAACCCGTAGGACGTGCGCTCTTCCCACTGCGGGATGTAGTAGCTCATCGGCGGACATCTCCTGCGGTCGAGACGACGTGGTCGATCAGGCCGTATTCCTGGGCCTGCTCGGGGGTGAACCAGCGGTCGCGGTCGGAGTCCAGCTCGATCTGCTCGACCGACTGCCCCGAGTGCTGGGCCTGCAGCTCGTTGAGCTGCTTCTTCAGCAGGATGGACTGCTCGGCCTGGATCCGGATATCCGATGCCGAACCGCCGATACCGCCCGAGGGCTGGTGCATCATGATGCGGGTGTGCGGCAGCGCATAGCGCTTGCCGGGGGTGCCGGCGGCGAGCAGGAACTGGCCCATGGAGGCGGCCAGACCCATGCCGAGCGTGACGACATCATTGGAGACGTACTGCATGGTGTCGTACATCGCCATGCCGGCGTCCACGGAGCCGCCGGGGCTGTTGATGTAGAAGAGGATGTCGGCGTCCGGGTCCTCGGCATTGAGCAGCAGCATCTGAGCGCAGATCGCGTTGGCGTTCTGGTCACGAACCTCCGCACCGAGGAACACGATGCGTTCCTTCAGCAGGCGGTTGTAGATGTGGCCGTCAAGATCCGAAGGGCCGACCTCAGCGGACAACTGGGGAGTCATCGGAGTGTTCACGTCACCGACCCTAGACGGCGCCGGGGCCGAAGACACGCAGTCGACGCCCCTGTTCGCTGTCGGCGGATCGAGTCAGGCCGAGGGCGACGCGCCCGGCCGGCCGCGGCTCACCGCTCGACGGCGCGGGCCAGACCGTCGAGGGTCTGCTCCATGTCGGCCCTGAGCGCGCGATCGTGCGCGGGCGCGCCGCCCAGTCCGACACCGGCCACGACGATGCTCAGCCAGCTCGATCGCCCGGAGCTGAGATCACGCCGCAGCCGCACGGCGGTGCCGTCCTCGACCGACTCGAGATCATAGGTCCACCACGCGGAGGGACCGAAGACGTAGAAGCAGAGCCGCCGACGCGGCACCACGCGCGCGTAGCGGCTCACCGTCGGCCAGACGAACCAGCCGCTGCGGTTGAGGTTGATGCTCCAGGTGCCCCGGCGGATCGTCCGCGGCACGAAGGCCTGCGCCACCGTCTCGCGGCTCAAGGTCCGCAGTCGCTCCGCGTCGATGAGCACCTCCCAGACCTGTCCGGGGGTGGCGGCGATCGTGCGCTCGACCTCCAGCGGCGCGACCTCGGGGCGTCTCACCGGGCCTCCGCGGCGTCCTTGATGCGACGCAGCGTCTGGTGGATGCCGGACTGCAGACCATCCTCGAACCGCTCGGTGCCGCCCAGCACCCGACGCGTGAGGACATTGGAGAGATCGCTGACCCCGCTCGGCGTCGTGCGGCTCTCGGTCAGCCGGGTGCCCTCGGCGGTGGGCTCGAGCTCGAAGGTCCACCGGGTCTTGTTCTCGCGCACCACGAACTGCAGACGCTGCTCGGGAACGAACTCGGTGACGACGGAGCGCGTCGGCCAGACCAGCGGGCCCTGCCGGTTGATGTTGATCGTCGAGGTACCCCGCTGGACCGTGCCGCCGCGGATGAACATCTTGCGGCACTGCGGGCTCCACTCGCCCATCCGGCGCAGGTCGCTGACCACGGCCCACACCTCGGCGGGGCTCGCGGCGATGTCGATGCTGGCCCCGATGTAACTCTTGTTCACCATGCGCGGGAGACTACCCGGTCGTGAGCTCACGCGGCGAGCGATACCGCGCATTGAGCCATTCGACGAGCCAGGCGCCCACCTGCGGATGGTGCAGCAGGGCGAAGTGGTGGGCGCTCGGCAGGTGCTCCAGACGCGCCCCCGTCACGACCTCGCCGGAGCGGGCGATGCCGTGCGCCGAGGACAGCTGGACGAGCAGATCGCCCAGCAGGGCGCTGCCGAGATGACCTCGTCCGGCACCCAGAGTCGCGGCGACGAAGTGATAGTCCGCTCCCGGCAGCGGGGCCGCCGCGATCCGGTCCAGACCCCAGCGGGCCGTGAGATCGTGTCCCTGCCACTCGTCGGCGGAGATATACCCGTGTCGCAGATCGACGATCCCCTCGGACCTGCTCTGCAGGATCTCGCCGAAGGCGCGCGACTCGGGCCAGAAACCGAGGGCGCGGGCGCCGAGGTGCGCCGCCTTCTCCAGCGCGGCGCCGGTGTGCGGCGTGCCCAGGCACACGATGTCGCGGACGAGACCGGTCCACTCCCGCTGGGCGGCGACCGCGTGATTGGTCGCCGCACGCACCACCAGGCCGCCCATCGAGTGACCGACGAAGCTGATCCGGGTGACATCGGTAGGCCAGGAGGCGACGACCGAGTCGATGAGCGCATCGAGATGCTTGCCGTTCTCGGAGATGTGCAGACCGGAGTTGTAGCGCACGACCACCGGCGTGCCGTCGGTGTCGCGACGGATGCGATCGAGGTGGCTCTCCCCCGCGCGCGCCCTCCAGGACTCGTCGTCCTCGCACAGCCCGTGCACGAACACGACGAGATGCCCGGTGGCGTCGGGATAGGCCTGGCTCAGCGGCCAGGGGGTCGCGGGGATGTCGCGGCCGTTCGAACGCACCTGCATCGTGATGGCGTGCGGATCGTCGATCGCCCGGAGCTCGTCGCCGATCAGGCCGTTGACGGCCGACTGCACGCGCCGGCCGTAGCGCGAGGACTCCACCGGCCGGCCCACGCCCCGGCGCGAGAGAGCCCGGGCCCCGGTCCCGGCCAGGCGCAGCGTGCCCGAGACCGTCCCGTACACGGCGTCGCTGACGGCATCGTGGACACGCTCCACCGGGCGGCCGCCCAGCGTCCGTGTGGGCGCGAAGGCGCGTCGCGCGATCGCCCGGTGGGTGTCGCGCACGGTGCCCACGATCAGCCGGTCGCCGTAGGCGAGGGCGAGGGCGGCGATATCGGTCGTGCGGGCCGGGGTCGTGGACATGACCCCAGTGTGGCGCGCCGGGCGTGGCCTGTCGAAACCTCTCGCTACGCGAACGGGCGGTGCGTCGATGATCGACGCACCGCCTGTCAGCGTGGGAGAGCGAAGCTCAGTTCGCCGGCTCCTCGTTCTCGGCCTCGTTCTCATCGGCCAGCGAGCCGTCGGCGCGCAGGCGGGCGAGATCGAGCTCGTTGCCGGACTTGTCCTTGACCGTGGCACCCTCGACCAGCGATGCGAGGGCCTTGCCGCGCATGACCTCGCCGACCATCTCGGGCACGTGGTTGTGCTCCATGATGTGCTGGACGAACTGGTTCGGGTCCTGGCCGGACTCCTGGGCCCGCCGCATGATGTGCTGGCTGAGCTCCTGGTCGTCGATGCCGAACTCGTTGTCCTCGACGACCTGGTCGAGCACGAACTGGGCCGCGATCGAGTCGCGGACACCGCGCTCGAGCTCGGCCTCGAACTCCTCCTCGGTCTGGCTCTGGTCCTCCAGGTAGCCCTCGAAGGTGAGGCCGGCGAACTGCAGCTGCTGCTTGATCTGGTCGCGTCGCGCGGTGACCTCGGTCTCGACCAGCGACTCGGGCAGCGGGACCTCGATCTGGTCGAGGATCTTCTCGAGGATCAGGTCGCGCGCCTCGGCGGCCTGCTCCATCCGCTTGCCGCGGGTGAGCCGCTCGACGAGATCGGCGCGCAGCTCCTCGACGGTGTCGAACTCCGAGGCCATCTGGACGAACTCCTCGTCGACCTCGGGCAGCTGCTGCTCCTTGACCTCGGTCAGCGTGACGGTGACGTCGACCTCGTCCCCGGCGAGATCGCCGCCGACCAGCTGCGTGGAGAACGTGGTGCTCTCGCCCTTGTCCAGCCCGGTCAGCGCCTCGTCGAGGCCTTCGATCATCGTGGCCTTGCCGACTTGGTAGGGCAGACCGGTCGCCTGCGCCTCGTCGATCAGCGTGCCGTCCTTCTGAGCGGCCGAGAGGTCGATCGTGACCGAGTCGCCGTCGGCAGCGGCACGGTCGACCTCGGTGTAGGTGGCGAAGCGCTCACGCAGTGCCTCGAGCTGCTCGTCGACATCGGCATCGGTGACCTCGGCGTCCTCGACCTCGAGCTCGATGCCCTTGAGATCCGGCAGCTCGACCGTCGGACGGATGTCGACCTCGGCGGTGACCTCGATGTCCGAGCCGTCGTCGAACTTGGCGAGGTCGATCTCGGGCTGGCCGAGGGGCTGGAGCGTCTGCTCCTGCAGCGCCTCGTTGTACCAGCCGGGGAGCGCGGAGTTCAGCGCCTCGTCGAGGACGGCGGCGCGACCGACGCGCTGGTCGATGACCGGTGCGGGGACCTTGCCCTTGCGGAAGCCGGGGACCGTGATCTGCGAGCCGATGGACCTGTACGCCTTGTCGAGGTGGGACTTGAACTCCTCGAACGGCACCTCGATGGTGAGCTTGACCCGCGTCGGGCTCAGCGTTTCGGTGCTGCTCTTCACGTTGTTGACTCCTGTGTTGATGGAAAGCATGGGGGCAGCGCGGCGCGGGGCTCGCGCGAGCCGCACTCCAGTCTAGGGGGCAAGGCGTCACCGGCAGAATCCGCCCTCCGGCGGCCGAGCGCCGGTATGCTGCGGCAGATGGTGGGCTTTCGCGTCCAGACCGCGAGCTCGCGGCCGGTAGAGGCGCTGTTCGAGGCGTCCCTGGACGTCGCCGTCCACACGGCCTCGCAGTCCCGGTCCCGCGAACGCGTGGTCTCCGGCCCGGTGTCCGGACGGCTGAAGCTCGGCGATCAGGTGACCTGGGAGGCCCGGCACTTCGGCCTCTGGTGGACCATGACGTCCGCCGTGACCGAGATGGACGGGCCTTCCCGCTTCGTCGACGAGCAGGTGCGCGGCCCGTTCTCGCGGTTCCGCCACGAGCATCGCTTCGCGTCGGTCGACGGCGGCACGCTGATGACCGACACGATCGAGTTCGCGGCGCCCTTCGGCATCATCGGCCGGCTGGTCGCGAGGGCGGTCCTACGCCCCTATCTGCGACGCCTGATCGTGGCGCGGGGCGAGTTCCTGGCACGCGGCTGACCGGTGGGGCCCCGATCGCTCGAGGCC
>JAEZEJ010000099.1 GCA_023417775.1 Actinomycetes bacterium | reverse complement strand
GCGCCCGGGGTGACCGGGCGCCGTCAGGTGACGAGCCGCTTGGTCAGTGCTGGCCGGCCTGCTCGGCGCCCGCGCCGGTGAGCGCGCGGACCTCGAGCTCGGTGTAGCGCTCCTCGGCCGACGGCTCCTTCGACGTCACCGTGCCCAGCCAGCCGAGGAAGAAGCCCAGCGGGATGGAGACGATGCCGGGGTTCTCCAGGGGGAACCACGAGATGTCGATGCTCGTGGGCAGCAGGGACAGGTTCTTGCCGGTGGTCGGGTCGAGGCCCTTGCCGGACATGATCGGCGAGAAGACCACCAGGCCGACCGCGGAGATCAGGCCGCCGTAGATGCTCCAGACCGCGCCCCGGGTGTTGAAGCGCTTCCAGAACATGTTGTAGACGATCGAGGGCAGGTTGGCCGACGCCGCGATCGCGAAGGCCAGCGCCACGAGGAAGGCGATGTTGAGCCGCTGCGCGGGGATGGCCAGCAGGATCGCGATCAGGCCGATCACGCAGGCCGCGATCCGGGTGACCTTGAGCTCCTGCGCCTCCGTGGCGGTGCCGCGCTTGCCGACGCTGTTGTAGAGGTCGTGGGCCACGCTGACCGAGGAGGCCAGCGTCAGGCCCGCGACCACGGCGAGGATCGTCGCGAACGCGACCGCGGAGATCAGCGCGAGCAACACTGCACCGCCCGTCGACCCGTCGCCGCCGCCGACCGCCTCGGCCAGCAGTGGCGAGGCCAGGTTGCCGCCGGAGGCCGCGACCTCGGCGTACTTGTCGGAGGACAGCAGCGCGGCCGCACCGAAGCCGAGGACCAGCGTGAAGAGGTAGAAGACGCCGATCAGGCCGATCGCCCACAGCACCGACTTCCGGGCGTCGCGCGAGGTCGGCACGGTGTAGAAGCGGATCAGGATGTGCGGCAGACCCGCGGTGCCGAGCACCAGGGCGATGCCGAGGCTGAGGAAGTCGATCTTGCTCGTCGTGGAGACGCCGTACTTCAGGCCGGGCTCCAAGAACGCCTGGCCCTTGCCGCTGTTGGAGGCGGCGGTGCCGAGCAGGTCGGAGAGGTTGAAGCCGAACTTGGCGAGCACCAGCACCACGATCAGCGCCGAGCCGCCCATGAGCAGGACCGCCTTGACGATCTGCACCCAGGTGGTGCCCTTCATGCCGCCGACGGTGACGTAGAAGATCATCAGCGCCCCGACGACGAAGATCGTGATGTTCTTGGCCGCGTCTCCCTCGACGCCCAGCAGCAGGGCCACGAGCGCACCCGCGCCGACCATCTGGGCCAGCAGGTAGAAGATCGAGACGACGACGGTCGAGGTGGCGGCAGCCGTACGGACGGGGCGCTGCTTCATCCGGAAGGCCAGCTGGTCGGCCATCGTGTAGCGGCCCGAGTTGCGCAGCATCTCCGCGACGAGCAGCAGCGCCACGAGCCAGGCGACCAGGAAGCCGATCGAGTAGAGGAAGCCGTCGTACCCGCTCAGGGCGATCGCGCCGGAGATGCCGAGGAACGACGCCGCCGACATGTAGTCGCCGCCGATCGCCAGGCCGTTCTGGACACCGGAGAAGCCGCGGCCGCCGGCGTAGAAGTCCGCTGCGCCCTTGGTCTGCCGGCTCGCCCAGAAGGTGATGCCGACCGTCAGGAGGACGACGAGGAGGAAGAGGGTGGTGGTGAGTGCCTGGTCGCCGTCCACGTCAGCGGTCCTTCCGGGTCAGGTCGAGGAACTGCTCGTCGAGCTTGCGGGCCAGCGGGTCGAGCCGCGCGGTCGAGTAGCGGCTGTACATCCACGCGAGCAGGAACGTCGTGACGAACTGGAGCAGGCCGAAGACCAGCGCCACGTTGATGTTGTCGACGATCTCCTTGCTCATGAAGTCCTGCGCCCACATGCTCATCACGACGTAGAGCAGGTACCACGTCAGGAACGCGACCGTGGCGGGGAAGACGAACGAGCGGTAGAGCGTGCGCAGGTGGGTGAAGTCCGGCTCCTCGTGCAGCCGGTCGTAGGCCGGGTCGTGACGAGCCGCTTGGTCATGAGGCTGGCCGGGGGGCTGTTCGGGAGGCTGCTGGTGGGGCTCCCTCTGGACATTCGTCACTGGACACCTCGTCTCGTGCGGGCGTGCGGATGTGATCGCCGTCACCGTAGGAAGCCGGGCCCGGGGTGGGCGAGGTCCGCGAGCCGGTCCCGCGCCGAACGGGACCACGGCGTCGGTGAGCGGTCGGTCTGGCGCGACGAGCGGTCGTCGCGGTCACCCGCCGTCCGCCCTGCGGGCCCTGCGGCCGGCCCCGGGGTCAGCCCCGGTCCAGCTCCAGGGTCTCCGGCGTGTGCAGGCGCACGAGGAAGCGGCCCGCGCCCCGCGGCACCCGCGACGGGGTGAGGAGGGAGACGACGACCATCGTGGCCAGGGCGAGGGGCACGGTCCAGGCGGCCGGCTGGCCCATGAGGGTGTCCGCCCAGCCGTCGGGCTGCGAGGTCGCGAGGGTCCAGCCGATCGCGACGACCGCCCCGCCCCCGCCGACGAGCAGCCCCGCGATCGCGCCGGCGTCGGTGAGCCGGCGCCACCAGATCCCCAGCAGGAGCAGGGGGCAGAACGTCGCAGCGGCCATCGCGAAGGCCAGCCCCACCGCCCGCGCGACGCCCAGGTTGGGGGCGGCCAGGGCGACCAGGCAGGGCACCGTCACCGCGAGCACCGCCCCGAGGCGGAACGCCGCGACGCCGCCGAGCCGTGACCAGGTGCGGCCGAAGACGTCCTGGCTGATCACGCCGGCGACCGCGATCGACAGCCCCGACGACGTCGAGAGGAACGCCGCGAACGCCCCGGCGGTCACCAGACCGGTCAGCAGCTCCCCGAGCGCCCCGTCGACCATGATCCGCGGCAGCTCCAGGACGAGGGCGTCGGACCTCCCGGGCTCGGCCAGGCCGGGGGCGTAGATCCGGCCGAGGGCGCCGTACACCGGGGGCAGCAGGTAGAAGACACCGAGCAGCGCCAGCACGACCAGCGTCGTGCGCCGGGCGGCCCGGCCGTCGGGGTTGGTGTAGAAGCGAACGACGACGTGGGGCAGTCCCATGGTGCCGAGGAACGTGGCCAGGATGAGGGAGTAGGTCACGTAGAGGCCCTCGCCGCCGCCGGAGGCGAGTGGCACCGACCAGGTGCCGCTGTCGGGCACGCGGGGCGCGCCGTCGCCGGCCCAGACCGCGAGCAGCACCATCGCGGGGACCAGCAGGGCGGTCAGCTTCAGCCAGTACTGGAAGGCCTGCACGAAGGTGATGCTGCGCATGCCGCCGGAGACCACGTTCACGACGACGACGGCGGCGACCAGCGCCGTGCCCACCCAGGGAGGTGCGCCGGTGGTCGCCTGCACCGTCAGTCCCGCCCCCTGGAACTGCGGCATCAGATAGAGCCAGCCGACGCCCACGACGAGCCAGGTCGAGGTGAGGCGTACCCCGCTCGATCCGAGTCGCAGCTGGGCGAAGTCCGGGATCGTGTAGGCCCCCGAGCGGCGCAAGGGTGCGGCGACGAACACGAGCAGCAGCAGGTAGCCGGTCGTCCAGCCGATCGGATACCAGAGCATGTCCGCACCGAAGGTCAGCACCAGTCCGGCGATGCCGAGGAAGGACGCCGCGGACAGATACTCGCCGCTGATGGCCGAGCTATTCAGACCCGGTGACACGGATCGCGAGGCGACATAGAAGTCGCTCGTCGTGCGGCTGATCCGCAGACCGAGGGCCCCGATCGTCACCGTCGCGACGGTGACCACGAAGATCGCCGCGACGGCCGCCCCCGAGCTCACGTCTCCTCCTCGTGGCCGGAGGTCTCCACGAGGGCGGCGAAGTCGAGCTCCGCCCGCTCGGCGAAGCGGACGTAGAGCCAGCCGAGGACGAGGAGAGCCGGGTAGACGGCGACCCCGAGCACGATCCAGGGCAGTCCGATGCCCGCGATGGTGGTGCGGGAGAGGTCGCCGAATACCAGGAAGACCAGCGGGAGGACGCCGATGGTCAGCGCCACGGTCGCCACCACGGTCAGGGCCGCGCGCAGCTGTGAGCGCACGAGGCTGCGGACATAGACCTGGCCGACTCCGGTCGACTCGTCGATCTCCTGACGGACGCTGCGCGGCACATGGGTCCGGGCGCTCGTCAGCGGACTGGTGATGCGCTCCCTCCGGGGTTCGCTCATCCGCTCACTCCCCACAGGCCCGGCGAGGGCTCATGGGCTGAACTCGCCGATGAGTTCGCGCAGGTCGCGCAGGTGGCGGCGGGACACGGGCACCTGGGTCGTCCCGTCGCCCGAGGGCAGCACCAGGGTGGCGCCGCCGCTCTGCGTGCGTGCTTCGACGAGATGGGCCCGGTTGACCACGATGCTGCGATGCACGCGACGGAAGCCCGCACCCTCCCATTCATCGGCGAGCGCGGTCAGCGAGGCCCGGATGAGGTGACTCGTGCCGTCGAGCAGGTGCAGCCGCACATAGTCGCCCTGCGCCTCGGCGTAGGTGACGTGCGATCGGGACACGAAGCGGGTGACGCCGGCGAGCTCGACGGCGATGGTGTCGTCGGCATCGTGTCCGGCGTCGCGCTCGGCCGCCGCGCGGCGGATGCTCTCGCGGAGCCGTTCCTCACGCAGCGGCTTGAGCAGGTAGTCGACCGCATCGAGTTCGAAGGCCTCGACCGCGTGCGCGTCATGTGCGGTGACGAAGATGATCTGCGGGGCCTGGGTGAACCGGCCGAGCAGCCGGGCGATCTCGATACCGCTCAGTCCGGGCATCGCGATGTCGAGGAAGACGAGGTCGATGTCTCCGCGTTCGAGCCGGCGCAGCGCCTCGGTGCCCGAGTGCGCCGTGGCGATCGGGTCGGCGATGCGGTCATCGCGCTCCAGGAGCCAGACGAGCTCGTCGAGCACCGGCTGCTCGTCGTCGACCACGAGCGTGCGCAAGGCAGTCACCCTCGTGATGGTAGTCACATGGTGACGTCGGCGTCTCGCTCGCGCGGGGACGGGCAGGTGTCCGGCGGCGGGAGGTGCCCCTTCGCCGCCGTCGTCGAGGGTCAGTCGTCGAGGCCGCGGGCCGCGAGGGCGTCGCCGGTGGCATAGGCATGGGCGACGACGCGGATCGCGAAGGGCACCAGCAGCGCTCGGGGACTGCGTTCGAGGCCGCGCGCCTTCGCCGCGGCGCGGGTCTCGCGAGCGACCTCCAGCACGGCGGGCAGCGCCCGGAGCACGAGGGCGAAGGCCAGGGCGATGCGCTCGGGCCGGATGCCGACGAATCGCAGGGGTGAGGCGAGGCGCTCGACGGTGGTCAGCAGATCGTCCGCCGCGGTCGTCGCGGTGAACGCCAGCCCGACGAGGAACAGCGCGAGCAGGCTGGAGACCACGGCGATCGCGATGTCTGCGCCGCGCTGCCAGGTCTGGAAGGCCGCGACGAGGGCCAGCATGAGCAGGAAGCCGCGCATGGTCCGCAGCGATCGGCGCAGCGGGAGTCCCGACCACGCGGCGATCCCGATCGCGATGACGAGGAAGACCGGTGAGGCGATCGGGCCGCGGAGGGCCACGACGGCGATCGACCAGGCGGCGACGAAGGCGAGCTTGGGCCCGGGTCCGAGGCGATGCAGCAGCGATCCGCCGGGCCGGTACACCCCCAGCAGCTCGCTCACGGGTGCTCCCCTTGTACCGAGATTTGCTCCCCACCCGTCGACGCGAGGGCACATCGGTTGACCATTGGGGAGCAAATCTCGGTACAAGGCGGGGTCACAGGCTCGAGTCCTCGGTCATCGCGATGTAGTGGTCGACGGCGGCCGGGGCGGGCCCGTCGAAGACCACCCGCGCGGCGTCGACCACCAGCACCCGGTCGCAGCGCCGGGCCAGCTCGAGATCGTGGGTCACCAGTACGAGCTGCTGCCGCAGCCCGAAGAGCCGGTCGGCGACGAGCCGGGTGTTCCGCAGATCCAATAGGGTGGTCGGCTCGTCCGCGACGACCAGCTCGGGTTCGGTCGCGAGGATGCCGGCGAGGGCGAGCAGCTGCTTCTGCCCGCCCGAGAGCGCGTGCACGGAGACATCGGCGCGAGCGGCCAAGCCGATATCGGCCAGGACCTCCCGGGCCCGCTGTCGGCGCTCGCGCTTGTCGGCGACCGTCCGTCTCAGCGAGAGGGTCACGTCCTCGAGGGGTGTCGGCATGACCAGCTGAGCGTCCGGGTGGGTGAAGACGAAGCCGACCCGTCGCCGGACGTCACGACCCTCGCGGGCGGTGTCGTGGCCGCCGATCGAGACCGTTCCGGAGGCCGGCAGTGCGAGGCCGTTGAATAGTCGCGCCAGCGTGGACTTGCCCGAGCCGTTCGCGCCGATGACGCCGATCCGATGCTCGGCGAGGGTCAGGCTGGTGGGCTCGAGCAGGGTGACCGGACCGTCCGGCGAGTCGACCACGACGGTCGCGCTCCGCAGTTCGATCACGGGACGACGTTACCCGCGCAGCAACTGCGGGAATGCGCGGTGCACCGCCGCGGCCACGACCGCCGCGATGACGCCCTTGGCCATGTCGGCGAGGAAGAACGGGGTGGCATAGCCCCAGGCGACGCCGAGCGGGACGTCCATGGCCCGGGCCATGCCGAGGGTGCCGAGGGTGCCGACGACCGCGACGGTCACGATGGCGGCGGCGATGGCCACCGTCACCGTGAAGACCGTCGGGCCGCGTCGCGCGACGAGCGCGGCCACGGCACCGACGATCAGCGCCGCGAAGGGGAAGGCGAGCAGATAGCCGCCGGTGGTGCCGGCCCAGACACCCGGTCCAGCCTGCCCCTGGGTGAAGATCGGCACGCCGGCCGTCGCGACCGCCAGGTAGAGGACGACGGCGAGGAAGCCACGGACCGGGCCGAGGAGGGCGCCGGCGACGAAGACGCCGAACATCTGGAGCGTGAAGGGGACATTGGCGACCCCGTTGATCGCGGGAAGGACGGCGCAGACGCCGATGACGGCGGCGAAGGTCGTGATGAGCGCGAGGTCGGCCGCCGAGGATCGGCGTCGGACCGGGAGGCTGGTCGCCATAGAGGTCTCCTTGAGGAACTGAACAGTGTTCACCTGAACGCCGTTCAGGCTACCCGATAGGCTGCCTCCATGGCCAACAGCCTCCCCGATGTCGTCGCCGCCGCGCTGCGGGTGCTGGACTCCTATGGTCTCGAGTTCTGCTCGATGCGCCGGGTCGCCGCCGAGCTCGACGTGCGGCCGAGCGCTCTCTATCACCACGTCCCGAACAAGCAGACGCTCTTGGCGCTCATGGCCGACGAGCTGGTGGCCGAGGTCGGTGGCGACGACGCTCGCGAGCTGTGTCACGAGCTGCGGCGCGCGATGCTGACGGTGCGCGACGGCGCCGAGGTGGTCGCGACCGCCTCGGCCTTCCGCCTCGGCGTCTCCGGGGTGGAGAAGCGCCTCGCCGATCTCGTCGGCGACGACGGGGCCCGCACGCTGCTGCTGTTCACCTTCGGGCACACCCAGTCCACCCAGACCCATCGACAGGCGAGCGCGGTGGGGGCGATCGAGGAGGATCCCGATCTCGACGACTCCTTCGACCGCGGGCTGACGATCATCCTGACCGGCCTTCGGCCGAGCCCGGAGCGGTGAGTTAGCGGCCGTCTACCGTGGTGGGCCGGTGAGTAGGCGTCCATTCCCTCAGGTCGATGGCCGTTGATGCACCGCTTGCTCCGCGACCGCGCAGGCGACGCCGAGGTACTTATCCACCATCGGGCGATCCGGCGCTGGTCAGGAGAACGATTCCTTGGCATGACTAGGGCATGACGCGTCCTATCCCGCCCGAGCTCATGGCCGGGCCGTTCACCCACGAGACCGCACGCGAGTTCGGTGTCAGCGAGAAGATGCTGCGTGGCCAGCGGTTCGTGCGTCTCTTCCCCCGGGTGTGGAGCGTCATCGGTGTCGGTCTCGACACGCATGATTGGATTCGGGCTGCTCGACTGGCCCTCCCCGGTCACGCTCAGGTGAGTCATCTCAGTCGGGTTCACGATCTCGGCCTGTTCATCGGCGATCCCCGACCGATCCACTTCACTGTTCGTGGTGATCTGCACCTCAGTCTTCCAGGTGTCTTCGTCCATAGAACTGAGATCCTTCCGCCGTGTGACGAGGGAGGTGTCACTCCGGCGGCGGCCTTCGTGCAGATATGTGCCAGCCGGCGACTGTTGGACCTCATCGTGATCGGCGACTGGCTGTTGCATCGAGGACATGCGACGACCGATGAGATCGCGTGGATCGCTCGCGCTCAGTCGTGGCGGCCGGGTGCGGTGCAGAGCCTCCGGGTATTACCCCATCTGGATCCGCTCAGCCGCTCACCGAAAGAGTCGCGGGTGCGCGCCTATGTCAGCTTCGCCGGGCTGCCGGTACCGGAGGTGAACGCAGCGGTCGACAACGGCGAACGTGAGGTCGGGATCGTCGATCTGCTGTACCGAGCGTGGATGTTGGCGATCGAGTACGAGGGGCGCCAGCATGCTGAAGACCCCTGGCAGTTCGCGCGGGACATCGAGCGGTACGCGGACTTTCGCGCGATCGGCTTGGCCTACCTCCAGGTTACGGCGGCGATGGAGCGGTATCCGCGGTCGCTGGTCGTGCGGATTCATCGGCTGCTGGTCGAGCGCGGCTACCAGGGCCCCGCGCCGGTCTTCGCGGATCGCTGGCAGGCACTGTTCCTCCCAGTGCCCGCACGTCGTGCGAGCTGAGGGGTACAGGTCGCCGCGGGACGATCGGAGGCGACGGAGGTGAATAGGCGTCCCTGTTCCCGGTCATATGGACGCCTACTCACCGATCGACCACGGAAGAAGCCGCTAACTCACCGCTCAGCGGGGGCCACCGAACAAGGGGGCGTCTGTCTATTCACCGCCCCGGGCGCGCTCCGTCACCAGCTGGCGTGCAGCGGCCGGCCCTCGTCGTAGCCGGCCGTCGACTGGATGCCGACGATCGAGCGCTCCCTGAACTGCTCGAGGCTGCGCGCGCCGGCGTAGGTGAAGCTCGACCGCACTCCCGCGGTGATCTGGTCGATGAGATCCTCCACGCCCGGCCGCTCCGGGTCGAGGAACATCCGCGACGTGGAGATGCCCTCCTCGAACAGCGCCATGCGCGCCTTCTCGAAGCCGGCCGCGTCGCGCGTGCGGTTGGCCACGGCCCGCGAGGAGGCCATGCCGAAGGACTCCTTGTAGGCGCGACCGTCCGAGGCGATCTTGAGGTCGCCGGGGCTCTCGTGGGTCCCCGCGAACCAGGAGCCGATCATCACGCTGCCCGCACCCGCCGCGAGGGCGAGGGCGACATCGCGCGGGAATCGCACGCCGCCGTCGGCCCACACGCTCGCGCCGAGGACATCGGCCGCCTCGGCGCACTCGAGGACGGCGGAGAACTGCGGCCGCCCCACGCCGGTCATCATGCGGGTGGTGCACATGGCGCCGGGTCCGACGCCGACCTTGACGATGTCGGCGCCCGCGTCCACCAGCTCGCGGGTGCCGTCGGCCGAGACGATATTGCCGGCGGCTACCTGGACGCGTCGGCCCGTGCGCTCGGCGAAGGCATCGCGGGCACTCGCGACGACCCGCAGCGCCTCGATCATCTTCTCCTGGTGCCCGTGCGCCGTATCGACCACGAGCACGTCGATGCCGAGCTCCAGCAGGGCATCGGTCTTGCCCCGCACATCGCCGTTGATGCCCACCGCGGCGCCGATGAGCAGCCGTCCGTCGGCGTCGACGGCGGGGGTGTAGATGGTCGAGCGCAGGGCACCCTTGCGGGTGATGACGCCCAGCAGCTCGCCGCCGTCGAGCACCGGCGCGAAGGGCACGTGCTGGGCGGAGAGCTCGTTGAAGTACTCCCGCGGATCGAGGCCGGCGTCCACGGTGAAGCTGTCGGTGCGCATCACCTCGCGGACCTGGGCGAAGCGGTCGATCTCAGCGCCGTCGCGCGGGGTGACGATGCCGACGAGCTTGCCCTGGTCGACGACGACGGCGCCGCCGTGCGAGCGCTTCGGGATCAGGCTCAGCGCCTCACCGATCGTCATGGTCGGCGTGAGGGTGACCGGGGTGTCGAATACGGTGTGCGCGCCCTTGACCCGGCGGACCGTGGCGGCCACGACATCGACGGGGATGTCCTGCGGGATGATCGCGATGCCCCCGCGCCGGGCCACGGTCTCGGCCATCCGGCGCCCGGAGATGGCGGTCATATTCGAGACCACCAGCGGCAGTGTCGTGCCGGTGCCGTCGGTCGCCGAGAGGTCGACATCGAAGCGGCTGGTCACGTCCGATCGGCTCGGCACCATGAAGACGTCGTTGTACGTCAGGTCGTGCGTCGGCTGCTGGCCGTTGAGGAACTCCACCCCGCGAGTCTACGGGCCCGGCGGCTGATGGGGACCGTCCTCTTCGCTCGGTGCTGGCGGTGCGCTGTCAACCTCTCCCGGCCCGCAGGGGTAGCTGGTCGACCC
>JAEZEJ010000051.1 GCA_023417775.1 Actinomycetes bacterium | reverse complement strand
GTCCCGGCCGGGTTCAGCTGCTCGATCGTCACGAGTTCAGCCCCGCTGCGGTCTGGAGCCGGGTGATGATGCCGTCGTTCTCGTCGAAGAAGGTGCTGTTGACCTCGTCCCAGCCGCCGAGATCGTCATCGATCGTGAAGAGGGTCGGGACCTCCGGGAACGGGTCCTTCGGATCCATCGCCCCCTCGACCTCATCGACCTCGACCCCGTCGATGGTGCGCAGCGGCCGGAAGCCCTTGCCGACGTACTCGGCCTGGCCCTCGGGGGTGAGGATGAAGTCCAGGAATGCCTCGGCCTTCGGATCGGCATCGGTGAGCACGGCCGCGGGATTCTCGATGAGCAGGGTGTCCTCGGGTACCACGTACTCGATCGGCTCACCGTTCTGACGGGCGAGGATGGCCTCGTTCTCATAGGAGATGAGGACATCGCCGGTGCCGCTCTGGAAGGCCTGGGTCGCATCGCGTCCGCTGCCCGGGAAGGCCTGGACATTGTCGAGGACATCGGCGAGGAATGCCTCGGCATCGGCCTGCGATCCGCCCTGGCCGATGACATGGAGCCATGCCCCGAGGATGTTCCAGCGGGCGGCGCCGGAGGACCCCGGGTTGGGCGTCACGATGCCGATATCGTCGCGGGCGAGATCGTCCCAGCCCTGGATATTCTTCGGATTGCCCTCGCGGACGGCCAGCACGACGACCGAGTCGGTGACGATGCCCTTATTGGGGCCGTCATCCCAGGACTCGTCGACGAGTCCGGCGTCCACCAGCCGTGTGACATCGGGCGTCACGGAGAAGTGGACGTAGTCGGCATCGAGTCCGCTCGCGACGGCCCGGCTCTGATCGCCCGAGGCGCCGTAGGACTCCTTCCAGGAGACGCCCTCACCGTCGTCGGTCTCGGCGAAGGCCGCCTGGGCCGCGTTGTTGCCGGCCTTCGGCACAGCGAAGCCGACGAGCGAGAGGGAGGCCCCGTCCTCGCCGCCTCCCGAACCGGACGGCGCACATGCGGCGGCGGCGATCAGCGAGGCGAGGGCCGCTGTGGCCGCCAGACGGCGACGGATCCGAGGTGTCATCGAGGTGCCTTTCCGAGCAGTGAGGTGGTGACGAGGCCTCACGCTAGGCGGCTGGACGACCCTCCGTGACGATGTCCAATTCGTGGATGGGCTCCGCGAACGGGTGGTGATCGTGCTAGGGGAAGACCCGGATCGCCGCACCGGATCGCTGGGCGTCCCGCGATCACGGTAGGTTGGGGCCGTGAGCGAATCGACGATCATCTACACGCACACCGACGAGGCTCCTGCCCTCGCCACCCACAGCTTCCTGCCGGTCATCTCCGCATACGCGGCGACCGCGGGGGTCGAGGTCGAGACCCGCGATATCTCGCTGGCCGGCCGCATCATCGCCGTGTTCTCCGATCGGCTGCCGGCCGAGCAGCGCATCGACGACGCGCTCGCCGAGCTCGGCGAGCTGGCCAAGCGCCCCGAGGCGAACATCATCAAGCTGCCGAATATCTCGGCATCGACCCCGCAGCTCAAGGCCGCCGTGGCGGAGCTGCAGTCGCAGGGCTACGACCTGCCCGACTACCCGGACGAGCCGTCCACCGACGACGAGCGCGATATCCGCGCCCGCTACGACAAGGTCAAGGGCAGCGCCGTCAACCCGGTGCTGCGCGAGGGCAATTCCGATCGTCGCGCACCCTCCTCGGTCAAGAACTACGCCCGTAAGAACCCGCACCGCATGGGCGCGTGGACGGCGGACTCGAAGACCAATGTCGCCACGATGGGCGAGCATGACTTCAAGGCCAACGAGCAGTCCGTGACGTTGACCGCCGATGACACGCTGCAGATCGTGCACGAGGCGGCCGACGGCACCACCACCGTCCTCAAGGACGGCCTGAAGGTGCTCGACGGCGAGGTCGTCGACGCCACGATCCTGCAGGTGGCGCATCTGCGTGCCTTCCTGGCGGACGCCATCGCCCAGGCCAAGGCCCAGGGCGTGCTGTTCAGCGTGCACCTCAAGGCGACGATGATGAAGGTCTCCGACCCGATCATCTTCGGCCATGTCATCAAGGCCTTCTTCGCTCCGGTCTTCGAGCAGTACGGTGCCGACCTCAAGGCCGCCGGACTCTCGGCCAATGACGGCCTCGGCGGTATCTACGTCGGGCTGGAGAAGCTGCCCAATGGCGCCGAGATCAAGGCTGCCTTCGATGCCGCGCTCGCCGAGGGGCCGGAGCTGGCGATGGTCGACTCCGACCGGGGCATCACCAACCTGCACGTGCCGAGCGATGTCATCGTCGATGCCTCCATGCCGGCGATGATCCGCACCTCGGGCCACATGTGGGGCCCCGACGGCGACGAGCACGACACCCTCGCGGTCATCCCCGATAGCTCCTATGCCGGTGTCTATCAGGCCGTCATCGAGGACTGCCGGGCCCACGGAGCCTTTGATCCCTCGACGATGGGCTCCGTGCCCAATGTCGGTCTCATGGCGCAGAAGGCCGAGGAGTACGGCAGCCATGACAAGACCTTCGAGATCGCCGCGGCGGGCACCGTGCGGGTGCTGAACGCCGCCGGCGACGTGCTGATGGAGCACGATGTCGAGGAGGGCGACATCTGGCGCGCCTGCCAGACCAAGGACGTCGCGATCCGCGACTGGGTGAAGCTCGCCGCCACCCGCGCCCGCGCGACCGGCGATCCGGCGGTGTTCTGGCTCGACGAGAGCCGCGCTCACGATGCCAGCCTCATCGCGAAGGTCAACGCCTATCTCCCCGAGCACGACACCGAGGGCCTGGAGATCCAGATCCTGAGCCCCGAGCTGGCCACGGCGTACTCGCTGGAGCGCATCCGCAAGGGCGAGGACACCATCTCGGTCACCGGCAATGTGCTGCGCGACTACCTCACCGACCTGTTCCCGATCTTGGAGCTCGGCACGAGCGCCAAGATGCTGTCGATCGTGCCGCTCATCGCCGGCGGCGGCCTCTTCGAGACCGGCGCGGGCGGTTCGGCTCCCAAGCACGTGCAGCAGCTCGTCAAGGAGAACCACCTGCGCTGGGACAGCCTGGGTGAGTTCCTCGCCCTCGCGTCGAGCTTCGAGCATCTGGCGCAGACCACGGACAATGCGCGGGCCCAGGTCCTCGCGGACACGCTGGACCGCGCCACCGGCACCTTCCTGGACGAGAACAAGTCGCCCAGCCGCAAGGTCGGGGAGATCGACAACCGCGGCAGCCACTTCTACCTCGCGCTGTACTGGGCCGAGGAGCTGGCGAAGCAGACCGAGGACGCCCCGCTCGCCGAGGCCTTCGCGCAGCTCGCCTCGACCCTGCGGGAGAAGGAAGAGCAGATCAACGCCGAGCTGCTCGGCGTCCAGGGCTCGCCGGTCGATCTCGGCGGCTACTTCCAGCCCGATGTCGAGAAGGCCGACCAGGTGATGCGTCCCAGCGCCACCCTCAACGAGGCCCTCGCCTCCCTCTGAGACCCTCCGGGTCCAACTTTTGCCGGGTTCTGGCCCTTTCTGACGTATCGAAAGGGCCAGAACCCGGCATTTCTCTGTCATCCACAGAGCGAGTCCGCGATCTGAGCATCCACAATCGTCACGCGGGGTCTGGCTGACTCGCCGGCCGGGGGTGACTCTCGGGGGATGGAGCTTCCTGCGGAATTGGCGGTCCGTCCCTTCACCCGCGCCGAGGCGCTCGCAGCCGGGCTCACGCCGAAACAGCTGAGATCATCCCGACTGCGCCGATTGCTGCACGGTGTATATGTCAGCGCCGACCTCGTTCTCACGGCGCTGGTCTGGGCACGTGCCGCATTGCTCGTCGCCCCGTCTGGCGCCGTGATCTCCCACCACACGGCCCTGGCTCTCTGGGGACTCGACGTGCCCTCGGACGGGCGGGTCCATGTCTCGACTCGTACAGGCTGGGACAGCGAGCATCTTCAGATCGCCAGTCACCGGCGACAGGCATCGATCGCGGCACGCGAGCGACACGGACTCCTGGTCACGAGTCCGGAGCGCACCTTCGTCGACCTCGCGGGGAAACTCAGTTGGCCGTGGCTTGTCGTCGTGGGCGATTGGCTCATCGAGCAGAGGTTCACCACCTATCGGGGGCTCGTCGACTATGCCGAGGAGCGGCATCTCGGCGGAGTGCGGAAGGCTCGCCGCGCCCTGCGCTGGGTGCGTGAGGGAGCCGAGTCCCCGCGGGAGTCATGGGTGCGGCTCCTGATCGTGATGTCTCGCCTGCCGGAGCCGGAGCGCCAGGTTCGGGTCTTCGATGCCCACGGTTGTTTCATCGCCCGGGTCGACTTGGCCTATGCCGTGTGGAAGGTCGCCATCGAGTACGACGGTTACTGGCACGAACGGTCGGCCCGGCAGCGGCAGCGCGATCGTGACCGGCGTGAGCAACTCGAACGCCTTGGCTGGACCGTGGTCGTGATCTACGACGGCGACCTTCGCGAACCCCGGAGCATCCCCTGGAGGGTCTTCCACGCTCTGCGGGACCAGGGGTACCTGGGCGATGCGCCCGTGATGTCCGTGATGTGGGATCGCTGGTTCTCGGCGCGCCAGATATGCCGGGATATGGCCCCTGAGACCGCTGCCTGAGGGCCATAACCCCGCAAAAGTTGGACCCGGGGGTCAGCGCGGGGGCGGGGGAAGAGTTGGACGATGAGGAGGCCGAGGAGGAAGGCGATGGCGGGGACGAGGAGGGCCTGACTCATCGCGGTCGAGAAGGGCTCCACGGCCCCGGGAGGCAGGGCGGTGGGTCCGGCTCCCTCGGCGCCGGCATCGGCCGCCTGGGGGAGATGGGCCGCGAGCCGGCTCGAGATGGCCGCGGCGATCGCCGCGCTGCCGAGCACCGCGCCGATCTGCCGCGTCGCGTTGTAGACCCCCGATCCGGCTCCGGCCGCCGACATCGGCAGCCGACGTGTGGCCGTGGCGGCGAGGGGCGACCACAGGAAGGCATTGCCCAGACCCACCAGCGCGGTGGCGATGAGGATCAGCCACACCGGGCTCTGCGGCGTCACCGTCTGACTCATGAACAGGATCGAGCCGCCCGAGACGCCGAACCCGATCGAGGTCAGCAGACGAGGCGCGACGCGATCGGTCCAGCGACCGACGATCGGCGCCATCGCGGCCGTCACCACGGCCATGGGGATCAGCAGCATCCCCGACTCGGTCGGCGACCAGCCGCGCGCGGTCTGCGCCCACAGCATGAAGGGGAAGGACATCGCGGTCACTGAGAAGGAGACCATCGAGATCGCGGCATTCGAGACCGAGAAGTTGCGCTCGCGGAACAGCTCGAGCGGCACCAGTGGCTCCCGACGCACGCGGGACTGCCACCACAGGAAGACCGCCCCGACCACGAGGCCCGCCGCGATCAGCGCCGGCACCGAGACGATGCCGGTGATCTGCCCCCAGTCGTACCGCTCGCCCTCCTGGATGCCGAAGACGATGAGGAACATCGCCGCCGCGCTGAGGGCCACGCCCACCCAGTCGAAGGAGTGCGCGTGGGTCTCCAGCCGGGGTACCAGCCGCCAGGCCAGGACGAATCCGATGACCCCTACCGGGACGTTGACGAAGAAGATCCACTCCCATCCGGCGGAGTCGACGAGGACGCCTCCCAGTACGGGGCCCACCAGGGTGGCGACACCGGCCGTGGCGCCCCACAGCGCCATCGCCCGGCCGCGGCTCTCGGGAGGGAAGGTCCGCGTGATGACGGCCATCGTCTGCGGGGTCATCATCGAGGCGCCGAGGCCCTGGAAGACGCGAGCGACGATCAGCATCTCGACGGTGGTCGTGACCGCACACCAGAGTGAGGCGAGGGTGAACAGCGCCAGGCCGACCAGGTAGATGTTCTTGGGCCCCACGCGGTCGCCCAGCCGTCCGGTGATCAGCAGCGGCACCGCATAGGCGAGCAGATAGGCGCTGGTGACCCAGATGACCGTGTTGTAGTCGGTCTCGAGCGCCGAGCGGATGGCGGGCGTCGCGACCGAGACGATCGTGGTGTCGACCAGGATCATGAAGAAACCGATCACCATGGCCCACAGCGCCGGCCAGGGATTGGCGGGCAGGGTGGTGGTGTCGCGATGCGAGGATGCGGTCACAGGCAGAGTCTGCCACCGACCCCAGACGATTTCGTCGCGGCGCCGGTCCGGTCGTCAGGGAGCTGCCACGAGCGAGGCGGGATTGGGCACCGCACCGAAGCGGCCCAGCGGCAGGATCCTGATGTTCAGCGTGGCCTCGATGGTGTCGGCGGCGAAGAATCCGTAGACGCGGGAGTCGTCCGATGCGCCCCAGTTGTCACCCACCAGCCAGTACTCGCCCTCGGGCACCACGAACTCGCCCGGGCCGCCCTCGGCGCCGTCGAGGGAGCAGCACACGCCGCCACCCGGCTGGTCGTCCCACGCGGGATTGGCCACGCGGTAGGTGACCGATTCCCCCTCCGGCCGCAAGGTCACCACGGGAACCCGACCGGTCGACTCGACGGTGAGGGTGTCTCCCGGTATCCCGATGACGCGCTTGACGATCGCGATGTCATCGGGAGTGCGCGCCTCGACGAGGTCGAAGCGCTCGATGTCCGAGCGGCTCCAGAACTGGGCCAGCAGGCGGTCCCCCTGGGCGAGGCTCGGGCTCATGCTCGTGCCCTTCACCTGCACCGAGAAGGCGAGCGCCGTCACCACGCCGATCGCCAGCACGAAGAACCCGATGAGGGCGGTGATGCCGACGGCGCGGACGGCAGAGCTGCCGCGTTCATGGGAAGAAAGCATGGAATCCTCGGGGCTCGTCGGGCGGCACCACTGTAGTCGGAGTGGGAGAGATCACGATTCTGGTGGACTGCAACTCCGAGTTATGCCTACACTCTGAGCGTCGCCTGGTGATCTGGCTCACTGAGGGAGTGGCCGGTGGGGCGACGTCACCGCTCGTTGAGGGACGAGCGGTCAGAGGGAGACACAGATGAAGACAGAGGGAATTGGTCGCGCGCGCCTTGGGCGGTTCGCGGCCATCACCGTGCCAGCCACGCTCGCGAGCGTCGGACTGGGCATCGCGATCGTGCAGGGCATGGTCGCGGCCACCATCTCATCGGCCGGTGGTTTCGACCTGGACACCAGCTTGAGCGCCGATGCGCTCAAGGTGCGTCCGGGACAGACGCAGGTCGGCGATGCGGACACCGGCAAGGAGACGATCTTCGCCGAGACCGAGAACGCCCGTGCCGATGGACTGACGGTCAAGAGCCCGACGGTGAACCTGCCGCTCGTGCAGGGCGTCCATCTGGAGATCGCCTCGACCGATAGCAACATCGGTCTCGGCAATGTCGCCCTGAACGCGGCCACGCTGCGCACCCCGAACGGTGCCAGCCTGAACAACGTCACCCTGGGCCAGGCGCAGTCGCAGTCGGGCTTCTCCGACACGAGTCAGGCCTCGGGCTACGACGCCACCGGCTTCTCGCTGGTGAGCGGCGAGTCGACGTTGAACAACATCTCGGCGAAGGCCTACGCGGTCACCCTCGGTGGCCTCTCGCTCAACAACCTGTCGCTGTCGGTCAAGCGCAGCTGATACTCGCTGGTGGCGTGGCGGGCTCGTGCCCGC
>JAEZEJ010000048.1 GCA_023417775.1 Actinomycetes bacterium | reverse complement strand
ACGAGGGCTGCCGATCAGGTTGTGGATGAGGGTCAGACGCAGCGGATGCGCTATGCGGAGGCGATCGAGCTCGCCCTGCGTGAGGAGATGCGCCGCGATCCCACGGTCTTCACCTTGGGCCAGGGTGTGGGCCGTGGCGGGTTCTTCGGCAAGCAGGGCACGATGTCGCTGCTGGAGGAGTTCGGTCCCAAGCGGGTCCGTAACACCGGCATCACCGAAGCGTTCATGGCCGGCTCGGCCGCCGGAGCCGCGATGGTCGGCGGCCGCCCGGTGGTACAGATGGGCTTCGCGGGATTCTCCCTCATCGCTGGAGACGAGATCTACAACAAGCTGGGCAAGTGGCGCTACATGCATGGCGGCAAGTTCGAGCTGCCCGCCGTCCTTCGCATGCCAGGGGGCCACTCCCACGCCGCGGGCCCGGAGCACTCCAACAGCTATGAGGTGCTGGGCATGCACATGCCCGGCCTCAAGGTCGTGGTGCCCGGCACGCCCCGGGACGCCAAAGGGCTGCTGAAGGCGGCGATCCGTGACCAGAACCCGGTGCTGTTCCACGAGGTCCGGTCGTTGAACTTCGGACGCGGGGAGGTGCCACTGAGCCCGGACTTCATCGTCCCCCTCGGCCAGGCCGAGGTCGTCACCCCGGGCACCGACGTGACCATCGTGACCTACGGCCACCTGCGCGGCACCTCGGTGGAAGCGGCCAAGATCCTCAGCGAGTCGGGGATCTCAGCAGAGGTGATCGACCTGAAGTCCCTGGTCCCACTGGACTACCCCACCGTCTTCGAATCAGTGGCCAAGACCGGCCGCGTGCTGATCGTCAACGAGGCCGCCCGCACCGCCGGACCCGCCTCAGAGATCGCCACCCGCATCTACGACGAACACTTCTCCACCCTCAAGGCCCCCATCGCCCAACTCTGCGCCCCCGACGTCCCCGCCCCACAAACCATCCGCCTCGAAGCCCTCATGCGCCCCACCACCAACGACATCACCACACAAGCCACCACCCTGGTCACCGGCACAACACCAACCTGACGCCTCCCCAGGACGATGACCGTGGCCCCGGCGACCGCCGCCTGCCGGCCTTCACCGAGGCCGCGGTGATCCACCTGCCTTCCACCTACCGCCGAGGTCACGGCCGAACAGCCGCCGGCGTCAGGGGCGGAGCGAGGCGAGCAGGTTGATGAAGCCCTGTTGGACCACCACATCCTCTTGGTTGGACAGCACCAGTCTGCGGACGAGCACTCCTGCATCGCCACGGCTGGTCAGACGTGTCTCGACGATCTCCAATTCGCACTTGACGCTGTCCGCGATGCGGATCGGAGCGACGAAGCGCCACTCGTCGGCTCCCAGGAGAGCGACCGAGCATCGCTCGAAGACGCCGAGGCGGGACACGAGTCCCATGGCCACCGACATCCCCAGCAGTCCGTGCGCGATGCGTTCGCCGAATCGCCCCTCCGCGGAGGCCACGGCGTCGGTGTGCACCGGGTTGGTGTCCCAGCTCCACCCAGCGAACGCCACCAGATCGCTCTCGGTGATGGTGCGGTACTGCGTCGTCCACCGCTGTCCGGGCTCGAAGTCCTCGAAGAACCACGCGTCGCCGTCCATGACGTCCTCCTCACGAGCCGACACTCCCACTCGGCCTGGCTCATCCTAGGTCCACGGCCTGACGCCACGAACCGAACCCACACCACTCACCGTCGACACACAAGGAGCCTATGACCATGAAGGCAGCGACCGTCCTGCACGGGGACATCGAAGTTCGCGACATTCCCGCACCGCCCGATCTGGGCCCCGGGCAGATCCGAGTGCGTATCGAGGCCTGTGGCATCTGCGGCAGCGACCTGAGCCTGCGCAAGGACGTGGACCAGTTCGTCCGCGTGTCGCGCCTGGGGCGACACGCCTCCTCGGACTTCGACGCGGACGACTACGTCGTCCCGGGACACGAGTTCGCCGGCGTCGTGGATGCCGTGGCTCCCGACGTGACGAGCTTCTCCGAGGGAGACCGGGTGACCGGGCTGGGGATCGTGACCGACCAGGTGACAGGCGAACGGTCGATCATCGGCTACTCCAACTCCTATCCGGGCGGATTCGGCGAGCTGGTCGTCATCAACGCCGAGTCGGCACGCATGATCCCGGACGGCATGTCTTTCGACACCGCCTCGCTGGCCGAGCCGCTGCACGTCGGCGAGACCCATGTGCAGCGATCCGGCTTCGGCACCGACGACCGAGGCCTGGTCATAGGCGCGGGGACGATCGGCCTGGGCGTCGTCATAGCACTGCGTGAGCGTGGATGCGACGACATCACCGTGGTGGAGCCATCTCCCCGGCGACGTCAGATCGCGACCGCACTGGGAGCTCACCGCGTGGTGGAGCCACCGACGGACGGCGGTCCCGTCGCCGCGCTCGACCCTGGCTCGACCGCACGAGTGGTCGTGTACGAGTGCAGTGGCCGTCAGGGCGTGATCGAGGAGCTGACCCGCACCCTGCCGCAGGGCTCGTACATCCAGGTCGTCGCCTCTCCATTCACCGAGGAAACCTTCGTCCCTGTCATCGCCCAGTGGCGCCAGCTGATCATCAACTTCGGCGGCGGTCCGGTCGAGGACTCCTACGGCATCACCCTCCGCCGACTCGCGGAAGGTCGTATCGACCCCGACCTCTTCATCACCGCTCACGTCGACCTGCACGGAGTGGCGCAAGCCTTCGAGGACCTCCGCGACCCCGAGCGGCACGTCAAGATCGTGGTCCATCCGGGAAGGACCTGAGGCGACGCGCGGACGGGCAGGCGGCGAGGGAAGCCTCCGAGTCATCTCACCTCGAGGCCGGCCAGGTCCCCGGCGCCACGCCACGCCTCCATCAGCGTCCAGTAGGATTCACCACCGCGCTGGTAGCCCTCGAGGCGGATCTGGCGCCGTTCAGCCACCGGCTTGCCCTCCTGGGTGTAGTAGCCGGGCGTGCAGGTCTCGGGGCTCCCGCCGAACATGATCGCGAAGGGGCTCGGCTCACCCTCGAGCTGATCCGCGATGAACTCGGCCTCGCCGCTCCGCGACGGTTGTGCAGCCCGTGCGCCGCGCGCCGCCAGCGAGTCGACGACGTGCACCACGTGGCGGGCCTGACTGTCGACGGGCGTGTTGTAGTTCGGGCTCAGCGACTGCGTGAAGAGGCCCCCCAGCACGAACAGATTGGGGAACCCGTGAGCCATGATGCCGTGCATCGTGCGCATGCCGTCGCGCCAGTGGTCGTACAGTGACCGGCCCTCGAGACCGAAGATCGGGATCCCGACCCGGCGGTCGAAGTCGCTGGTGATCTCGAAGCCGCTCGCCAAGATCAGGCAGTCGAGCTCTTGCTCGACCCCGTTGGCGACGACACCGCGGGGCGTGATCGCCTCCACGCCCTTGGAGGCGCTGACGTCGACGAGCGTCACGTTCGGCCTGTTGAACGCGGCAAGATAGTCGTCGCTCGACGTGGGCCGCTTGCACCTGAACCCGTACCACGGCTTGAGAAGGGCAGCGTGTTCTGGTCGCGTCACCTCCTCGTCGACCCGCTTACGCAGGGCATCCATCGTCATGTGGCCCGCGAGCTCGGCAACCTCTGTGTCGTCGTAGTCCGTGAGCTCCGCCTTCTCGAGGTGCTCGAGCAAGCCAGACGTGATGACCCGCACGTTCAACATCGACTCTGTCTTCAGGACCGGGGACTCGGCGATGCCACCGGCCGCGACGCGGTCGAACTCCCGGAGCAGGGCCGCCTGCCAGCCTGGCTCCAGACCCTTCACCCACTCCGGGTCCGTGGGGGCGTTGCCGCGCGGCCCCACGGGGGACGGGGTGCGCTGAAAGACGAAGGTCTCGTCGGCCCACGCGGCCACGTGGGGGATGACCTGGACGCCCGTCGCTCCGGTGCCGATGACGCCGACCCGCTTTCCCTCGAGCCCGGTGAGCCCACCCGTCGCATCGCCCCCGGTGTACTCGAAGTCCCAGCGGCTCGTGTGGAAGATCTTTCCCTCGAACGTGTCGATCCCGGGAATGCCGGGCAGCTTCGGCCGGGACGCCGATCCCGTGCTGACAGAGACGTAGCGCGCGCGGTAGACGTCGCCGCGGTTGGTGTGAACGATCCAACGCGCGACGTCCTCGTCCCAGCGCATCTTCTTGATCCACGTGTGGAAGACCGTGTTCTCGTAGAGGCCGAAGTGCCGCCCGATCCGCTGGGCGTGCTCGAAGATCTCCGGAGCGTGGGCATACCGCTCCTTCGGCATGTAGCCCGTCTCCTCCAGCAGCGGCAGGTAAACATAGGATTGGACGTCGCACTGCGCGCCCGGGTAGCGGTTCCAGTACCACACGCCGCCGAAGTCACCGGCTCCCTCGATGATGCGCAGGTCCTCGTGACCGGCCTCCTTGAGACGTGCGGCGGTCATCAGACCAACCCAACCCCCGCCCACCACGAGGAACTCGACCTCCTCATCGACCGGGTCGCGCTTCTCCATCGGCGTATAGGGATCGTCGACGAGGTGCTCGGACCGCGAGTCCAGATCTACCGACACGAACTGCTCGTCGTAGTCCGTGCGGAGCCGCTTGTCGCGTTCGGCCCGATACCTCTCCTCCAGGGCGTCGGGATCGAAGCCGAAGTCGATGTCGTCCTTCAGACGGTGATAGAGCCTCACGATTGTCCTTCCCGCCGCCGGTCTGCGTAAGGAACCCGGCGACTTGCACGTGCCGTCACCGTAAGTCAGATGAATCGTATGGTCAATAGGCTCTCTGATCTCATTCGAGACTATGAGTCTATCTAGTGAGTCTTTCGACTAGACTCTTGATCTTTAGGACAGGCATCACGTATATGTAGTGCGCGCCACCATCTCGCCGCACCGCGCGGCCGTTCAGCCAGCGAAGACGGACAGCCCGGGCGGGAGACACGCCCACGACGCGACACCGACTCACCATCCTGAGGAGACCCACCATGAACATCAGATTCGACGACAAGGTCGTGCTCATCACCGGCGTGGCCCCCCACGGCCTCGGGGCCGCCTATGCCGAGCTGCTCGCCGATCGCGGCACGACCCTGGTCCTCAACGACCTCGGTGTGGACTGGTCCGGCGAGTCCACCCCACCGGGTGCGGAGATCGTCGCTCGACAGATCTCCGAGGCCGGAGGCAGCGCAAGCGCGGTGGGCGGGGACGTCTCGGAGGATGCCCAACGCATCGTGGCCGAGACCGTGGAGCGTCACGGAAGGATCGACGCGCTCATCAACAACGCCGGAGCGGGCGGTGACTTCGACACCATGCTGCGCGTGCACGTCAAGGGCACCCACCAGATGTCCGAGGCTGCGTGGCCCTGGCTCCAGAAGGCAGGCGCGGGTCGCATCATCAACACCGCCTCCAATGCGACGTGGGGATCGGGGTCGAACGGCCGGCCGGGCTACGCGACGGCCAAGTCCGCGGTCATCGCGCTCACCCGCGTCCAGGCACGCAATGGACAGGCCGACGGCATCGCCTCCAATGTCGTACTCCCGTCGGCGTGGACCAATTCGACCGCCGGAATGCCCGACCCGGCCGTGCGCGGTTTCCTCGAGCGCCACTTCGCCGCCGAGCACATCGCCGGATTCGTCGCCTACCTTGCACACGAGTCCGCGACGGTGACCGGCATGGCGTTCTCCGCTGGCGGAGGAGTGGTCGCCCGTGTTGTCCAGGCCAAGACCCACGGCCACCTCAGCCTCGAGGCGAGCCCCGAGGTCTGGGCGGAGCATATCGACGAGGTCACCGAGATCGGCGACCTCCTGGTCCCGCCCTCGATGTGGGGAGACGTCGGGATGCTCGCACGACGGATCGGCCCCGAGGTCGCCGGGGAGTTCGAGACCCTCGATCTCCCCATCTGACGGACGCCGGCCCGGCCCTCCTCCCCTCCTTCACGCGGCCGCGCCCGCACCGCCTGTCGCCGCGACCACATCCGCGACCTAGACTGTGCGTATGGATGATGTACGCCCTCGCACGTTGCGCGAACGCCAGCGGGAACAGACACGGCAGCATCTGCTCAACTGCGCTGCCGAGCTGATCGGCGCGCAAGGATTCGCCGCGACGTCGATCGATGACATCGCACGGGCGGCAGGCGCCGGGCGCGCCACGGTGTACTCCTACTTCGAGACCAAGGACGCGCTTCTGGCGGAGATCATCCAGCTCATGCGAGAAGAAGCCGACGAGATGTACCGCGAGTTCGGCGACTTGCCCCGATGGACGCGTCCTGCGGTCGCAGAGTGGGTCGATGCCGTCTTCGAAAGGTGGAGGGTCGACCACCCCCGCAACCGAGCAGCAGCCGAGGTCGGCACCAAGCGCATGGTCGAACAGAACGCGAAGTACCACCGACGCTATATCGACGGCCTTCTCGGATCACACGGCGCGGAACGGTTCTCCGCGGACGAGGCGAGGGTCCGCGCCTCCCTCGTGATCTCGATGATCGAGTCGTTCATGCAGAAGTACTACGCATTCGACCTCGACTTCGACCCGCTCACGACCCGCACCACCGTGGCCGAGACGATCGCCGACCTGCTCGAGATCCACCCCTGAGCCCGACGTTACCTTCCCTCGCGGCGGTTCACAGTCGCTCGTGCAGGAAGGTCACGACCCGCCGTAGTGCGTCGTCAGCCTCGGGCAGGATGCCCACCATCGTGGCGAAGCCATGCATGACTCCGTCATAGCGATGCAGCGCGACGTCGTTTCCGGCCAGCTTCAGACGTTCCGCGTAGTCCTCGGTGGCGTCTCTGGTCGGGTCGTACTCGGCCGTCACGACAAGGTGCGACCCGAGACCAGACAGATCGGCTGCGACCGCGACGCTGCAATAGGCGTCGTCACGAACTGACCTGTCCGGCGTGTACAGGTCCCAGAACCACTCGCATGACTCAGGACCCAGCATGGGGGTGCTCATCTCCGGGTTCGACACGCGCATCTCAGTGGTCCCGTAGAGACTCACGACGGCGTCCGGGACCCGACCGTCGGCATCTCGCTCTCGCAACGCGAGGGCGAACGCCAGGGCTCCGCCCGCACTGTCGCCGGCCATCCCCAGGCGGGTGGAGTCCGCCGCGAGCTCGACAGGCGACGACTGCAGCCACTCCCAGACCTTGACGCAGTCATCGAGCCCCGCGGGATACGGGTGCTCCGGCGCGAGCCGGTAGTCCACCGAGACGATCACCACCTGCGCGGCATTGGCCAGCACACGCAGGTAGTCGTCGTGCGTCTGCAGGTCGCCGATCGCGTAGCCGCCACCGTGCATGTACTGCAGCACGGGCAGATCCGGCTCCTCGCTTGGACGGTAGATCCGCACCGACACGAACCCTGCGGGCGTAGCGACCTCCGCATCCTCGACGTGGTGGATCGGCGTCATCGAGGGTGGGACGGTCGACGTGGCCCGCCGCAGCGCCGCCACACCGAGCTCGTGCAGCGGCACAGGCATCGCCTCGCGAGCAGCGTCGATCACGGCGGCGGCCTGGGGAGTGAGGGGCACGGTGTCTCCTGAGGTCAGAGGGATGCGTCCGTGTCACGAGACGCTACTGTGACAATCAAAGTGTTTTCTGTACTCTGTGTCTTGTCAACAGACGATCGATGCCATTGAAGGACGGTTCGTCTCCCCTGGCCGCCAGCAGCCCTTCGATCCTCCGCGAGGTGTGATGAGCCTGTCGTTCCGCCGCGACGACACCCGCATGCGCGAGCCCGCACGGCCACGTCGCCCGGTCAGGCGTGGAGCGATCCTCGCAACGCTGTGCATGATCCAGCTCATCAACGCCGCGGACGTGACCGTCCTCAACGTCGCGCTGCCCGTCCTTCGCGAGGATCTCGGGTTCCAGCCCGCTTCACTGTCCTGGGTCATCAACGGCTACCTCATCGCGATGACGGCGACCCTCCTTGTCGCGGGGCGTCTGTGCGACGCCTGGGGCAGCCGTCGGGTCTTCGTCGCGGGCATCGGGGTCTTCGTCGTCGCCGCTGCCTGTTGCGCCATGGCGATGAGCCCCTGGTCGCTGGTGCTGGCACGTGTCGGGCAGGGCTTGGGCGCCTCACTGGCCACAGCGGCAGAGCTGGCCATCATCATCACCTTGTACACCACGGCCGCGGACCGGGCCCGAGCAATCGCGCTGATGTCGACCGCAGGCATCCTCGGCTCGTCGATGGGCCTGGTGGGTGGTGCCGCGATGGTGGAATGGCTGTCCTGGCGCTGGGTCTTCGCTGTCGATGTGGGCATCGGGATCACCACCATCGTCATCGCGCTCTCCTTGATCCCTACCGACACGACCACCAGCGACCGCCCGCCCATCCGGCCCGGGTCGGCCGCGCTGGCGGCGACGGGCCTCGCCCTGCTGGCCACGGCCATCGTTCAGATCGACGGTGCCCGCCTCCCGTCCTGGTGGGTCGTCGGCGCCGCGGTCACGGGGTTGCTTTGCTCCGCGCTCTTCCTCCTCATCCAGAGAAGGGTCGCCGACCCACTTCTCCCCCTGGAGATCCTCACCACCCGCTCGATGCTCGTCGGCGGCGTGGTCCTGGGCATCGCGTCGTCGTGCTTGCTCGGTCAGTTCTACATACAGACGCAGTACCTGCAGATCGTGCTGGGTTACGACAGCTGGACGACGGGACTCGCCTTCCTGCCGGTGAACATCAGCGTGAGCGCCGCCTCGCTGCTGTTGGCCGGACGCCTGATCGCCCTCATCGGCGCCCGGCGCGTCCTGACCATCGCGATGCTCCTCCTAGCGGCCGGCCTGTTTCTGTACGCACGTCAGCCCGACGCGGATACCTCCTACTGGAGAGATTCCTTCGCTCCCATGCTGGTGGTGGGCGGCGCCGGGGGCCTGGCGACCGTCTCGGCCACGGTCGCCGCACTCGACTCCACCTCTTCCTCCAACGGAGGCGTCGCCGCCGGACTGGTCCAAGCCATGCGGCAGGGCGGCGGTGTCATCGGCATCGCGGTCCTGGCCTCGGTCACCGTCATCGTGGGCGGCACGGACGTCTCCGCCACCGGCCTGAAGGGCGCGATGACCGTCTCTGCAGCACTCGCCGTGGTCGGCGCCTTCGGGACGTTGCTGCTTCCGCGTCCCCCAAATCGCCCCGGAGCACGCGGAACCAGGGACGTCGCGAACGCGGACCACGGACTTCCCACTGGCACTCATCGTCCGCAGGACGTCGCTTCCACCGATATCGTGGATGGCTGATCCCGAGAAGGCTGCGGACGGAGGCCCGCGCTGTCGTCCCGTTCCCACCTATATGATTGATTCCTTGGAGCGGGTCGAGAAGCGGAGAGGTTCCAAGATCAATGATAATCGCCGGTCTCGGCCTCTTGTTCGGGACGCTTGCCTGGCACGTGAACACTCGCGTTGATGAGGTGAGACACCGATGGCGGTCGCGCGTCCGCCTGATCACGAGGCGCACGCGAGCGGAGGTGGTGACCGGCGGCCCGAACGAGATCATACCGCTCGCCACAGACCATCGGGATGCGCGACCCCGAGGAGTCGACGACCCCCTGAGCGTTGGTGATACCGAGCACGACATGCATACCGGCGGGGTGTCGCGTGATCCACGCCGTGGCGCTCGGCCTGATACATCTCCTCGACGCATCGCCACATTGCGCGCGTCCATCATCGTGAACGTGGCCTTCAGCGCCGGGCTGGGACTAGTGGTGACGCCGTTGCTGACCACCGCGTTCGGGTCCTTGACCGTCGAGCTCTACTCCCATGGCAGTGCCGTCGCCAAAGGGCTCCAGCAGCTGGCCGGCGCAGGCGACACCGCCTTGTCCGTGCCGTGATTGTCACAGCGTGGGCCGAGGCCGACACCGGAGCGGCGCCGGCCTGCGCCGTCGTCATCCTCTCGCTTCTGATCAGAGCACCCCACGAGCACGTGAGCACATCGTCGGGGGACCGCCCTGAGAGCTGCGCACCGTCAGTCGGAGGATCGCTCCCTCGTGTCGTAATCCTGCCGGGCGGCGAGGCTCCGGGCGGTATTCAGCGCGGACCAATCGGCCAGGGCCGACGCTGGAGCAAGCAACTCGCCACCCAGGGGCGTCAGCTCGTATCCGACCTGCGGGGAACCGTGGGGCGCACCGTGCGAGCAACGAGGCCGTCACGCTCGAGCACCTTCAGCGTCGAAGAGAGCATCTTCTGGCTAATCTCGCCGACCCGGCGACGCGGGTTGTTGAACCGCAACGGCCCGTGTCCCAGCGTCGAGACAATCAACAGCGACCGCTTGTCCCCGACACGGGAGAGCAGGGCTTTCGTCGGTGTCCACGTCGTCCTTGGCATCGGACTCGGCATGGTGGGGACGCCGCTGCTGACCTCAACCGTGGGATCGTTGACCACGCACCTGTACTCCCACGGAAGCGCCATCGCTAATACCCTCCAACAGTTAGCCGGAGCAGCAGGCACGGCCATCTTCGTCTCCGTCATGACGCTCAATGCCCGCTGCGGCGTCGAGGATGGCTTGACACCTCTACAGGCTCAGGCCGAGGGCATCCACGTGCATTGCGCTGGGGAGCAATCCTCGCGGTTGCCGCAGTGGTCCCCGCCTTCACGATTTGTGCTCCTCGCACCACGAACTACGCCGGTGGGCTGCACTGAATTGCAACCAGCAGCATCCGCCGAAGACGTGTGCAAGAGTTGCGCATAGCTGTATCGCGAATCAGGCACGCTGGCCGCGTGAAGCCCCCGAACCTTCATTCCAATCACGAGCACGGTGCGTGAACATGAGGCGAGCATCTCCTCGGAACTCCTCCAGTCTGGACCAATGACCGGCGCACTCGTCGGGGCCGCGCCCGTTCACCACGTGACCCTTCGAGGCCACACCGATAGTGTCGAGGGAACTGAAGACCGATGATGACTGCATAGATAGATCGACCAGATCGCCCGCTGTCGAACGGGCCCGGCCTCAAGAGGTTTCCTCCAAGAGCTGCCGCCTGGCGCCGATTGACTGGAAGCGCCAATCTTGTCCGTAGGGCTTGTGAGTCGTCTCGCTCCTCGAAGTGATAAGGGGCTCTCTCTACGACGGAAGCAACTCCTCAACGGTCACTAAGCCCACCGATGGACCGTCAGCCTCCTACGCGCCGTACACCGCCTCGGGCTCGCGGCCTTCGGCCAGCAGCTCGCGCAGCGCACCGCCGACCTCTGCGGCCTCCCAGCGTCGCCCGAGATCGCGGGCCGGTCCGTGACGCCAGCCCTCCTCGACGCAGACCTTGCCGCCCTCGATCTCGATGACACGCCCGGTCACGTCCCCGGCCTCCTCCGAGGCGAGCCAGGCGACGATCGGGGAGTTGTTGGCCGGGTCCATCGCGTCGAAGGCGTCCCGGCCCTCGGCCATCATGTCCGGGAAGGCGTCGATCGTCATGCGGGTCCGCGCGACCGGGGCGATCGCGTTGACCGTGACCCCGTAGCGCTCCAGCTCGGCGGCCGCCACGATCGTCATCGCCGCGATGCCGGCCTTGGCGGTCGAGTAGGCGCTCTGCCCCATGCTGCCCTGCAGACCGGCTCCGGACGAGGTGTTGATGACCCGTGCGGCGCGCTGGCGCCCTTGCTTCGCCTCCTCGCGCCAGTAGCCGGCGGCGTGGCGCAGCGTCGCGAAGTGGCCCTTGAGGTGGACTCGGAGCACCGCGTCCCACTCCTCCTCGCTGGTGCTGACCACCATGCGGTCACGGACGATGCCGGCGTTGTTGACCAGGATGTCCAGGCCCCCGAAGGTGGCGATGGCCTCCTCCACGAGCCCCTTGGCGCCCTCGAAGTCGGCCACGTCGGCTCCGTTGGCGATCGCCTCGCCTCCATCGGAGCGGATCGTCTCCACCACCTCGTGCGCGGGCTCACTCGAGCCGCCGGCGCCGTCGAGACCGACGCCGAGATCGTTGACGACGACCTTCGCTCCCTGGCGGGCCAGTTCCAGTGCGTGCTCGCGCCCGATGCCGCGGCCGGCGCCGGTCACGATCGCGACGCGTCCTTCGAGTAGACGGTTCATGCATCCTCCTGTGGGGTGGTGTCGGTGGCGAAGAGAAAGGCCGGGGGCTCGCCGCCGCCGTGGCAGGCGATCGAGGAACCGCTGACATACGAGGCGAGGTCGGACGCGAGGAAGAGAGCCACATGGGCGACTTCCTCGGGGCGCGCCATCCGCCCGAGCGGGATGGTGCGCTCGATGGCGGCGACGCTGTCGTCACCGCCATAGTGGTCGCCGGTCAGCTCGGTGCGGCAGAGGCCGACGGTGATCGAGTTGACCCGCACCCGCGGTGCCCATTCGACCGCGACCGAACGGGTCAGCGAGTCCAGCGCGGCCTTGGCGGCGCCGTAGACGGCGGTCCCCGGCGAGGGCCGGACGGCGCTGACCGAGGAGACGTTCACGATCGCGCCGCCCTCGTCCTGACGCTGCATGACGGCATTGGCCGCCCGGGCGAGGTGCAGCGGGCCGGTGAAGTTGAGGTCCATGACCTTGTCGTGGAATCGCGGCGAGGTGTCGGCGAGGAGCGCATAGGGCGCGCCGCCGGCGTTGTTGACCACCACGTCGAGGCGGCCGTGCTCGGCGACCACGCCGTCGACCATCGCGGTGACCTGCTCCGGCTCACGCACATCGCAGACCACGTGCGACGTGCCCGGGGCGGGCGTGACGGGTGACCGCGAGCAGGTCACGACATGGGCCCCGGCGGCGACGAATCGCCCGGCGATCGCACTGCCGATGCCCTTCGTGCCCCCGGTGACCAGGACGATCCGCCCGGTGAAATCGATCTCGATGCCCATAGCTCCATCCCCTGCCCAGAAAACCAAACACATGTTAGGGTACCAAACAAGTGCTAGGTCAAGTGGAAAGAGGTTGCGACGGTGTCCATCACTTCCGAACGGCGTGACGACGGCATCCGCGTCGTCACGGTCGACTACCCGCCGGTCAACGCGTTGCCCGTCGAAGGATGGTTCGATCTGGCCGCCGCACTCGACGAGGCCGGCACGGATCCGGCGACCCATGTCGTGGTGCTGCGCGCCGAGGGCCGCGGCTTCAACGCCGGGGTCGACATCAAGGAGATGCAGAACTCCGACGGATTCGACGCCCTGGTCGGCGCCAATCGCGGGTGCTACGCCGCCTTCCGCGCCGTCTACGAGTGCGCCGTCCCGGTGGTCGCCGCGGTGAACGGGCACTGCGTCGGCGGAGGCGTCGGGCTCGTCGGCAACGCGGACACGATCGTGGCGAGCGACGACGCCTATTTCGGTGTTCCCGAGGTGGATCGTGGAGCCCTGGGCGCCGCGACCCATCTGGCGCGGCTCGTCCCTCCGCACCTCATGCGCACCCTCTACTTCACCGCGCGCACGATCAAGGCCGCCGACCTCGTGACCCACGGCTCCGTGCTCGAGGTGGTGCCGCGCGAGCGGCTGGACGACGCGGCCCTCGCCGTCGCCGCCGAGGTCGCCGCGAAGGACCCCCGCGTCATCCGGATGGCCAAGGAGGCCATCAACGGCATCGATCCGGTCGACGTGCACCGCAGCTATCGCTTCGAGCAGGGCTTCACGATGGAGCTCAACCTCACCGGCGTGGCCGACGAGCGACGCGACGAGTTCGCGGGCACGAGCAAGGCGGGCGGCCGATGAACGCCGAGCCGCGCGACAAGCGCATGTCGATCGAGGCCGTGGTCGACCGCCTCGAGGACGGCATGACGATCGGCATCGGCGGCTGGGGCAGCCGCCGCAAGCCGATGGCCCTCGTCCGGGCGATCGCCCGCTCCTCATTGCGCGACCTGACGATCGTCAGCTGGGGCGGCCCGGACGTCGGCCTCCTCGCCCGCGCCGGCAAGATCCGCCGGCTCGTCTACGCCTTCGTGTCCCTGGACTCGATCCCCCTCGAACCGAACTTCCAGTGGGCTCGGCAGAACGCGACCATCGAGCAGATCAGTGAGTACGACGAGGGCATGTTCCAAGCCGGCCTGCGCGCCGCCGCCGAGCGGGTGCCCTTCCGGGCGGTGCGCGCCGGTCTCGGCTCGGATGTCCTCGTCAACAACCCTGAGCTGCGCACGGTCACCAGCCCTTATGCCGACGACCAGGGCGTCCACGAGGAGCTCGTGGCCATGCCCGCGCTGCGCCTGGATGCGGCGCTGGTCCACCTCAACCGGGCCGATCCGCACGGCAACGCCGCCTACCTGGGGCCCGATCCGTATTTCGACGATCTCTTCTGCATGGCCGCGGACGCCGCCTACGTCAGCTGCGAGCAGATCCTTCCCACCGAGCAGCTCACCACGAGCACCGAGCGTCAACGGCTGCTCCTCCATCGCATGATGGTCTCCGGCGTGGTCGAGACACCGAACGGCGCGCACTCCACCAGCTGCGTCCCCGACTACGACCGCGACGAGGCCTTCCAGCGGGCGTACGCCACCGCCGCCCGCGAGGACGACAGCTGGGCCGCCTTCGCCGAGCGCTACCTCCAAGGCAGCGAGGACGCGTATCAGGACGCGGTCCGGTCCTTCCACCACGAGCAGCAGGAGGGCTGAACGATGTCCGAACCCACACGCGCCGAGGTCTGTGCCGCCGCCATCGCCGATGCCTTCGCCGAGGACGGTGAGATCTTCGCCAGCCCCATGGGGCTCCTGCCCACGATCGGCGCCCGGCTCGCCCGTCTCACCAGCAACCCCGACCTCGTCCTCTCCGACGGAGAATCGGTCTTCCTGGCCGACGTCCCCGCGATGGGCGCGGCGCCGGAGGCCATCGAGGGATGGATCCCCTTCCCCAAGGTCTTCGACATCCTCGCCTACGGCAAGCGGCACGTCATGATGGGCGCGACCCAGCTCGACCGGCACGGGAACCAGAACATCTCGGCCATCGGCCCCTTCCCGCAGCCCAAGCGCCAACTGCTCGGCTCCCGCGGGGCGCCCGGCAATACCGTCAACCACCGCACCTCGTACTGGGTGCCGAAGCACTCGACGCGGGTCTTCGTCGACCAGGTCGACATCGTCTCGGGCGTCGGCCCCGCCCGTGCCCGAGAGGCCGGGCCGGCCGCAACCCGCTACAACGACATCCACCGCATCGTGACCGACCTCGCGGTCTTCGACGTCAAGGGGCCGGGCGACACCCTGCGCCTCCTGTCGACCCACCCCGGAGTGAGTGTCGAGGACGTGCGCGAGGCGAGCGGCTGCGCGATCCACGCGGACGCGGACGTCCCCACCACCCGCGTTCCCACCGATGCCGAGCTCCAGCTGATCCGCGACGTGATCGACCCGCGCACCCTGCGCGACCGCGAGGTCCGTCCCGTGGCGCAGGAGGCGCGATGACCACCGCGCCGATGCTGAGCACGGCTCTCACCGAGCTGACCGGCGTCCGCCACCCGATCGTGCAGACCGGGATGGGATGGGTCGCCGGCCCCCGGCTCGTCAGCGCCACCGCCAATGCGGGAGGCCTCGGCATCCTCGCGAGCGCGACGATGACCCTCGAGCAGCTCGAGAGCGCCATCGTCGAGGTCGCGGGTCGTACCGACGCGCCCTTCGGCGTCAACATGCGGGCCGATGCCGGCGACGCACCCGAGCGGGTCAAACTGCTCATCCGGCACGGGGTCAAGGTCGCCTCCTTCGCCCTCGCGCCGAAACCGGAGCTGATCGCCACGCTCAAGGAGCACGACATCGTCGTCATCCCGTCGATCGGCGCCCCCCGTCACGCCGAGAAGGTCGCGAGCTGGGGCGCGGACGCGGTCATGGTGCAAGGAGGCGAGGGCGGAGGGCACACCGGCGGCGTCGCCACGACCGTCCTGCTGCCCAGCGTCCTGGACGCCGTCGACATCCCCGTCATCGCCGCCGGCGGCTTCTACGACGGCCGGGGACTCGCGGCCGCCCTCGGCTTCGGGGCCGCGGGGATCGGCATGGGCACGCGATTCCTGCTGACCAGCGACAGCACCGTGCCCGAGGCGATCAAGCACGCCTATCTCGCCAGCGACGTCAACGGCACGGTCGTCACCGACAAGGTCGACGGCATGCCGCACCGGATGCTGCGCTCCCCCCTGGTCGAGGAGGTGCTGGAGACCTCCTCCTGGCGCCGTGTCGGACCGAGCGTGCGCCACGCGCTGCGGTTCAAGCAGATGAGCGGGCAGTCCTGGTGGCAACTGGCGAAGGACGCACGATCGATGAAGCGCTCCGGCGATCGCTCGTGGGCGCAAACCGCACTGGCGGCCAACACGCCGATGCTCCTCAAGGCCGGCATGGTCGACGGCGACACCACCGCCGGGGTCATGGCCTCGGGCCAGGTCGTCGGGCTCCTGGACGACCTGCCGAGCTGCGAGGAGCTGATCGACCGCATCATGGCCGAGGCAGTGGTCCGGCTGGAGAAGGCGGCCGCCACTCGCCTGTGACAGCCCCAAGACGGCGAGGGCCGGCAGCATCGCGCTGCCGGCCCCTCCCGTCAAGCGGGGCGTGTGTCAGGTGACCGCGGAAGCGGCAATCCCATCAAGCAGAATGCCGAGATACTGGTCGGCAACCGCCTCATGCGAGAGCTCGCCGCCCGGCCGGTACCAGCGCACCGCGACCCAGACCGTGTCTCGGATGAAGCGATAGACCAGCTCCAGATCGAGGTCGGCGCGCAGGGCACCGCTCTTCGCTCCTTCCTGCAGCAGCGACATCCACAGCTCGCGTGACTGGACATTGCGCTCGGCAAGGTACTCGAACCGTTCGAAGTCCCCGAGGTAGTCCGCTTCATTCTGGAAGATCGCCACAGCATGCTGGTGTTCATCGATCGATTGAAACGAGATCCGCACCGCCCGCACGATCTTCTCGCGCGGATCGAGATCGCCGGATAGCAGCTCGTCATATCTGCCGAACAGCTCATCCTGAAACGACTTCAAAATCTCGTCGGCGATCGACTCCTTGGAGTCGAAGTGGTGGTACAAGCTCCCCGAGAGGATGCCAGCGGCATCGGCGATGTCGCGTACCGTCGTTCTCCTGAAGCCTCGCTCAGCGAACAGCTCCGCCGCGATAGCCAAAAGCTCGGCGCGGCGCTCGGACGTCTCGGCTGGACTCATGCCCCTCCTCAGGGGTGTTGGCTGCTGACCGCGATCGTCTCACCAGTCATATACGACGCGTAGTCACTGGCCAGGAAGACCATGACATTGGCGATCTCCCATGGTTCGGCGGCTCGGCCGAAAGCCTCTCGTCGGGTGAGTTGATTCAACAGTTCGTCGCTCGTCACCTTAGCCAAGAACGGATGCATCGCGAGACTCGGCGACACCGCGTTGACGCGGATGCCGTGTTCGGCCAGGTCCATGGCGACGCAACGAGTCAGCGCCATCACCCCGGCCTTCGCAGCGGCGTAGTGCGCCTGCCCCTCCTGCGCACGCCATCCCACGACCGATGCGTTGTTGACGATCACGCCCGCCTTGCCATGTCTCACGAGATGTTCACCGGCTGCACGCACACACCGGAACGTACCGGTCAACGTCACGTCCACGACACCGAGCCACTGCTCATCGGTCATCTCGAGCACATTCGCGGTACCGCCCAGACCGGCGTTGTTGATCATGACATCGAGACCGCCGAGCCCGTCGGCCACCTCCAGGAGGCCCCGGACGTCGGCCTCGACAGTGACATTGCACAGTTGAGCATGCACGCGCTGCGTTCCGAACTCGTCAGCGAGCGCAGCGGCCGACTCGGCGAGACGCCGTTCGTGGGTATCGCTGATGACGACGGCGCGGGCACCTTCCTCGAGGCTGCGACGGGCGGCCGCGGCACCGATGCCGGCACCCGCCGCCGCAGTGAGCACCACGACCTTGTCATCGAGGAGTCCATGTCCCGGCACGTAGTCCGGAGCCGGTCGGGTGGTGCGTGTCTCGGTCATACTCGTGCCTCTCGGGGTAGGCCGAGCACGCGCTCGGCGAGGATATTGCGTTGGATCTCATCACTGCCGCCGTAGATCGTGTCGGCGCGAGAGAACAGGAACAGACGCTGCCAGCGGTCGATACCGTCCGGACCAGTGGTCAGACCACCCATCTGTGCGACGTCCATCGCCAGCTCTCCGAGAGACCGGTGCCAGTTCGCCCAGACGAGCTTCGCGATGGACGCGGCCTGCGGATCGCCATCGACATCACTCTCCGACTCCGCGGCGAGCGTACGAAGCGCATGCGCGCGCATCACCAGCAGCCCGGCCTTCGCTCGGGCGAGCCGGTCGCGCACCACCGGATCATCGATCGTCCCGTTGCGGCGGGCGAGTTCGAGGATCCCCTCGAACTCGCGAGCGAAGCCGATCTGTTGACCGAAGGTGGAGACACCCCGTTCGAAGCCGAGCAGCCCCATGGCCACACGCCATCCCTCACCCGGTTGTCCGACGACGTGGGCAGCATCGGTACGAGCCCCCGTGAAGAAGACCTCGTTGAACTCCGAGCCACCCGTCAACTGCTCGATCGGGCGTACGTCGACCCCCTGCTGGCCCATGGGCACGAGCAGGAAGGACAGCCCATGGTGGCGCTGGGATCCGGGTTCGCTGCGCGCCACGACGAAACACCAATCGGCATACTGCGCGAGGGACGTCCATACCTTCTGTCCGTCGAGGATCCATTCATCACCATCGAGACGGGCACGCGTCGACACATTCGCCAGGTCCGATCCGGCGTTCGGCTCCGAGTAGCCTTGGCACCACAGCTCCCGGACCTCCAAGACACCGGGGAGGAAACGGGCGCACTGAGCGTCGGTGCCGAAGGCGATCAGCGTAGGTCCGAGCAGCTCTTCGCCGATGTGGTTGACCCGCGCTGGAGCATCGGCACGCGCGTACTCCTCATGGAAGATCATCTGCTGCCGCAGCGAGCACCCGCGCCCCCCATGCCGCCGTGGCCACCCGAGGCCCGTCCACCCATGGGCCGCCAACTCGCGATTCCACGCCAGACGCTCTTCATAGGCCTCATGGTCGCGCCCTGGTCCGCCGCGACCACGCAGTTGCGCGAACTCCCCGACTAGGTGATCGGCGAGCCATTGGCGTACCTCTTCGCGGAACCTCCGGTCCTCGGGCGAGCTGTCTGCTGTCACGGGGCTTCCTCTCGACGTCCTGATGACCTACGATAGCCTACCAAGCACTTGCTTGTTAACAGAGAGGTGACGTTGTCCATGAGCAACGCCGACGCGGCCACCCAGTCCTCCGAGGACGTCGTGACCTATGAGGTCCAGGGCTCGGTGGCCCGGATCCGGCTGAACCGTCCCGACTATCGCAATGCGCAGAACTCGCGCATGACCTACGCCCTGGACGGGGCCTTCGCGAGAGCCGTCGATGACGACGAGGTGGCCGTCATCGTGCTCTCGGGCAATGGCAAGCACTTCTGCGCCGGGCACGATATCGGCACCCCCGACCGCGATGCCGACCAGAGCTTCGATCGCAAGGCCGTCATCTGGTGGGACCACGTCGACAAGGAGGGCGGCGATCAGCGGTTCGCCCGCGAGTCCGAGGTCTACCTCGGCATGTGCCGCCGCTGGCGGGAGATCCCCAAGCCGGTCATCGCGATGGTGCACGGCGCCTGCATCGCCGGCGGCCTGATGCTGGCGTGGTCCTGTGACTTCATCGTCGCCTCCGATGACGCCTTCTTCAGCGATCCCGTGGTGCGGATGGGCATACCCGGAGTCGAGTACTTCGCCCACCCGTGGGTCATGAACCCCCGCGCGGCCAAGGAGTTCCTCTACACCGCCGACCGCTTCAGCGCCCAGCGCGCCCATGATCTCGGCATGGTCAACCAGGTCGTCCCCCGCGATGAGCTGGAGGACACGGTGCTCGCGATGGCCGACCGGATCGCCCAGATGCCGCGCTTCGGTCTCGCGCTGACCAAGAAGGCCGTCAACCAGGCGGAGGACCTGCAGGGCATGCGCGCCGGCATGGACTCGGTATTCGGACTGCATCACTTCGCGCACGCCCACAATGCGGAGCTCGAGACCGACTCGCTCGGCGGACTGGACGCGAAATCGATGGCCCAGCACAACAAGTCCGGGCAGGGAGGCGCCTGATGGATCTCACCCTCAGCGCCGAGGACCTCGCCTTCCGCGACGAGGCCCGCGACTGGCTGACCGAGAACGTCCCCGGCTCGCTGCCGTCGATGGACACCGCCGAAGGCTTCCGCGCCCACCAGGAATGGGAGGCCAGGCTCGCGGCCGCGCGCTGGTCGGTCGTCTCCTGGCCGGCCGAGTACCACGGGCGGGACGCGTCCCTCGTCCAGTGGGCTCTGTTCGAGGAGGAGTACTACCGCAGCGGAGCACCCGGCCGGGTCTCGCAGAACGGCATCTTCCTGCTCGCCCCGATCCTCTTCGACCACGGGACCCCCGAGCAGCAGGACCGCTTCCTGCCCTCGATGGCCACCGGAGAGACGATCTGGGCGCAGGCGTGGTCCGAGCCCGAGGCCGGTTCCGATCTCGCCTCGCTGCGTTCCACCGCCACCCGCGACGACACCCGTGGCGGCTGGGTGCTCAACGGCCAGAAGACCTGGTCCTCGCGGGCCGCCTACGCCCACTGGGGATTCGGGCTGTTCCGCTCCGACCCGCAGGCCGAGCGCCACCGTGGACTGACCTACTTCCTGTTCCCGCTGGACGCCCCCGGCGTGACCGTCCGGCCGATCGCTCAGCTGGACGGCGAGCCGGGCTTCGCCGAACTGTTCTTCGATGACGTCTTCGTCCCCGACGCCGATGTCCTGGGTGCGCCCGGCGACGGCTGGCGCGTCGCCATGAGCACCGCCGGCAACGAGCGTGGGCTATCCCTGCGGTCCCCCGGGCGCTTCTGCGCCGCAGCCGACCGCCTCGTCGAACTGTGGCGCCACCACGGCGAGAGCCGCCCCTCGGCACGCGACCGCGTCGTCGACGCCTGGCTGGGCGCGCAGGCGTACCGGCTCTACACCTGGGGAACGGTGAGCCGGCTGGCCGAAGGACAGGAGATGGGCGCCGCCGGCTCGGTCAACAAGATCTTCTGGTCCGAGCTCGACATCGCCCTGCACGAGACCGCGCTCGACCTGCTCGGACCCGATGCCGAGCTGGCAGGCCCGTGGAATGACGGCTACCTGTTCTCGCTGGCCGGGCCCATCTATGCGGGCACGAACGAGATCCAGCGCAATATCGTCGCCGAGCGCCTGCTCGGCCTCCCCCGGGAACCCCGCGGCACATCCCAGAAGACAGGTGACCGATGAGATTCGACCTCACCGGCGAGCAGCGCGACTTCGCCGGCACGCTCGACAAGATGCTGGGCGCCGCCGGCTCGACCGCCGTCGCCCGCGCCTGGGCCGATGGCGACACCGCGCCGGGCCTCGACCTGTGGCACCGGTGCGCCGACGACGCGGTGCACGCGCTCCTCGCCCCGGAGGAGAACGGCGGCATCGGCGCCTCCACCGTCGACGGCGTCATCGCCTTCGAGGCCCTCGGCCGACACGTGGTGCCGGGCCCCTGGGTCGAGTCGGTCGCCTTCCTCCCCCGCGCCCTGGGCGACGACCCGCTCGTCGGCCGCCTCGCGGAGGGTGCGATCGGCACCGTGGCCGTCCCCCCGCACACGCCCCGTGCGCTGGACACCGAGGTGGCCGAACACATCCTCCTGGTCGACGGCAGCACACTCGCACCGGCGGAAGCCGGGACGGTGCATACCTCCGTCGATCCCACCCGCCGGCTCGCCGACCTCACGCCGGCCGGCCCGGCCATCGAACTCGACCCTGCGCAGGTCGCCCTCGCCCTCGACACCGCCGTCGTCGCCTGCTCCGCCCAGCTCGTGGGTCTCGCCGGCAGCATGCTCGACACCACCGTCGCCTATGCCGGACAGCGACGGCAGTTCGGCCGGGAGATCGGGTCCTATCAGGCCGTCAAGCACGCACTCGCCGATGTGCGAATCGCGGTGGACTTCGCCCGGCCACTCGTCTACGGCGCCGCCCTGAGCATCGACTCCGGCACCGACGAGACCATCCGCCGACGTGACGCATCCGCCGCCAAGATCCTCTCAGCCCGTGCGGCCGATCTGGCAGCCCGGACTGCACTGCAGGTCCACGGTGCGATCGGCTACACCCGCGAGCTCGATCTCAGCCTCGCGATCACCCGGACCCGTGCCCTGCTCGCAGCGTGGGGCACCAGCGACCTACATCGCAGCCGCGTCCACGACGCCTTGCTGGAGGGAAACACTGCATGACATCGGCAGCGTTGTCGCGGGAACAACAGGAGCTCGCCACCACCGTCCAGGCGCTCCTCGACCGCCGCGCGGACTCCGCCGCGGTCAGACGGGCCGCCGAGGACGGTTACGCCGTGGAGGCCTGGCGCCTGCTCACCGAGCAGATCGGCGCGCCCGCCCTCGCGATCCCCGAGGACCGCGGCGGCGCGGGGTTCAGCCTGTTCGAGTCGATGATCGTGCTGGAGGAGGTGGGGGTGTCGCTTGCCCCTGTTCCACTCCTGTCATCGATCATCGCGACCGAGCTGCTGTTGGCGCTCCCCCCCACGACGGAGGCCGGAGAGCTGCTCGAGCGCATCGCGAACGGAGCGGTCCCGGCCGTTGTGTGGCCGGCGCATGAGCTCGCTCCACTCGAGGCGACGATCGTCGTCGATGACGGCGGACGACTGACAGGCACCGTCACCGACGTCCTCGAGGGCGCCCATGCTGAGATCCTGCTCGTCGCGGCGTCCTCCGACGTCGGCATCGGCCTCTACCTCGTCGACCCTGACCGAGCCGCCGTGGTGTCGACGCCATCGCTCGACGCCACGACGCGTTTGGCGACGATCGTGTTGGACGACGTCCCAGCCACCCGCCTGGCAGCGGACGCCGCCGCAGCACTCGACCGCGCCGCCCTCACGGCCGCGGCGGGCGTGGCCGTCCTCGCCGCCGGATGCGCCCGCCGCGGCCTGCGGATGACACGCGACTACTCATTGGAACGTGTCCAGTTCGGCCGCCCGATCGGCTCCTTCCAAGCGGTCAAGCATCGCATCGCCGACATGCTCGTCCAGACCGAGACCGCCCGGTCGGTGGCGCTGACAGCGGCCAGAGCCGTCGCGGACGACAGCGCCGAAGCCCCTGACCTCGCTGCCGCCGCCGCATCCCATGCCAAGGAGGCGGCCCACGCTGTCGCGGCCGAGACCATCCAGCTGCATGGCGGCATCGCGATCACGTGGGAACACGACGCTCATATGGTCTTCAAACGCGCCCACGCCCTCGGCCAGCTGTTCGGCCCCGCCCACCACCACCGCGCTCGGTTGCTGGACTAGATGTACCCGGCGCCAAGCCCGGTGAGGGAACTGGACGACTGATGGCTCGGGTCGCCGACCCGAAGGTCACACGATGAGCGTCTGGGCGGACGCTTCGAACTGACCCGGCTGACGCCCCTTCCCCGGCGGGCCGGCGAAGGCTTGAGCCACGGTCATCCATTCGGTGGCGATCTCTCCGCTGACGTCCAGAGTCGTGTCGGCGATGTGGCGTCGTTGGGTGACGACCAGGCAGAAGTCCTCCGCCGGGCCGCGGACGGAGTTTGCCGCAGACGGCTCGCCCCACGTCCATCGATCACCGTCGACACCCTGCAGGTCGACGTAGACCGTGTCGTCGGGAACCTGTCGGCCGTGGGAGCGGAAGCTGTTCGCGAAGGCCAGCACTCCGATGCGGGCGATGTGCCGAAGGCGCGCGGTCGGTGCCCGGCGGAGACCGATGGCGTCCGTGATGTCTTGTCCATGGGCCCAGGTCTCCATCAGTCGGGCGGTGATCTTCGACGCGATGCTCATGGACGGGCCGAACCAAGGCACTCTCGCCGATGCATCGAGTGCTGCGAGACGGGCGGCGGCCTCCAGGAGCGCATTCCGCTCTTCGTCCCACCATTGCAGCATCTGCTCACCGCTGCGATGCGCGTTCGCGGGACCGATGGCGTCGACATACGTCTGCAGGTCTCCAAGGCTCTCGCGCATCCGTATGAATTCGTCGGGATCGGCGAAGGCGACGGTGGCGATCCAGTCGAAGTGCGCCACGTGCGCCACTTGATCCTGCACATTCCAGTGCGGGGCCGGCGTTTGCCTCTTCCACGTCGAAGCGGGTGCAGATCTCAGTAGGTCGAAGAGCTCGTCTTGTTCCGATCGCAAGTCGGTCAGAAGCCCTTCGATGACCGCACTCATCGCCCCTCCCAGCGTGGCCGGCGCTTCTCGGCGAAGGCGCGCGGACCTTCCTGCGCGTCGCGGCTCAGATACACCGGCTCCCAGATGCGCTCAGCCTCGTCGAAGGCCTCAGTGCGGTGGTGCTCGGCGGACGAATAGACCGTCCGTTTGGCAGCACGTACCGACAGGGGGGCGTTCGCGGCGATCGTCGCGACCAGTTCCATCGTGGCCTCGTGCAGCCGCTCGGCGGGGACCACTCGGTTCACGAGGCCCACCTCGTAGGCGCGCTGCGCGCCGATGGCCTCCCCCGTGAGGAGAATCTCCATCGCGACGCGCGGCGGGATCAGCCATGGCAACGGCGCCGCCCACGGCGATCCGCGGCCGACCTTGGCCTCGGTGATGCCGAACCGTGCATGCTCGGCGGCCACCACCAGGTCGGCCGACTGTGCGAGCAGGAACCCTCCGGCCAGGGCCATTCCGTTCACCGCGGCGATGACTGGTTTGGTCATGTCGATGGTGCGTCCAGGCTGGGGTACGAAGTCCGGCGGGGGCACGGTCAATCCGGTCGAGGCCATCTCCTTGAGGTCGCCGCCGGCGCAGAACGCCTTGCTGCCCGCCGCGGTGAGAACGACGACTGAGACGGTGTCATCGTGCTCGGCATGTTCGAATAGCTCCTTCAGTCCGCTTCGGACAGCGGCGTTGAGAGCGTTGCGCGCCTCGGGACGGTTGATCGTGATCCACGCGGCTCCGTCCCGGACCTCGTACAAGACGGCCTTCGCGTCGACGTCAGTCATCATCGCTCTCCGTCTCGTCGTCCAGAACGATCAGCACGGCTCCGGTGTCGACTGTGGAGCCGGTCTGTACGGGCACGGAGGACACCACCGAGTCGGCGGGCGCGGCGATGCCGTGTTCCATCTTCATGGCCTCGAGGACCAGCACGGTCTGTCCCGCGGTGACGCGGTCACCGACCTCGACGTTGACTCGTACGACGGTGCCGGGCATCGGCGCAACGAGCGATCCGGCTTCCAGCAGGTCCTCGGAAGTGGGGAACCGCGCGACAGGACGCAACTCCAAGCTGCCCTCACTCCAGGTGAGGTACCGGGTCTCGGCTCCACGGGCGATCGCGAAGCGACGCCGGACTCCGTCGACGACCAGATCGACGGTCTGCGGGTCGCAGTGTTCGATCGAGACCTCGTAGGCACGGCCGTCGATCTCGAAGCGTGGTTCACGTCCCAGGGCATAGCCGACGACGTGCTCGCTCTCGCCGATCGCGTAGGCGCGGGTCTGCGGCTGCGACCGCACGGTACGGAAACCCGAGGTAACCGTGCCGAGAACCGAGGCCTTCTCGCGATCGTGAGCCTGGTCCGCCAGCGCGGCGGCGAGCAGTCCGGCCTGGGCGATCTCACCGGACGGAGTACCGATCAGCTCGATCGGGTCGACGCGTCCGAGGAAATGGGTGTCGATATCGCCGACAGCGAAGTCCGCGTTCTGCAGGATCCCGACCAGCAGCTCGCGGTTGGTCGTGAGCCCGTGGATCTGTGCGCGTCGAAGAGCCCGGCCGAGCCGGGCGGTGGCCTCGGCACGATGTTCGCCGTGGGCGATGACCTTGGCGAGCATCGGGTCGTAGTTGGTCGATACGACGTCGCCGGAACCCACACCCGCATCGACGCGCAAGCCTGGACCTTCCTCGACCGTGAACCGGTCGAGACGCCCGGCTACAGGCAAGAAGTCCCGTGCCGCGTCTTCGGCATACAGTCGCGCTTCGATGGCGTGGCCGCGCAAAGGCGCATCGTGTGCCTCTGCGGGCAGCGGAGCGCCAGAGGCCACGTCGATCTGCATCCTCACCAGGTCCAAGCCAGTGACCATTTCGGTGACCGGATGCTCGACCTGGAGTCGGGTGTTGACCTCGAGGAAGTAGAACTCCTTGGTCGGTGAGAGCAGGAACTCGACCGTGCCGGCCCCCACGTACTGCAAGGCGCGGCCGGCCTCCACGGCGGCCGAGCCCATCCGCGCGCGCAGCTCAGGGTCCACGACCGGGGACGGGGACTCCTCGATGATCTTCTGATGGCGCCGCTGGATGGAGCATTCACGTTCGTGCAGATGAACGATGGAACCGTGGGTGTCACCGAAGATCTGGATCTCCACGTGACGCGGCTCGTCGACGTAATGCTCCAAGAACACGGTGTCGTTTCCGAAGGCCGATCGGGCTTCGCGACGGGCGGAGGCGATTGCCTCGGGAAGTTCGGCACGATCCCGGACGACTCGCATACCGCGTCCGCCGCCACCGTAGGAAGCCTTGACCAGGACAGGCCAGCCGATGCGGTCGGCGACGTCGAGCACATCGTCCTCGGCGATGTCGGTCAGATCGGCGCCCGGCAGCACCGGAACGCCAGCCTTCTCCATCATCTCGCGAGCGGTGAGTTTGGAGCCCATCGCCTCGATGGCCTCGACGCTGGGGCCGATGAACGTGATGCCGGCCTTCTCACAGCGGCGCGCGAAGTCGGCGTTCTCGGACAGGAAGCCGTAGCCGGGATGGACCGCGTCGGCTCCGACGCGGTGGGCCGCCTCGAGGACGGCGTCGACACGCAAGTAGGAGTCAGCCGGTGTCGAGCCACCCAGGGGGACGGCCTCGTCGGCCTGGAGCACGAACGGCGCCGACGCGTCGGGGTCGGAATAGACCGCGACGGTGCTGATCCCCATCTCACGGCAGGTACGGAAGATGCGACAGGCGATCTCGCCACGATTGGCGACGAGGACTTTTCTGATCATGTTTTCCTCACTCACATCCGGAAGACGCCGAAACCGCGGGTTCCGGTGATCTCATTGCCATGGCACATCGACAGCGCCATGCCGAGCACGTCGCGGGTGTCGCGAGGATCGATGACACCGTCGTCATATCCCTGGCCGCTCATGTACATGGCCAGGGATTCGGCCTCGATGCGCTCTTCGAGCTCGGCCCGCTGCTTGGCGTCGGCCTCCTCGTCGAAGGGGCGGCCCGCGGCGACGGCCGCCTGGCGCGCCACGATCGACATAACGCCGGCGAGCTGCTCGGGGCCCATGATGGCGGTCTTGGAGTTCGGCCAGGTGAACAACAGCCGCGGGTCGTAGGAACGGCCGGACATGCCGTAGTTGCCGGCACCGTAGGAGGCGGCGAGGTTGATCGTGATGTGTGGCACCTTGCTGTTGGTGACGGCATTGATCATCTTCGAGCCGTCCTTGATGATGCCGGTCTGCTCGTACTCGGTGCCGACCATGAAGCCCGTCGTGTTCTGCAGGAAAACCAGTGGCGTGTCGGTCTGATTGCACAGCATGATGAACTCCGAGCCCTTCTTGGCCTCTTCGTTGAACAAGACCCCTCGGGCATTGGCAAGGATCCCGACCGGATAGCCGTGGATCGAGGCCCATCCGCTCACCAGCGCCGTCCCGTAGACCGGCTTGTACTCCTCGAACCGCGAACCGTCGACGACCCGAGCGAGAACCTCTCGGGGGTCGAAGGGGACCTTCAGGTCGACCGGGGCGATCGACAGCAGGTCCTCGGCCGGATACAACGGCTCGTCGGCGGACTCGCTGGGCCCGGGCCCCAGCTTTCGCCAGTTGAGGTGCTCGACGATCTCGCGGCCGATGGCCAGGCATTCATATTCGTCGCGGGCGAGGTAGTCGGCCAGACCCGACGTGCGAGCGTGCATGTCGGCGCCGCCCAAGCTCTCATCATCGGCGTCCTCGCCGGTGGCCATCTTGACCAGGGGCGGTCCGCCGAGGAACACCTTGGCCTGGTTCTGCACCATCACCGTGTAGTCGCTCATGCCAGGAACGTAGGCACCGCCGGCAGTCGAGTTGCCGAACACCAGGGCGATGGTCGGGATCCCATCGGCCGACAAAGCGGTCAGATCGTGGAACAGCCGACCGGCCGGAACGAACAACTCCGCCTGGCGTCGCAGATCGCCCCCACCGGATTCGACCAGATTGATCGTCGGCAATCGGTTCTCGCGAGCGACATGAGTGGCCCGCAGAACCTTCTTCCATGTGTACGGATTCGACGCGCCGCCACGGACCGTCGGATCGTGCGCGATGATCATGCATTCGACTCCGCTGACCACGCCGATGCCAGTCACCACACTGGCTCCCACGGGGTACTCCGTACCCCAGGCCGCGACGCTTCCCAGCTCGAGGAACGGTGCGTCACGGTCGAGAAGGAGTTCGATACGCTCACGCGCCAAGAAGCGTCCGCGGTCGCGATGGCGCTGGACGTACTTCTCTCCTCCCCCACCGATAGCAAGGCCGACTTGGCGCTCCAGTTCGCCGATCCGTTCGGTGTTGCCTCTGCGGTTGGCGACAGCGATGTCCGAACCGGGATCGAAGGTGGACTTCAGGACTTTCATGTGCGCTGCTTTCCTTTCGGCGTCGACATGGATCAGGCCACCGCTTTCTTGTGTTCGTGCGACCCGGCTTCACCGGTGGCAGTCGGGTTCGACGACGCCAGCAGCCGGGCGGTATCGACGATGTCGGCGACCGAACAACCGCGCGACAGGTCCACCCACGGCTTAGCGAGCCCCAGAACGAAAGAGCCGAGGGCACGAGCACCGCCCACCCGCTCGGCGACCTTGTAGGCGATGTTCGCCGCCTCCAGTGAGGGGAAGACCAGGACATTGGCCTCGCCGGCGACTGCCGAAGAGGGAGCCTTGTGGCGCGCCACGACCGGATCGACGGCCACATCGAACTGCACCTCGCCGTCGGTGTCCAGATCAGGGCGCGTCTCGCGGATCAGGGCCGTGGCCTCACGAACCGCTGCAACGCGCGGATGGTCGGCGCTACCGTGCGTGGAGAACGACAGCATGGCGACCTTCGGTTCGACACCGAACAACCGCCGATGATGATCGGCAGCGTCGATGGCGATCCGAGCGAGTTGCTCGACCTCCGGTTCTGGCGTGACGACACAGTCAGCGTAGGTCGACCACCGTTCGCCCGTCTTGATGGCGAAACAAGCCGAGACAAGACCACCTGGCGGGCGCAGTCGTCTCAGTCCTGCGCGGATCACTGAGGCACTGGTGCTCAGGCTGCCAGCGATGCCGGCGGCTGCTTCGCCCGATCCGACGAGTTCGGCCAGCTGGTCCAAGGGGCTGACTCCGGGCTCAAGGACGATGTGTTCGGTACCGGTGGGAATCTCGGCGACATCGCCGCCGAGCAGGAGCGGAGTCCAGTTCTCGGTTTCGGCGAGTTCGGCAGCCGCCTGCAGGATGCGCGGATCGGCCGCGTCGGCCAGCGCGATCGGACCGTTCACGACAGCAACTCGTCGGGGACGTCGATCTCCATCTGCAACAAGCCCAACGACAGCGTCTTGCCCTGGGCGTCCGTCCGTAACGATGCCGCGCCACCGCCGTCGAGCGAGTCGCGAAGCATGAAGTTGAGGGCCCGCAGATTGGGAAGCTCGTAGCGTTCGACCTCCCCCTTGCACAGGGCGGCGAAGTGCGTCTTCACTCGCTCGGGCGTCAGGACGTCGCGGATGAACTCGTAGGTGCGGTCGTCGCGCACCCATACGCCGATGTTGGCGTCGGCACCCTTGTCACCCGATCGAGCCGAGGCGATCCGCCCCAGGACCATGCGCCGTGTCATGCCGCCACCTCGATCACGTCGACGGTCGAGTGCACGGCCGTCTTATCGATCAGTGCGGGCCAGTATCCGACGATCTCGCTGGCCTTCGGCCGCCCTCCAGCGAATCCGGTCAAGCCCGGAGGCCCGGATGTCAGCAGGGAGGCGAGTTCGGCACCGAGCCGGTTCACCGCCGAGCGATCTGCCGAACGAACCGAGACCCGCAGAACGACCTCGGTCGGTTCGGGGGTCGGATCCGCGAGCATGGAGTCGTACAGCACATTGCTGCCGATGACCTCGACCAGCCGATCGTCTTCTGCGAATAGGACTCCTTCGGAGGCCAGCCGATCGAACAGGATCTGGGCAGTCACCTGCGCCTTCTCGACGGCCTCGGGACCACCGACGGTCAGTTGCGCGGTCGTGCGCCAGCCGTCCGCCGTGCTGATGGAAACCTTGTAATGGTCAGTCGGTGGCCGGCCCCGGACGCCGGTGACCCGAACGCGGTCGTCGCCGGCCCGCTCGAGCTTGATCGATGTGAAGTCGGCGATGACGTCCGGGGTCAGATACTCGACCGGATCGCCTAGCTCGTAGAGGAGTTGAGCCGTCACCGTATCCACGTCCACCAGCCCGCCGGTGCCAGGCTTCTTGGTAACGACGAAGGCACCGTCGGGCTCGACCTCGACGATCGGATAGCCGACATCTGCGAGATCTGGAACCTCGCGCCAACGATCGTAGTTGCCGCCGGTGCTCTGGGTACCGCACTCGAGAATGTGCCCGGCGACGGTGCCCGCCGCCAGCTTGTCGTAATCGGCCTCGGTCCAGCCGTACTCACTGATCAGCGGCGCGACGACGAGAGACGGGTCAGTCACCCGCCCGGTGACGACGATATCGGCACCGCGGCGTAATGCCTCTGCGATCGGGAAGGCTCCCAGATAGACGTTCGCGCTCTGGACGCGATCCAGATGGGCCGACAACGGCTCGCCGTTGTTCATGTTGGCCAAGGGGTGGCCGGCATCGATCAATGTGGTCAGGTCGCCGAGGATGTCGTCTCCGCCGACGGTGGCGACCGTGACCTTGAGACCCAGGTCATCGACGACTTCCTGGACCGCAGCCGCACAGGCGTCCGGATTGACCCCTGCGGCGTTGGCGACGATCTTGATGCCGTGTTCCACGCAGTCGGGCAGGATCTGCCTGAGCTGTGCGACGAAGTCGGTCGCGTATCCGGCCTCGGGACTCCGCGAACGCAGTTTCTGCATGATGCTCATCGTCACCTCGGCCAGGAAGTCCATGGTCAGGTAATCGATCCCGCCGCCTGCGACGAGCTGTCTCGGACCGCGACTGGAGTCGCCCCAGAACCCTTGACCGTTACCGATCTTCACTATGGAACGCACGTGATCTCCATCCTTAGTTATTCATGATTCACTTTATAGAGCAGGGGAACCGGTGTCAACGGCTGCAAGTAGTTTCTAAACATTCGCTAGGTGGCGTTCCGCGCTTCGGTCGACGTGTGCTCATGCCGATCCACCAACGACGTGCTCAGAGGAACCTCGCGTTCGCGAGGTACGAGCGCGCGACGAGGATGCGCGACACCGTCGCGTCAGCCCATGCGGGAGAACCGACGGGTCCGCTCTCTTCAGCCGATCCATCACGAGCTTCCTTCCGCTCAACTCGCCGCACGACACGCGACCCACCACGAGTGAGGTGCAGCGGAAGATGACGGCGTTCATCCGCCGCAGCGCGCTGCCCAGCCGGATCACACCTGGGTGACGGTCTTCGCCTACGTCGCGTTCATCCTCGACGAGTTCTCAGACCACCGAACACATCGAGCTCGTGATGATCCCGTTGCGGGCGGCGCTCACGACAGCAGCCCGGCGCTGCGACGACCGGTTGAACTCGCCCGATACGCCGCGATCTCGTACACGGAACGCCGCGGCTGGTCAACATGAAGACTCCTGGTAGACGACCGCCGGATCCGGCTGCGCTCGCCCGGCGGACCCCCAACATCGGCATGCCGCGCGATCTCGACGAGGCCGTCGAGAT
>JAEZEJ010000021.1 GCA_023417775.1 Actinomycetes bacterium | reverse complement strand
CGACCTCCTCGGTGGGGACCACGATCTCGTGGATGTAGTCCTCCATGTTGAGGGAGATGATGCGGTTCTCGAGGTTCGACTTCACCCGGTTCTCCATGCCGGAGTAGGTGTGCACGACGAACCAGTCGCCCGGCTTGGCCCACAGCTCGCGCCGGAAGGCCTCGAGCGGGTCGTTCTCGTCGGCGCCCTCGTCGGCGCCGTCGGCGTCCTCGTCGGTGACCTCGAGGTCACCCTCGGCGTCGGAGAGCTCCCGGCTGGTGCCGGCGGCCTCGTGGTCGTCGAGGCCCATGGCCTCGTCGGTGTCCTCGTCGGTGACCTCGGCGTCGAGGCGGGGGTCGTCCTCCACCTCGGGGCCGTCGTTGGGCTCGCCGTACTGGTCCTCGAGGGACGGGTCGACCTCGGGGGTCGTCTCCTCGGTCTCGACCGAGTCGTGCTCCTGCTCAGACACGTACTGCTCCATCAGGTGTGCGGGTGCTGCCGGGTGGTCCGGTCGGCCGTGATCAGCTGGCCGAGCCGGTGAAGATCGCGAACACGAGCTTGCCGAAGCCCAGGTCGAGCAGCGACACGATCGTCATCAAGACGATGACGAACACCATGACCACGATGAAGTAGGTGACCAGCTGCTCCTGGGTCGGGTAGACGACCTTGCGGAGCTCCGCGACCACCTGTCGGTAGAACGTCGGGAGACTGGTCCGCTTGTCGGCGTTCCCGCCCCGCGAACCTCGGACTGCCTTGCTGTCCGACACGTCCTTCACCTACTCCCTTAGACCGTTCGACCGATTCCCATTTGCCATTCCCTTTGCAGGGCACGAGGGACTTGAACCCCCAACCTTCGGTTTTGGAGACCGATGCTCTGCCAGTTGAGCTAGTGCCCTTGGTGTGTCTCGCGGCGAATCGACCCGCACGCAGGCAGGCCGAAGACCGTGGGATCCACTGGTTTGTGCCAGTGTACGGGGTGATCCCCCATCGAGTCGAACCGGCTCCGCGAGCGCCGTGAGCGCTCCGCGGGGAACGTGCCAAGATTGACGATGATGCGGCCCCTGATCTCCGAACTCCCCAAGGCGCACCTGCACCTGCACTTCACCGGCTCCATGCGTCACGCGACGCTGCTCGAGCTGGCCGAACGCGACGGTGTGCGCCTCCCGCCCGCCCTCGTCGAGGACTGGCCGCCGCACCTCACCGCGGCCGACGAGAAGGGCTGGTTCCGGTTCCAGCGTCTCTACGACATCGCCCGCTCGGTGCTGCGCACCGAGGACGATGTCCGTCGGCTGGTCCGCGAGGCCGCCGAGGACGACGCCGCCGATGGCTCGGTCTGGACCGAGATCCAGGTCGATCCCTCCGGCTACGCGGCGCGCTTCGGGGGTATCACCGATTTCACCGAGCTGGTGCTCGATGCCGTCCGCGACGCCTCGCAGAGCACCGGGGTGGGGATGAGCGTTGTCATCGCGGCCAACCGCACCCGCCATCCGCTCGATGCGAGGATCCTCGCCCGGCTGGCCGCCCAGTACGCGGGTCGAGGAGTGCACGGATTCGGCCTCTCCAATGACGAACGACGAGGTGACACCTCGGCCTTCGGGCCGGCCTTCGCCATCGCCGAGCGCGCCGGCCTCGATCTCGTGCCGCATGGTGGCGAGCTGCGGGGACCGGCGCACGTCCGCGAGTGCCTCACGCATCTGCACCCCGATCGCCTCGGTCACGGCATCCGCTCCGCCGAGGACCCGCGCCTGCTGGAGGAGCTGGCCGAGCGGGAGGTCGCCCTGGAGGTCTGCCCGACCTCGAATATCTCCCTCGGGGTGTATCAGACCCTGGAGGAGATCCCCGTCCGAGAGGTGATGGCGGCCGGCCTGCAGGTCGCCCTCGGAGCCGACGACCCCCTGCTGTTCGGAACTCGACTCGCCGGCCAGTACGCGGTGCTCCGCGCCGCCCAGGACTTCAGCGATGCCGAACTGGCCGAACTGGCCCGCATGTCGCTGCGTTCCTCCCATGCCCCGGACCGCCTCCGCGATGCGGCGCTGACACGCATCGATCAATGGCTCGCCGACGCGGGGCGCCCGGCTCCCCATGACAAGATGGCCCCATGAGCGAGCGAACGATGGGGCACCTCATGCCGGCCATCGCCTACCGTGCCTTTCCTTGGGCGGTGACGGCATGAGCGATCAGAATCCGCCACCGGGATGGGGCGATGGGGAGCCGGACCCCTTCGGAGCGCCGGACCAGTCTCGGCCCGCTGAACCGAGCAATGACGGACCGGGACCGGTCGGCCCTCCACCGCAGGGCTGGGGACAGCCCGACCCCCAGCAGGGCCAGCCCGGCCAACCGGGGACTCAGCCGGGTCAACCCGGCGGCTCGGGATACGGCTATGGGCCGGGTCAGCAATCCGGTTACGGACAGCCCGGTCAGCCCTACGGCCACAGCGCGTCGCCGTACCCCCAGCCCTATCCGCAGCCCTGGCCGCAGCAGCCCAAGCATCCGCAGGCCACGACGTCGCTGGTGTTGGGCATCGTCGGCCTCGTCGGCACCTTCATCTGCTTCCTCCCGGCCCTGCTGGCCCCCTTCGCCTGGTGGCTGGGCGGTAAGGCCGTCAAGGAGATCGATGCCGCGCCGCAGCAGTACTCGGGACGTTCCGAGGCCAGCGCGGGTCGCATCCTCGGCATCATCGGCACCGTGCTGCTCAGCCTCGGGATCCTCTTCTTCGGCTTCTTCGTGGTCCTCGGTATCGCCGGCGCCTTCGACTCCTCCTACGATTCCTATGACGACATCAGTACGCACATCCTCGGAGGACTTCGATGAGCTCGTACCCGAGCGCCCCTCAGGGCCAGGGCGGCTGGCAGCCGCCGGAGAAGCACCCGCAGTCCACACTGGCGCTGGTCCTCGGCATCCTCGGCCTGGTGATCTGCAGCATCCTCGGGCCCTTCGCCTGGTACATCGGGGGCAAGGCGGTCAAGGAGATCGATGCGTCGCACGGTCGCTACGAAGGTCGCTCGGAGGCCAATGCCGGCAAGATCCTCGGCATCATCGCCACGGTGCTGTTGGGCATCGGCGTGCTGATCGCCCTGGCGGCCATCTTCTTCGGCTTCCTGGGCGTGATGGCGAGCTCCAGCAGCTCTAGCTACTGAGCCACGCAGATCGCACTCAGAGCGTCTCGCCGACGAGCACCGGCTCGTTGACCATGCGCACGCCGAAACGCGCCTCGACCCCGTCACGCACCTCCCGCGCCAGCGCGAGCAGCTGCCCCGTGGAGCCGCTCCCCCGGTTGGTGAGCGCGAGGGCGTGCTTGGTCGAGAGGCCCACCCGGTCGTTCCCATAGCCCTTGCCGAAACCGGCATGGTCGATGAGCCAGGCGGCGCTGGTCTTGACCCGGCCGTCGGGCTGTTCGAAGCGTGGCGCCTCGACGGGTAGCAGCCGCGCCTGCTCCGGGGTGAGGAGCGGGTTGGTGAAGAACGATCCCGCGCTCCAGGTGTCGTGATCGTCGACCTCGAGGACCATGCCCTTGCCCCGGCGCAAGACCAGCACGGCATCGCGGATCTGCGCGGCCGGGGCCCGTTCGCCCAGCTCGATCCCGAGCGTCCGCGCAAGTTCGGCGTAGCGGACCGGAGCTCCGAGATCACCGAGACGGAACTGGAAGGTGACGCTCAATACGAGATAGCGCTGCGGCTGCTCCTTGAACCGGCTCGTCCGGTAGCCGAAACCGCAGTCAGCATGCGCGATCGTGCGGACGGCGCGCTCATAGCGGTCGTAGACCCGCACGGAGACGATCGTGTCGGCCACCTCCTGGCCGTATGCGCCGACATTCTGGATCGGGGTGGCACCGACCGAGCCTGGAATGCCCGACAGCGCCTCGACGCCGATCCACTCCTGAGCCACAGAGCGGGCGACGAGCTCGTCCCACGACTCGCCCGCCGCGACGGTGACGGTGGCACCGCTGCAGGCATCCGCGTCGATGTGCACGCCGCGGGTGCGCACGAGCACCACCGTGCCATCGAAGCCATCATCGGCCACCACCAGGTTGCTGCCGCCGCCCACGAGGAGCAGCGGATCGGCGGCCTCGTCGGCAACCCGGACGGCGTCCAGGAGGGTCTGCTCGTCCGCGGCCTCGATCACCGTGCGCGCCGGGCCTCCCAGTCGCAATGTCGTCACCTCAGCAAGGTCCACCCGCGCGACGGTAGCAGGGCGCTGCATGACCAGCGGAATCGGGCGAGGTGGCCACTGCGGGGACTCTCGCAGTCGCCTATTGACCACCGACATCCCTCGAAGGCCGGGAACGGCGACGCGCCCCCCCCCCCTGGCGCGGGGGGGGCGGGGGCAGCGGGG
>JAEZEJ010000085.1 GCA_023417775.1 Actinomycetes bacterium | reverse complement strand
TCGCGTGCGTTATCCATCCAGTTGCAGGCTTCGCGTACGAGCCTCGGACGAAAGGGACCTGTCATGGTCGTCCGTACCCTTCCCACCCTTGCTGCCGCTGCGACGGCACTCCTCCTCGCCGGCTGCGGCTCCACCGCCTCGGACAGCTCCACGAGCGATGACGCCGACGGTGTCTCGCTCACCAACTGCGATGTCGAGAAGACCTACCAGGCGCCGGTCGAGCGCATCGTGGCCACGAGCAACTCGGCGAATATCGGCACGCTGCTGCGGGTCGGCGCCGTCGACCAGCTCGCCGCGGTGGCGCTCAATCCCGACAACGACGAGATCATGACCGAGCTCTACGGGCCGGGAATCGAGGACGTGCCGCGCCTCGAATCGCCGATCTCGCTCGAGGCCATCGTCGCCGAGACCCCCGATCTGCTCATCGGCTCGTACAGCGGATTGTTCGCCGGCTCCTCCGGGGTCACCGAGGAGGTGGCCGCCGACCGCGATATCGACACCTATGTGATCTCCGACAGCTGCCGGCAGGACCCCGAGGACTCGTCCTCGGCCCTCGGGACGATGGACCCGTGGACGGCGGTGCGGACCGATCTGGAGAACTACGGCGCGCTGACCGGACACGAGGACGAGGCATCGGAGGCGATCGAGGATCTCGACGAGCGTCTCGGGGCGCTGGAGGATGCCCCGCGCCCCGACGAGGCGCCGAAGGTCCTCCTCTTCGACAGCGGCACCGATGACCTCTACACCTCGGGCCACAACGGTCCGCCTCAGGGCATCATCGAGGCCGCCGGAGGCGAGAATGTCTTCGCCGACGAGGACACCACCTGGTTCCGGGCCAGCTGGGAGGCCGTCGCCGGCCGTCAACCCGATGTGATCGTGGTGCTCGACTACCGCAGCGGCGACGAGAACGAGGTCGCGACGAAGATCGATACGATCCGCCAGCAGCCGGCCCTGCGCCAGCTCCCGGCCGTGACCGAGGACCGCATCGTCGTACTGCCGCTGGCGCTCTTCACCAGCGGCCATCCGAATATCGAGGCGGCCGAGGCGCTGCGCACGTCCTTCGACGATCTCGGCCTCACGCCCGATTCCGGTATCGAGGGCCGCTTCGCCGGCTATGGCCGCTGACCCGAGCTGGATCGTGCTGGCCCGGCAGGCGCTGCCGGGCCAGCGGATCGAGCTCGGCCCGATGCAGGTGGCTTCCGCCGAGTGGACGCCGCTGCGCGCGCTGGCCGACCCCCGCGCCTGGCCCCGGATCGCCCGCGACTATGCCGACGGCATCGGCGCGCGGTCGGCGGTCGTCGGTGCCTCCTGCGCCCTCCAAGGTCTCACCGCGCGGGTCCTCGGACCGCTGATCGTCGGCTGGGCCCTCGGTCGTCCCGTTCCCACGCTCGTCCACGAGGAGGTGGAGGTCCGTCTCCTCGACGGCCGCACGAGAGGGGCCAGGTTCGGCAGGGCCGTTCCCGCCCCGATGCCGGCCGACCGCTTCGCGACCATGCTGGCGTCCCTCGCCGGACCGCTGGTCGCGGCGGTCCAAGCGGAGTTCCCTCTCACCGAGCGGGTGCTGTGGGGCAATATCGGCGCCTCCTGTGCCGGCGCCCTCGGCGCGGCGCATCGGATATCGGACGACACGGAGGCCGTCGGCCGGCGGGCTGAGCTGCTGATCTCCGGACCGTGGCCAGTGTCGCTGGCCGTCGAGCCGGAGACCTGCGATGGCGCCTGGATCTACCGGCGCGGTACGTGCTGCCTCATCCATCTGGGGGAGAACCACCGGTTCTGTCCCGGCTGTTCGCGGGTGGAGCCGGAGGACGACCTGGAACGCTGGCGCGAGAAGCTCGGGGAGCCGGCTCGATGACGACGATGATCGGTGTCGGCGCCCGGGTGTGGAGACGCCGTGGGCTCCTGCTGGCGCTGCTCGTGGCCCTGCCCGTCAGCATGGTCCTGGCGACCGGCTTCGGTGCCACCGAGGTCCCCGTCGGCGATATCGTCGGCGTCTTCGCCCGCCGCCTGTCCGGCGAGGCCGATGGCTCGGTGGCCGCGACGATCGTCTGGGACATCCGCACGCCGCGGGTGCTGCTCGCCGCGATCGTCGGTGCCGGACTCGCCCTCGCAGGCACGATGATCCAGACCCTGGTGCGCAATCCGCTCGCCGATCCCTATCTGCTCGGCATCTCCTCGGGGGCCAGTGTGGGGGCGACCGCCGTCATCACGCTGGGGGTCCTGTCCTCGGCGGGACTCTGGGCGCTCACGGGCGGCGCCCTGCTCGGCGCCCTCGGCGCTGCCGTCCTCGTGTTCGGCATCAGCATCGCCCAGGGGGGTCTGACGCCGCTGCGGCTCGTGCTGACCGGCACCGTCTTGAGCGCGGCGTTCTCGGCGGTGGCGAGCTTCCTGGTGTTCCGCAGCGCCGAGCCGCAGGCGGCGCAGTCGGTGCTGTTCTGGCTGCTCGGCAGTCTCGCCGGCGCCTCCTGGGTCAAGCTCATCGGGCCGCTGGTCGTCGTCGTGCTCGTCGGCCTCGCGGTGTGGCTCCTGGCGGGATGGCTCGATGCGCTGGCGACGGGCGCGGATGCGGCGGCCTCGCTGGGAGTCCCGGTCGTGTCATTGCGCGTCGGGCTGTTCGTGGCGCAGGCCGTCCTCGTCGGAGTCCTCGTCTCGGTGGCGGGCGGCATCGGCTTCGTCGGCCTCGTGGTGCCGCATCTCGCCAGGATGCTCGTGGGGGCGCGGCATCGGGTTCTCCTGCCGGTCGCGATGCTCTCCGGCGCACTGTTCCTCGTGTGGGTCGATGTCGCGGCGCGGGTGCTCGCGCCGCCGATGGAGATCCCGCTCAGCGTCGTCACCGGTCTCATCGGCGCGCCGGTGTTCCTGGCGGTCCTGGGTCGTCGCCGGTATCGCTTCGGTGATGCCGGATGACCGCGGCGGCCTACCTGCGAGGGTCCTCGCTCGCGGCATCGATCGGCGGCCGTCCGGTGCTCGACGGGATCGACATCGGGGTCGCCCGCGGCGAGTTCGTCGCGGTCGTCGGCCCGAACGGCGCGGGCAAGTCGACCCTGCTGCGCGTGCTGGTGGGACTGCAGCGGGCCTCCGCCGGAGAGATCGAGGTCGACGGCCGGGATCTGCGGGCGTGGTCCGCCCGCCAGCGCGCCCAGCGGATCGCCTTCGTGGAGCAGGAGTCGGCGGGCTTCGCCGATCTGCTGGTCCGGGAGCTCGTCACCTTGGGCCGGCTGCCCGCGCACCCGCCGTGGCGGTCGGCCGGCGCCGGCGAGGAGGCGGCCGTGGGACGGGCATTGGCGGCCGTCGACCTGGCCGGCCACGCCGATCGTTCGATGAGCCAGCTGTCCGGAGGCGAACGCCGCCGCGCGCTGCTCGCGCGGGCGCTGGCTCAGGACACCGAGCTGATCGTCCTCGATGAGCCGACCAATCACCTCGACATCCGCCACCAGCACGCGCTGCTGCGGCGCGTGCGGACACTGGACCGCACGGTGGTCGCTGCCTTGCACGATCTCGACACGGCACTCGTGTATGCCGATCGGGTGGTGATGCTCGATGCCGGCCGGGTGGTGGCGGCCGGTCCCGCGGCGGAGGTGCTGCGACCCGATCTCGTGGAGTCGGTCTTCGGTGTGCCCGCGGCGCATGTCCGTCATCCGGTGACCGGTCGCACCCGGTTGGTCGTAGGCGACTTCTGAGCCGCTGCTAGAGTGCGAGCGCCAGTCGTGCTCGGTTGAGCCAGGGAACCCGGTGTGAGTCCGGGACTGACGCGCAGCGGTGAGGGTGACGGGCGGAGCGGATGCCACTGGGCCTGGGGGTCC
>JAEZEJ010000083.1 GCA_023417775.1 Actinomycetes bacterium | reverse complement strand
GGACCCCCAGGCCCAGTGGCATCCGCTCCGCCCGTCACCCTCACCGCTGCGCGTCAGTCCCGGACTCACACCGGGTTCCCTGGCTCAACCGAGCACGACTGGCGCTCGCACTCTAGCAGCGGCTCAGCGGGCGGCGAGCACGCAGTCGCCGCAGTAGCCGCCACCGGGCAGCCGGTAGTACAGGCAGCACGAGGCGCGGACGAAGCCGCCCTCCACCTTGCCGGCACCGCGCAGCGGGCCCCCGGCGAGGCTGCCCAGGGCGGTGTCGGCCGCCCGGCCGGCATCAGCAGTCCCCAGACGGCGCAGCATCGCCACGGCGCCGAAGACAGCCGACGCCGCGTTGCCGTCCAGGATGGTGCGCGAGAGCGAGAAACCGGCCGCGAGGCGATCGCTGAGCGGACCGATGACCTCGGTGATCACCTCGTCGAGGGTGCGGGGCGCGCCCGGCTCCACCGCGATCGGCCACGGCCCGGACTCGACCGGTCGCCAGCGGGTCGTCACGAGGTCGATGCGGGGTGGCTGCGCGTGCAGAGCGAGCGATCCCAGGACCGGTGAGACGAGACGCGCGAAGAGGCCGAGCGACATGATCGAGGCGGCGATCCGGTCCTCGACCTCGCTGCGGGCGCGCTCGGCCAGAGATCGCCGTGTGTGGGCGACGCGGGCGGCGAGGAGCTCGTCGCGCAGATCGTCCAGGGGCAGCCAGCCGTCCGGTGCGGGCTCCCGCTCGACCGCGAAATACGGCCCGAGACCGGCGAGAGCGTCCATGCCCGCAGGCTACGCGACCACCCGGGAGAGAGGCCGGAATCACCTTCACTGTCGTGGCCTCGCTCCAGCGCGGCTCGCCCCTGGTGCGCTGGCCTCCATCGCCGCGCCCGCAGAGCGGACGGGGCTACTCGACCGGCGAGGGACCCTGGAGGAGGCCGTCGACGAGGGTGACGACCTCGTCGCTCGCCTGCGCCGCCTCGGCATCGTGGGTCGCCTGCACCACGGCCCTCCCGCTGGCCGCGACGCGCCGCAGCACCTCGCTGAGCTCCCGGCGGACCGCGAGGTCGAGCCCCGACATCGGCTCGTCGAGCACCATGACCGGGGCATCGCAGACGATCGCCCGCGCCACCAGGCTGCGCTGGACCTGGCCGCCGGAGAGCTCGTCGAGCCGACGACGAGCCAGATGGGCGATGCCGAGATCCTCCATCGCGCTCCGCACCGCATCGCGGTCCTCACGGCCCACTCGACGCCACGGCCCCCGACGCTGCCAGGCGCCCATGGTCACGACATCGCGGACGGTGAGCGGCAGCCGCGGATCGATGTGCGTGCGCTGCGGGACGTAGGCGATCCCGCCCGCGGGACGCACCACCTGGCCCCGGGCCGGCGCGCTGATCCCGGCCATGACATCGAGCAGCGTCGTCTTGCCCGATCCGTTCGAGCCACGCAGCGCCGTCACCTTCCCGGCGGGGAAGCACCAGCTCACCCCTCGCAGCACCTCCTGCCGTCCGTAGCCGGCGTGCACCTCGCGGACCTCGATCACCAGACCCCCTCATGAGAACGGTTCTCATTACATTGTAGAGTCACCGCCGATGACTGTTCTGACCGACCCCTTCGCCGTGAGCTTCGTCGGCCGCGCCGCGATCGCGGGACTCCTCGTGGCCGTCGCCTGCGCCTGCGCCGGAACCTGGGTGGTGCTGCGTGGCATGGCCTTCCTGGGCGATGCGATGTCCCACGGCATGCTGCCCGGCGTCGCCCTCGCCTCCCTGGCGGGCGTCAGCCTCAGCCTCGGCGCGGGCCTCGCCGCCGCGCTCATGGCCGTGGGCGTCTCGGCATTGCAACGCCACCGCCGGCTGGGCACCGACACCACCATCGGCCTGCTCTTCGTCGGGATGCTCGCGGCCGGGGTCATCATCGTCTCGGCTTCGGGGTCCTTCGCCGTCGACATCACCGCCTTCCTCTTCGGCGAGGTGCTGGCGGTGCAGCGGGGCGATCTCGTGACCCTCGCGATCGTCACGGCGGTCATCATCGCGATGACCGCCCTCGGCCATCGCGCCTTCCTGGTCAGCGCCCTCGACCGCCGGATCGCGCGCACCAGCGGCCTGCGTCCCGAGCTCGCCCATGTCGCGCTGCTGACGATGCTGACCCTCGCGATCGTCGCCACCTTCAGCATCGTCGGCACGCTCCTGGTCTTCGGCATGCTCATCGCGCCGCCGGCCGCGGCCGTGCTGTGGACCTCCCGCGTCTCACTGGCGATCGTCCTCGCCTCCGCGCTCGGCTCCGTGGCCGTGGTCCTCGGGCTGCTCGTCTCCTGGCACGCCGGAACCGCGGCGGGCGCCACGATCACCGCCTGTGCCGTCGCCCTCTTCGCCGTGGCCCTCGGGCTCCGTTCCGCGGTGCCCTCCACCGCCCGCACCCTCGAAAGGACCGCATGAGATCCCTCCGCCCCCTCCTCGCCGCCACCGGCATCGTCCTGGTCGCCGCCTGCTCCTCGCCCGCTGACGAGGAGACGGGGGATCAGCACGGTCACGGACACGTCGAGGGCGCCGTCGAGGAGGCCGAGGCGCAGTACCGTCTGGTGATCGCCGACGGTGAACAGGCCTCGGTCATCGACCTGCTCGACGGCGGCACCGAGACCTTCGATCTGGTGGCCGACGCGCTGCGGACCGACGGACGATTCGTCTACGGCATCCGAGACGACGCGGCGATGGTGCTCGACGCGGGCAGCTGGACCTGGCCGCACGGCGACCACAACCACTACTACCGCCAGGGCGCCGCCCTCGTCGGCGACATCGACCTCGCGGCCGGCACCATCGTGGGCGCTTTCGGCTCCGACACCCTCGCCGTCGACGAGGAGGGCGCGGTCACGACGATCGAGCGCGATGCGTTGGAGGACGGCGAGCTGGCCACGACTGACGGCGAGGAGATCGACGCCTCCTGCGCGGAGCCCGAGGGCGCGGTGCGCACCGGCGACCGGCTCGTCATCGCCTGCAGCGACGGCGTGCTCGTCAGCGAGGGCGACGAGGACGAGCTCGTGCCCTATCCCGGCGAGGAGCGCGCCCATGAGCTCGCTCAGCGTCCGCGGGCCACCGAGCTCGCCGCCGTACTGGGCGGGAAGGTCGCGGTCCTCGACCTCGGCGGCCGGACCTGGACGACCATCGAGACGCCCTCACCCCTCGCGGCGGTCGCCCTCGGCGCCGACCTCGGGGTGCTCGTGCTCGGCGAGGACGGCACGCTGCGGCACTACGACGCGACCGGCGCGCAGGTCGCCGAGCGGCCTCTCGTCGAGGATCCCGATCTACGGATCCCGCCGTCCCTCGTCGCCGACACCGCCCGGGCCTATGTGAACGACGCCGAGAAGTCCGTCGTCCACGAGATCGACTACGCGGACGGCCTCCGTGTGGCGCGAGAGATCGAGACCGGCGATGTCGCCCCGCTCCACCTCGTGGAGACGGGATGGTGACCCGGCGACGCGGCCGCGTCCGATCCCTGGCCGCGGTCGCCGGAGGCCTCGCGCTCTCCGTCACCGCCCTGGCGGCCTGCGCGAGCGGTCCCGCGGACGGCGGAGTCGTCGTCACCACCAATATCCTCGGCGATGTCGTGCAGGAGGTGGCCGGCGACGAGATCGAGGTCACCGTGCTCATGCCGGCCGGGGCCGACCCGCACTCCTTCGAGATCTCCGCCCAGCAGGCCGCGGCCGTCGAGAACGCCGACCTCGTGGTCAGCAACGGCCTCGGCCTGGAAGAGGGCGTGCAGCACGTCGTCGACGCCGCCGCGGCCGACGGGGTACCGGTGCTCGCGGTCGGCGACCTGGTCGATCCCTTGGAATACCGGGAGGGAGCCTCCGCCGGTCAGCTCGATCCGCACTTCTGGACGGACCCGGACCGGATGGCCACGGGGGCCGAGCTCATCGCCGAGGCTCTCGAGGAGCACGCGGGCGTGGAGCCCGGCGACGACGTCGCCGCCTATCTCGACGAGCTCGGCGACCTCGATCGCCATCTGAGCACGGCATTCGGCGAGATCCCCGCCGATCGCCGGAGCCTGGTCACCAATCACCACGTCCTCGGCTATCTCGCCGATCGCTACGGCTTCGAGGTCGTCGGCGCCGTGATCCCGAGCGGCACCACCCTCGCCTCCCCGAGTGCCGCCGACCTGGACTCCCTCGCCACCGCGATCACCGAGAACGGGGTGCCCGCGGTCTTCGCCGACTCCTCGCAGCCGGACCGACTCGCCCAGGTTCTGGCGGACACGGCCGGGATCGATGTCGAGGTCGTCTCGCTGTACTCCGAGTCGCTCACCGCCGAGGGCGAGGCCGCCACCTATCTGGGGATGATGCGCGCCAATGCCGACGCCATCGCCTCCGCTCTGTCCTGACCCACCCATCCATGAAGGAGCACCACCCATGACCAGACGACACGCGATCCTGCCGCTCGCGCTCGCCGCGACCCTGACACTCGCCGCCTGCGGCAGCGACTCGGAGTCCGACACCGCGGGCGATCACGACCACGACCACGGTGGCGGCTCCATCGACCATCCGATCGCCGTCACCTACGACGGCGGTGTCCTACTGCTCGACGGGGAGACGCTGGAGGTGGAGAAGGACATCGAGCTCGACGGCTTCAACCGCCTCAACCCGGCCGGCACGGACGATCACCTCCTGGTGTCGACCTCCGAGGGCTTCCAGGTCCTGGACGCGGTCGGCGGCGAGCTCACCGATCTGGTGTTCGAGGCCGACACCCCCGGTCACGTCGTCCGGCATGCCGACAAGGCGGTGTTGTTCGCCGACGGCACCGGCGAGATCACGGTCTTCGACCCGCACGGCCTCGACCACGGCGAGAGGCCCGAGACCGAGACCTATTCGACCCCCGAGGCCCATCACGGCGTCGCGATCGTGCTGGAGAACGGCGACCTGCTCACCTCCCTCGGCGACAGCGAGGCCCGTGTCGGCGCCCGGGTGGTCGACCCGGACGGCGAGGAGGTCGCGCGCTCGGAGGAGTGCCCCGGTGTGCACGGCGAGGCGACGGCCCGCGACGAGGTGGTCGTGATCGGCTGCGAGGACGGCCTGTTGACCTATGCCGACGGCGAGTTCACCAAGATCGACAGCCCCACCGAGTACGGGCGCATCGGCAACCAGGCCGGTTCGGAGACGTCCTCGGTCGTGCTCGGCGACTACAAGCAGGACCCCGATGCCGAGCTCGAGCGTCCGACGCAGGTGTCGCTGACCGACACGGCCACCAATGAGCTCACCCTGGTGGACCTGCCCGCCAGCTACACCTTCCGGTCACTGGCTCGCGGCCATGACGGCGAGGCGCTCGTGCTCGGGACCGATGGCGCGATCCACGTGATCGACCCCGAGTCCGCCGAGATCGTCGACTCGATCCCGGTGCTCGACGAGGAGTGGACCGAGCCGATCGACTGGCAGCAGCCGCGGCCGGCGATCTTCGTCCGCGAGCACACGGCCTATGTGAGCGACCCGGAGAACCAGCGGCTGCACGCGGTCGACCTCGACTCCGGGGAGATCACCGCGACCGCCGAGCTCGACGTGGCTCCGAATGAGCTGAGCGGCGTGCTCCACTCGCACTGAGCCGCTCCGGCCGAGTGGCGGTAGGCCATCAACCCCACCAGGCACCGATCACGTCGACCAACTACCGCTACGGCCGGGCGATCACGGGGCGGGCACCGCGGTACCGGCGACGTGGCACCATGATCCGGTGACCTCCCGCACCCGATCCGACCGGTGTCCCGGCGTTTTCCGGCCCTGGATCGCCGACGACGGCGCGCTCGTCAGACTCCGTCTGGCGGGCGCGCCGCTGCGTCGGCTGCACACGCTGGTCGACATCGCCGAGCGCTGGGGGGATGGAGCGCTGCACCTGACATCGCGGGCCAATCTGCAGATCCGCGGCGTGTCCCATGAGGACGGCTGCGTGCCTGCGGCCTTCGTCGAGGCGGTCGCTGAGGCCGGCCTGCTGCCCTCCCCCGCACACGAGCTGATCCGCAATATCGAGATCTCGCCGATGTCGGGCCGCGCGGGTGGCCGCGCCGACGTGCGTCCCGTCGCCGCCGAGCTCGATCGACTGCTCTGCTCCGAGCACGCCCTCGCCGCACTTCCCGGGCGGTTCCTCTTCGTGCTCGACGACGGACGCGGCGATGTCGCCTGGCGTCCGCTCGATCTCGGCCTCCTCGCGCTCGATGACGACAGCGTCCAGCTCAGGATCGGCGACGAGGGATGGGGCCGGACAGTGCCGATCGCGGGGGCTGCCGGCGCCCTGGCCGAGCTCGCCCGCGACTTCATCGACGCCCGCGGCAACGGACCGGACGCTCCCTGGCACGTCGACGAGCTCGATCGACCGCTCCACCCGGCCGGGACCCGCGATCCACGGACCCGGGTGTCGGCCGAGCCCTGGCCGCCGGGCATCATCGAGCAGCGCGACGGCCGGGTCGCCCGGCACGTCCCGATCCCCGAGGGGCGTCTCGACCGCACCGCCGCGCAGTCGCTGCCCGATGAGGTCATCGTGACCCCGTGGCGCAGCGTGATCGTCCCCGACCAGGAGCCGCAATGAACGAGCCACGCCGCCCGCGCCGGCACTACGACTACATCGACGACGGACCCGCGATCTATGTCGACTCCTTCGCCACGATCCGCGCTGAGTCCGATCTGTCGCGCATCCCGGCGGATGCCGAGAAGGTCGCCGTGCGGATGATCCACGGCACCGGCCAGACCGACCTGACCCGCGATCTGGAGATCCACCCGCGCCTGATGACGGCCGCGCGCGGGGCGCTGCAGGCCGGCGCCCCCATCCTCACCGATGCGCACATGGTCGCCTCCGGCGTGACCCGGGCACGCCTCCCCCGGGACAACGAGGTGATCTGCCTGTTGCGCGATCCGGCGGTGCCCGACCTCGCGCGCAGCTTCGGCACGACCCGTTCGGCAGCCGCGGTGTCGCTGTGGGAACCGCACCTGGACGGCGCGGTGGTGGCAGTCGGCAACGCTCCCACGGCGCTGTTCCACCTGCTGGAGATGCTGATCGACGGCGCACCGCGACCCGCCGCCATCGTCGGCGTGCCCGTCGGCTTCATCGGCGCGGCCGAGTCCAAACGGGCGCTGGCGGACCTCACCCGCGAGCACGGCATCGACGTCCCCTATGTGACCGTGCACGGTCGCCGCGGGGGCTCGGCGATGGCCGCCTCCGCCCTCAACGCCCTCGCTCAGGAGCGCGAATGAGCGAGCGTAGCGAGCGAACGAGAAGCACTCGGTCATGCCGGCACCGGCCTACCGTGTTTTTCCTCCAGGCGGTGTCGGCATGACCGGGCGGCTGTGGGGTGTGGGGCTGGGCCCGGGCGATCCCGAGCTCATCACCCGCAAGGCGGCCCGGCTGATCGCCTCGGCCGATGTCATCGCCTACCACCAGGGACCGGGCAAGCGCTCGAATGCCCGGCGGATCGCCGATGAGCTGATCCCCGAGGGCATCGTCGAGGAGGTGCTCGAGTACCCGGTCACCACGGGCGCGACCGAGCATCCCGGCGGCTACGCGGGGGCGATGGCGGACTTCTACGAGGAGTGCGCCGCGCGGCTGGCCGCCCACCTGCAGGCCGGCCGCGACGTGGTCGTGCTCGCGGAGGGCGACCCGCTGTTCTACGGCTCGTACATGTACGTGCACGACCGGCTGTCCGATCGCTTCGCCACCGAGGTGGTCCCGGGCGTGCCGGCCTTCGCCGCCGCGACCGCGCTCGCCGCGACCCCGCTCGTGCGGCAGACCGATGTGCTCACGGTGCTGCCCGGCACCCTGCCCACTCCCGAGCTCGCGCGCCGCCTGGCCGACACCGATGGCGCCATCATCATGAAGCTCGGGCGCACCTTCGGGTCGGTGGTCGAGGCGCTGCGCCAGGCGGGCCGGCTCGACGACGCCCTCTATGTCGAGCGCGCGTCGATGCCCGAGCAGCGCTGGCTGCCGGTGCGCGACGTGGACCCGTCCGCGGTGCCGTACTTCTCGCTCATCGTCGTGCCCGGCGACTCCGTGGGTGCACGCTACGACGCCCCGGCGGCTGCCGAGGCCGCCCCGGCGGGTGAGGCCGAGCTATTCGTCGTGGGCCTCGGCCCCGGCCCGGACCGGTGGATCACCCCCGAGGTCACGGCGGCGCTGGCGCAGGTCGACCATGTCATCGGCTACGGCCCCTATGTCGAGCGGGTGCCGCAGCGCGAGGGACTCACCCGGCACTCCTCGGGCAACACGGTCGAGGTGGACCGTGCGCGGCAGGCCCTGGACCTGGCAGCGCGTGGCGAGCGGGTGGCCGTCGTGTCCGGCGGCGACGCGGGGGTCTTCGGCATGGCCTCGGCGGTCTTCGAGGCGGCGGAGGATCCCGCCTACTCCGCGGTGCCGATCCGCGTGCTCCCGGGCGTCTCGGCCGTGCAGGCGGTCGCGGCCAAGGCCGGTGCTCCCGTCGGCGCCGACTTCGCGGTGATCAGCCTCTCCGACCGACTGAAGCCCTGGGAGGTGGTGGCCGAACGCCTCGACCACATCGCCCGAGCCGATCTGGTGCTCGCGGTCTACAACCCGGCCTCGCGATCGCGCACCACCCAGGTGAGCGAGCTGCGCGACATCATGCTGCGCCATCGTGCCCCCGAGACGGTGGTCGTGGTGGGCCGCGATGTGGGGCGGGCGGAAGAGTCGCTGACCGTGACGACCCTCGGGGACGTCGATCCTCGGGCGATCGATATGAAGTGCCTCATCATCGTCGGCGCCTCGGGCACCCGCGTGACGGGTGCGGGCCAGGTCTGGTCCCCCCGCTTCGTCCGCTGACGGCACCGACCTCTGGTCTCGAGCGCGGTGGCGAGGGTCGAACGGTTGATGGCGTACCGCCGTCGACGCGAGGTCAGCGACGCTTGCTGGTGCGATCGCGGGTGGCGGCGTAGAGGAAGGACTCGCCATCGCCGTGCCGGGCGAGGGCGGGACCGACGAGGATGACGGCCGCCTGCCGCAACCCGGCCGAGGCGACCTGGTCGCCGATATCGGCCAGCGTCCCCCGCAGCACCAGCTCATCGGGCTGACTCGCTCGGAAGACGACGACCACCGGGCAGTCCGCGCCGTAGTGGGGCGTCAGCTTCTCGGCCAGCTCACCCGCTCGGGTGATCGCCAGGTGCAGCACCAGAGTCGCCCCCGTGGCGGCGAAGTTCTCCAAGGCCTCGCCCTCGGGCATCGCGGTCGACCGGGCCTGCGCCCGCGTCAGCACCACGGACTGGACGAGCTCGGGCACGGTCAGCTCGGCCCCCACGAGAGCCGCGGCTGCCGCATAGGCGGGAACGCCGGGGGTGACATCCCACGTCACGCCCGCCGCATCGAGACGCCGGGTCTGCTCGGCCAGCGCCGAGTACACCGACGGATCGCCGGAACACAGCCGCACCACGGAGGAGCCCGCCGCGTGGGCCGCGACGATCTGGTCGATGATCTGCTCGAGGTCGAGGTCCTGGGTGTCGATCCGCCGGGCGTCGGGGCGGCAGTGCTCCAGCACCGCGTCGAGGTAGGTACCGGCGTAGAGGCAGACATCGGCCTCCGCCAGCAGCCGGGCGGCGCGGACGGTGAGCAGGTCCGCCGCTCCCGGTCCGGCACCGACGAAGTGGACCGTCACCGCTTGGTCGCCGACCACTGGGTGACGGCACGCGCCGGGGTCCACCCCGTGAAGCCGCCGATCGGCTCGGCGTGCTCGATGCTGATCCGGGTCAGCTCACCGTCCTCGTGGCGACCGTGCCAGGAGGCGAGCAGCGCCTCGGTCTCCAGCGTGACTCCGTGCGCCACGAAACGACCGGACGGGACGAGCGCCTCCCAGGCCGCGTCTAGGACCCCCTCGCGGGTGGCTCCCCCGCCGACGAACACGGCATCCGGTCGGGCGAGCCCGTCGAGCACCTCCGGCGCGGTCCCCTCGACGATCTCCAGCTCGGGCACGCCGAGGCGTTCGGCATTCCGGCGGATCCGCGCGGCTCGATCGGGATGCCGCTCGATCGCGATCGCCCGATTGCGCGGATGGGCCCGCAGCCACTCGATCGCGACGGACCCGGCTCCCGCGCCGACATCCCACAGCAGCTCCCCGGCGCGGGGCGCCAGCCGGGCGAGGGCGCTGGCCCGCACGTCGCGTTTGGTGAGCTGACCGTCGTTCTCGAAGGCATCGTCGTCGAGTCCGGCGGTGCGCGACCACCAGGGGCCGGGACCGTCGCACTCGATGGCGAGCACGGTCAGCGGAGGCGTCTTGCCGTGCCACATCCGGGCGAAGGCGTCGCGCCGGGACTCATCGGCGGACCCGAGATCGGACAGCGCGGTGATGCGGCTCTCGCCGAAGCCGGCGGCGGTGAGGATGGCCGCGACGTGGGTCGCGGTGGTGGTGTCGGAGACGAGGACGAGGAGGCGGGCGCCGGGCTCCAGATGCCGCAGCAGCCGGTACGCGTCGCGGCCGACCAGGCTCACCCAGGAGGTGCTCTCGGCCGACCAGCGCATCGCCGCGCGCGCCAGGGTGACCGAGGAGACAGCCGGCTGCACGTCCTCGATCGCCTCCGGACCGAGCACGTCCAGGAGGGTCGAGCCGATCCCCGAGAGGAAGGGATCGCCCGAGGCGAGCACCACGGCGGCGCGCGAGGACAGGTCATCAGCCCAGGACCCGAGGCCAGCGCGCAGCGGCGAGGGAAGCTCGCGCTGCTCGGCCCCGATGCTCGGCGGCAGGAGCCCGAGCTGGCGGGGGCTGCCGACCACCAGGTCGGCTCGCTCCAGTGCGGCACGCGCCTTCGGCGCCAGCCCGTCCCATCCGTCGGCTCCGATCCCGACCACGGTCACAGTCATGGCCGCCACTGTAACGAGGGGACCGATCCCGTGGGGCATCGCTCATCCCCTGTCGATCGTGCATAATGTTCGATATCACTCTCGAGGAAAGGCTCCCCCATGTCGGATCGATTCTCCGGACGTCGTGTCGTGGTGACGGGAGGGGCGAGCGGCATCGGTGCTGCGACCGTCCGTCATTTCGTCGCCGAAGGCGCCCAGGTCGCCATCGCGGACACCGATCTCGACGCCGCCTCCGCGCTGGCGGACGAACTGGGCGGCGCCACCGTGGCCGTGCCGGTCGACGTCCTCGACGAGACGAGCGTCAAGGACATGTTCGATCAGGCCGCCGAGCGCCTCGGCGAGGCCGATGTCCTGGTCAACAGCGCCGGCATCCGCGAGATCGTCCCCGCGACCGAGCTCACCCTCGACCTCTGGGACAAGGTCCTCGGCATCAACCTGCGCGGCACCTTCATCGCCTCGCAGCTGTTCGCCGCGCGCCTCCATGCGCGCGGCAAGAGGGATGCGGCGATCATCAATCTGTCGTCGACGTCGAGCATCCTGGCCGTCCGCGGCCGCGCGGCCTATACCGCGTCCAAGAGCGGGGTCTCGGGCCTCACGCGCGAGCTCGCGCTCGAACTCGGCCCGCGGGGCGTGCGCGTGAACGCGGTCGCCCCCACCACCACCCGCACCCCGATGACCGCGGCGAATCTCAGCGATCCGGAGCGGGAGGCCAAGCTGATCAGCATCTATCCACTCGGCCGCATCTGCGAGGCCGAGGAGATCGCGACCGTCATCGGCTTCCTCGCCTCCGATGACGCCAGCTACGTCAGCGGCGTCACCATCCCGGTCGACGGGGCTACACCGCGGGCCGCTTCGATCGGGACTGATTCAGCCGCCCGCTCACCCGCCGGGCGGCTGAGCCACTCCCGCACCAGCGGCACCTCGCTGCGTGACAGCCCACGGCTCGCCCGAGCCCCGGCCCCGCGCACCGCATCGGCTACGCTGGCGGACGCAGCCCGAGGTGCCTCCACGTGAGGAGAATCTGGGAATCCGGTGCAAGTCCGGAACAGGGCCCGCTGCGGTAACCCGTCGGGAGACGGGAAGTCCGAAGACCGGCCTCGTGCTGTGGGGCGACGCGACCGCGTCGACCCGAATGGCACGACGAGCGGGAGCCCCACATGCCAGCACGTTTTCCTTTCTGTGCCGTCGCCGGAGCCGACGACATGGCACTCGCCCTCACCCTCGCCGCGATCGCACCGGACCTCGGCGGCGTCCTCGTCCGCGGCGAGAAGGGCACCGCCAAGTCGACGATGGTC
>JAEZEJ010000115.1 GCA_023417775.1 Actinomycetes bacterium | reverse complement strand
GCGCTCGCCGGTGCGGCGGCGATGGTCGCGCCGGTCAGGGTGCCCGCGGTGACCAGCGCGACGGTCGCCGCGGAGATGGATCGCCTCACGGCGCCTCCTGAGGTTCGCGGCGCGGGGGGGGGGGGGGCGGGGCGCGCCCGCCCCCCCCACGTCCAGGAAGCCGACGTGCTCGACGCCATCGGCCCCTGCCTGGCTGGCTCTCCGGACGGCTTCATTGGTCAGCGCGTGGACGGTCGCGCGCCGGCCCTGGGCGTGGGCGATCTCGATCGCGGCACGCAGCTCCTCGACGGTCAGGGTGGTGTGATGAGGCACCGTCCCGACGGTCCCGCCGCCTGTCCCGACCAGCTTCAGCCCCTCGGCTCCGGCGTCGAGGTTCGCCCGCGCGATGTCGGCGCTGGCGCGACCATCGCCGAGTGCGCCGCCGAACCAGTGCATGTGACCCTGCTCGGCGGTGATCGGCATCCCATAGCGGATCAGCCTCGGCATCGTCGCCGGGTCGGGCGGCCAGCCGAGGTAGTCGAGATGGGAGCCGAGGTCGCGGACGGTCGTCACGCCTCCCCGGAGGTGTCGTTGCAGATTGCGGGCGGCGATCTGGACGCGCTCCTCGAAGGCTAAAGGGGCGATCTCTTCGATCGCCGTCCCGTCTCCGGGGAGGGTGGTGTGCGCGTGCGTGTCGATCCAGCCGGGGGTCAGCACAGCATCCTCGTGATGGATCAACGGCAGACGCGCGTACTTCTCGGCCAGCACGCGTGCTGGTCCCACCTCGGCGATGTGGGCACCCTCGACCACCACGAGCACATCGCGGTCCGGCCACCACCGGTGCCCGTCGTGGAGCCTCTCGACGCGCATCGCGAACGGCCCCGATGTCATCGGTCCCACCGCAAGGGGGTGGTGGTGAGCAGTTCGATGCCGTCCGCCGTGACGATGATGTTGTCCTCCAAGAGGCAGCTGCCCACACCGTCCTTGGCTAGGAAGGCCTCGATACCGAAGACCATGCCCTCCTCGAAGATCTCCTCCGGGCCGGACAGATCGGAGCCGATCCGGGGTGTCTCGAAGAAGAGCCCGACGCCGTGACCGTAGAACGGGAAGAACTTCGAGGTCGGCGAGTCGTCGCTGCCGAAGCGGCGTGTCATCTCGTCGCCGCGGGTCGCCAGGTCCAGGAGCCGGACACCGGGCCGGATCATCGCGCAGAGCTCCTCGACGATCTCGATGGTGGCCTCCAGGAGGTCACGTTGGCCGGGCGTCGGATCCGCCTGGCTGACCCACTCGCGAGCCGGGTCGAGGTAATACCCCTGGAACATCGGGCCGTGGATCATCCCCGCGGCCAGATCGCCGGGCTGCGGCGCGAGCTGGCTGTAGCCGGTGAGGGGCTCCGTGCACTGGTAGCCGATGTTCTCACCGTGTGTGGTGCCCATGAGCTGGATGCGCCCCCCGCGCTCCACGACGATCTTGCTGGCCTCGCCGGCGGCCACCGCCTCCTTCTCGCCGTCGATCAAGCCCGTCATCAGACGGGTGAGCGCCTCGGAGGCCGTCCGTCCGGCGATGCGGTAGCAGTCGAGCTCCTCGTCGCTCTTGATGACACGGACCTTCTTGACCAGATCGTCCTCCGGTCGCCAGCGGATACGCGGGCAGAGCTCGGAGAGCTGCTGGTAGTACTTGACCGGAAAGAAGTTGGTCCCGACGAAGCCCACGTCACCGGTGACGCCGAGCTGGTTCAGCCGTTCGCCGACGAGCTCGACCGGGTCCGAGCTCCACCGGATGTTCTCGATCGCGAGCCGATCGGTGCGCGGGTCCGGCTCATCGATGAACAGCTCCGGCGGATGGCCGGGCCGCACGATCAGCGCAGCGAACGACCGGGCGCTCCAGATCGGCGAGTCCGCTCCGGCGCTGATCGCGAAGTGGTTCGTCAGGTAGAGGATGTCGCCGCAGTGCTCGAACTGACCCCCCGCTCGTCCCCAGATCACCACGGTGTCGAGGCCGCGGTTGTCGGCCTCCGCCTCCACCAGTCTCCACCGGCGAGCGTATTCCTCGGCCGAGAAGTAGAGCCCCATGAGTCACGCCTCCGGGAACGTGGCCAGCACCGCGGCCATGCGCTCCAGCGCGCCCTCCCAGACCTGCTCGTCCTGAGCGAAGCAGATGCGGAAGTGCCCGTCGCCGCGAGCCCCGAACTGGTAGCCGGGGTTCACCGTCAGACCCGCGTCACGCTTGAGTGCCAGCGCGATCTCCTGGTCGGTCGCGCGGAGGCCGGCGAAGGAGGGGAAGAGATAGGCCGATCCACCCGACACCCGCACGTCCACACCGGGCATCGCCCGCAGCGCCTCGACGCTGCGATCGCGCAGAGCCTGGTACTCGACGGTTCGCGTTCGCACATATTCCTCGTCATCGCGGATCCAACGTGACATGACGTGCTGGGCATAGGCCGGCGCGCGGAGCGAGGCGATGCCCATGACATCCTCCATCCGCGTGATGAGCTCGGGATGGCCGACGGCGGCGCCGATCCGGTAGCCGCTCAGCGATTCGGTCTTGCTCGGCCCGAAGGTGGTCAAGGTCCGTTCCCACATGCCCGGCAGGGTGGCCAGATGCGCGAAGGGCGCTTGGTCGTAGACCAGGCGGCAGTAGAGCTGATCGACGAGGACCAGAACATCCGTCTCGGCGATCACCGCGGCGATCTCCGCGACGTGGTCGGGGGTGAACACCGCACCCGTCGGGTTGTTCGGGTGCGAGAACATCACGAGCTTGGGGCCCTTGGCGAGCTGTGAGCGGAGGATGTCGAGGTCCAGGCGGGGACTCTGCCCCTCGTCCCAGATGAGCGGTACCGGCAGTACCTCACCGTCGAAGTAGCGCACGGACCGGTCGCTGGTGATGTAGTCGGGGTCGGGCACCACGACCTTGTCCCCGGGGTTCAGCAGGGCTGCCAAGGCGGAGTAGAGGCCGGCCTGCGTGCCGGGGGTCAGGATGACCTCGCGGTCGGGGTCGATCTCGTGATCGATGAGGGGGCCGACATTCGCCGCCACGTCGGCTCGCACGCCCGCGTCGCCGCGATACGGCGTGTAGGTCATGCCGCTGCCGGTCGCGGCCTTCACGAACTCCTCGCTCGCCCAGTCGACCGGAGGGAAACGGTGGGTGTCCGCATAGGTGATGTCGAGCGACGGGGTGCTCGCCGGTTGCCGCTCCAGCTCGCGCTCGAGGGCGCGGAGGGTGGCGCCGTGCGTGGCGCGCAGGTGGGGGCCCTCGAGACGGAGGATGCGGTCGGCGGGGTGGAAGGTCATGCGTGATTCCTCAATTCTGCTCGGGAGACGGTGGAGAAGATGAGCCCATAGGCGGTGTCGGCGAGCCGGGGGATGTCCACCGGATGGGTTCCGGTGTCGTGGAGCTCGTGATGCTCTGACCCTGGATCCGCGGAGACGGGACCGAGAAGGTCGTGCACGGCTCGGACCGCTCCGTCGAGCGGATCGAGCAGGGTCACGCCCGGGAGGCCCGCGGTCATCGGCGCCAGGACGCAGGTGTAGTCGGTGCAGGCCAGCAACGCGTGCTCGACATTCGCGTCGGCGAGCTGACCGCGCAGCTCATCGAGCAGTCCGTCCAGCTCCGGAGCCTCGGCGGCGCCTTCCTCCGCGAAGCGCAGCAGTCGCTCGGTGGCGATACCCACCCATCGCCGGTCGGGGTAGCGCTCCGGGATGACGCCGCTCGTGATGGTGCCCTGGGTGCCGAGGAGGGCCAGGGGGACGTCGGCGCGAGAGGGCAGCACTCGACCGATCGCGTCGATCATGTCGACACGAGGCAGGAGCCGTTCCCGGGGAGGGGGTGCCACGACGCTGGCGGTGTTGCAGGCGATGACCCAGATGTCGACCTCCTGTTCGGCGAAGAATGCCTCGGCCTGCTGCACGTATCCGGTCACGGCCGAGCTCGGCTGGGGGCCGTAGGGACGCCTCGCCGAGTCGGCCAGATAGCAGATGGAGACCCCGGGGATGGTCCGGACGAGTTCACGAGCCAGGGGCAGGCCGCCGATGCCGGCATCGAATACCCCCACCCGTGGTCCACCGCCCCGGGACGTCGGAGGTGTAGGATCCAGACTCATGAAACAAGATCTTGCACTACTTGCGTTTATGACGCAAGTTGCAACCTCGTCCGAGGCGCCTGTTGGAACTGCGCGGTGACGAACGAGAGAATCGACTGACTGTCGACTTGCGCGATCTCGAGGAGAGAATCATGAATCGTAGTGCCGAGACCCTGCCGGAGAGGGTGCGACGCAAGGAAGACCAGCTCAGCGCCAGCCAACGCAAGATCGCGCGCTTCTGCATCACCCAGCCGCGCGAGGCCTCGGAGCTGACGGCGTTGCGGATCGCCGACAACCTCGGTGTGAGCGAGTCGACGGTGGTCAGATTCGCCGTGCGAATGGGATACCAAGGCTTCCCCGACATGCAGTCGGCGATCAAGCAGGCCGCTGACCAGCGAAGCTCCGTCAACGAGTCCAGCTCGGCATCGCCCCGCGATGCTCGCGTCGCCTCCTCGCTGGCCGAGGAGCTCGACGGGCTGCAGCAGAGCATCGAGCACTTCGACTACGAGGCCCTGGACGAGTGCGCTCGCGCGCTGTACGGCGGCCGTCGCCTCCACGTGGCCGGCTTCCGTTCCTCGTTCGGGCTCGCTTACACCACGGAGTTCCACCTGCGGCACTTCATGGACACGCGGCTCCTGGGCGCTCTCGGCGGAACGATCCCCGATGACATCGACCTGATCACCCCCGAGGACAGCCTGCTCGTCTTCACCTTCCCGGTCTACGACGAGCGTTCCCTCACCGCGGTCGAGCGTGCGACCTCGATCGGCGCCAGCTCCGTGGTGGTGACCGACAGCGCCCTGGCGCCGCTGCCGATCGATCCGCTCGTCCGCACGCTGATGACCCGGCACGAGACCTCCACCTTCTTCAACTCCGCCGTGGCAGCCTCCGCGACGGCCAATGCCTTGGTCCTCCGGCTTCTCGAGCTGGCGGCAGAGCGTGATCGAGGGCTCGAACGACGCTTGTACGACCGCTTCCAGCGCAGGAGGAATACATGACGACAGCAGATCATCGCGATAGGAGAGTCGTCGTCACGCAAGACGCGCCTCCTCCGGCCGGTACCTACTCCCAGGCCGTCTGCGCGGGCGGCCTGCTGCACATCGCCGGTCAGACGCCCCGGTTGCCCGATGGCACGAGGCTGAACGACGCCTCCTTCGCGGTGCAGGCTCGCCAGACGCTGTGCAATGTCGACGCGGTGGCCCGTGCCGCGGGCTCGTCCTTGGCGGAGGCGAGCTTCTGTACCGTCTATCTCGTCGATACCCGCGAGCGAGCCCTGTTCGACGAGATCTGGTCGGAGTTCGTCTCCGATGACCCGCCGGCCCGTGCTGTCGTGCAGTCGGATCTTCCGGGATTCGCCATCGAGATCGCGGCGGTCGCACCCTGCGCCTGCGCCGACTAGAGAGGGGTTAGGCGGGGGAGAAGCGGATCTCGGCTCCGGGGACGGCCTGTGCCAGTCGCGGAAGGGTCGACTCGGTGACGATGGCGATGACCGGATAGCCGCCGGTGGGCGGGTGGTTGGCCAGGTGCACGATGGGCTGCCCAGATGCGGGAATCTGGATCGAGCCGAGGTGGATGCCCTCGGTGGGCAGTTCCGCAGGCTCCCGCAGCGCGAGCGCCGGTCCGCTCAGTCGAGCGGCGATGCGATTGGTGTCCTGGGTCAGCGACCAGGTGGCGCCCACGAGGTGCTCGTGCGATCGGGGGGTGAACCAGTCCGCCCGCGGGCCGGGTGTGATGTCGAGTTCCACCCGCCCGTGGCTCAGCGCGCGGGGGATGTCGACTCCCTGGGGGCCGCCCGCGATGAGGTCACCGGCCGAGATCTCCTGGCCGGCGGTCAAGGGCGCCGGCCCCAGGCCCGACAGAATGTCCGTGGACCGGCTCCCGAGCTGGGGGGCGATATCGATGCCGCCTCGGATGGCCAGATAGCTCCACAGGCCGAGTACCGGGGCCTCCATCGTCAGCGTCGTCCCCGCCGCCGCCCACAGCGTCGCATCGTGAGGCACGGGCCGACGGCCCAGCCGCGCCGGAACGGGGGCGCCGCCGAGGGCGAAGGTCGTGGCCGTGAGGAACTGCACCGTCATCCCGCCGCGCAGGATCTCGATCGTCGCGGCCCCGGGAGCGTTGCCGACCAGCCGATTGACGAAATGGTGACTCGGCGGGTCGACCGGCCCGCTGCGGGGGACGCCGAGATGGCCCCACCCACGGCGGCCGAGGTCTTGGACCGTCGCCAGGGGCCCGACCTCGAGGATGCGGATCACGTCGCGTCCACGAATCTGACTCGGTCCCCGATCTCCACCGCATTGGGTGGCTCCGCGGAGGGATCCCACAGTGCGGGCCCAGCGCGGTGACCGATGAGATTCCATCCGCCAGGGGAGCTGTCGGGATAGATGATGGTGTACTCGTTGGCGATGGCCAGGGCGCCTGAGGGCACCCGGGTGCGCGGCACGCTCCGTCGCGGCACGCGCAACGACGGTGGCAGCTCGCCGAAGAACGCCTGCCCGGGTGCGAATCCGAAGAATGCCACCTCGTATTCACGCGCCTGGTGCTCCCGGACGAAGGCCTCCACGTCCATATCCAGTCGCTCGGCCACCTCCGGCAGGTCGGCGCCGTCGTAGCGGACGGGGACCATCACGAGACGGGGATCGCGTGCGGGGTCGACGTCCAGTGCCGAGTCGAGGAGCCGATCGAGGAGCCGGTCGAGATCGATCGCGGCCGCCTGGAGATAGACCGTTCGAGTGGCCGGGATGACCTCCCCGAGCCGGTGCTCGACATCGAGGAGGCGGGCCTGGGCCGCGACGGCTTGGGCATGCCGCAGGGTGGTGACGTCGAGAAGCGCTCCGGTATCGGCGAGACGATGGACGCGCAGGACGACATCTGCGCAGCGGACCGAGTCAGCCAAGGATGCCTCGCAGCGTGACGCCGGCCTGCTCCAGGGCATCGCGTGAGGCGTGCGCCAGCCCGAGCGCCCCGGGGGAGTCCGAGTGGATGCAGATCGACGCGACATCGAGCTCCAGGACGCCTCCGTCGATAGTCTCCACGGTGCCGGTCGTGGCTAGCTGCACGGCGCGTCGTACGGCCTCGTCGGGATCGGTGATGACCGCCCCGGGGGTGCCCCGCGGGACCAGGAGTCCGTCGCTCCGGTAGGCGCGGTCGACATAGCCTTCGCGGATCACCGGGCATCCGAGATCGCGCGCGGTGTGTTCGAAGGCGGTGCCGGCCTGGCACATGAGAGGGATCTCGGGGTCGAACATCCGCAGCCCGGTGAGGACGGCACGGGCGGTCTCCTCGCTGGCGATGCAGGCGTGGTCGAGCATGCCGTGCACCTTGAGGTAGCGAACGCCGGTGCCGCAGCTGCGGGCGATCGCATCGAGGGCCCCGATCTGGTAGAGGACATCGGCGGTGAGGCTCTCGGGGGGCACGTCGATGAAGCGCCGGCCGAAGCCCCGCAGGTCGAAGTAGCCGACCTGGGCGCCGACGGTGACGCCGAGCTCAGCGGAATCGCGACAGGTCTTCAGCAGGATGTCGGGGTCTCCAGCGTGGAAGCCGCAGGCGATATTGGCATCGGTGACCACCTCGAGGAGCGCCCGGTCGTCCGCCACCGACCACACGCCGAACCCCTCGCCGATGTCGCTGTTCAACGAGATAACGCCGCTTGCCGATCGTCCGGTCATGTCGATCCCTTCGGTGTTGGCACAATCTTGCAAGATGCGCCATTTCCAGGCGCTTTTCGCGGCAAGTGGTGCAAGTTTCAGATGTTACATGCTTGAAATAGTGAGGAATTTTCACCAACTAGGCTTGCGTCAATCTATCACAGCATGCAAGATCTTGTCTTAATTCGCTCAGCGAAGTTGACGTGACTCGAGCTAGGAGACACACATGAAACGCGTACACACTGTGGCAGCGGCGGGCGTCGGAATCGCGTTGGCCGCCAGCCTCGCCGCCTGCGGGGGCGGCGGATCCGGGGGTTCGGGGGAGTCGGCCGATCTTCTGGCCGAGATCGAGGAGAGCGGTGTCGTCAAGATCGGCACCTCCAATGACGAGCCGTGGTCGGCGGTCAAGGGCAGCGAGGCGGTCGGCATCATCCCGGACCTCCTTCGCGAGTACTTCGACCGCAAGGGGGTGACCGCTGAGATCGAGTCCACCGCGATGCCTTTCGACAGCCTGATCCCGGCGATGACGAGCAACCGGATCCAGGTCATGGGCGATGCCATGTTCGTGACGCCTGAGCGCGAGGAGACCGTCACCTTCACGGATGTGCTGTTCTACAACGCCGAAGGGCTCGCGGTGGAGAAGGGCAATCCCCTCGACATCCACGAGATCGGGGATCTGTGCGGTCACACCGGCGCCACCTACAAAGGCACGGTGTGGGTCGACTCGTTGAACGAGGCGAGCGAGGCCTGTGCGGATGGTCAGAAGATCGAGGTGAAGGTCTACGGCACGATCTTCGAGGCCTTCCAGGACATCCAGACGGGCCGTGTCCAGGGAGTGCTGGCCGATGCCTCGATCGCCTCGCTGGCGATCAACCGGAATACCGACCTCAACATGGAGCTCGCGGAGGGATACGAGCCGGTGGACAAGGCGGAGTCCGATAATGCGCTCGCGGTGATGCCGAAGTACGCGGCCTTCGCCGAGGACTTCAGCGAGGTCTACGCCGAGATGAAGGCCGACGGCACCGTCGCCCAGATCTTCGCCGACAACGGCCTCAACCCGCCGGAGACCTGGCTGGAGCTGGAGTGACATGTCCCTCGATGCCGATACCTCACGTCTCGATCTGGCCTTCACCGGCATAGCGACCTTCCTTCGTGGTGCCGTCTGCGCGAAGCCGGAGGAGTTGGACGCGGACTACGCGATCATCGGGTTCCCCTGCGACGAAGGATCGGGGTGGCTGCCCGGCGCCCGCCTCGGTCCGCGGCGTGTGCGGGAGATGTCGCTGCGTTTCAACTCATGCCGTACCGGTGGCAGCCCCGGGTTCTGGGACATCGACACCGGGAGACGCTATCTCGAACGGGAGATGGCCGAAGGGCGCATCGTCGACTGCGGCGATGTCGATGTCATCTACACGAATATCGACGCCACCTGGGCCAACGCGACATCGCTGACCTCGACCGTGCTCGGGAGAGGGGCGACACCGGTGGTGATCGGCGGTGACCACGCCGCGACCTATCCGGTCCTCCGGGCGTACCGCGATGACCTGCAGTTCCTGCACTTCGACGCGCACCTGGACTACCAGCCCTTCGTGCACGGAGTGACGCAGAGCCACGGGAACCCGGTGCGGATGGCCCACGGGCTGCCGAGCGTCCAGCACATCGTCCAGGTCGGAATGCGGAGTTTCCGCACCGACGAGCACCACTACCGCGATGCGATCAGAGACGGCAACCGCGTGCTGACCACGCGCCAGTATCTGCGGGACGGGACGGAGCGGCTGCTGGCCGAGCTGGATCCCGATCTGCCGGTGTACATCAGCGTGGATCTCGACGTGCTGGACGCAGCGCTGGTGCCCGGCGTCGCCACACCGGAGCCCGATGGGCTCGACTATGAGCACCTGCGCGACGCGCTGGCCGCGGTGGCCGAGAACTTCGATGTCTGCGGGCTGGACATCGTCGAACTGAACCCGATGGTCGACGCGCCGAATCAGATCACCTCGTTCCTCTGCGCACAGCTGCTGGTGGAGACCATGGGGCATATCTCGGCGCGGGGCCGCCGCGGATTCGCCCCCGCAGCTTCCTCGGACCCTGGGGAGCTGCGATGACCTTGGACCTCGCCCAGGAGTGGCTGCCACGGCTCCTCGAGGGCATGAAGTACACCGTCATCATCACGGTCGGCGCCTTCGTCCTGGCTCTGGTGTTGGGACTGCTGATCGCGCTGATGCGTCTGAACAGACGACGCTGGTATCTCTATGTCCCGGCGACCGTCTACGTGGAGATCCTGCGGGGGACTCCGCTGATCCTGCAACTGTTCTTCGCCTACTTCGCCCTGCCGTCGATCGGCCTGCAGCTGACACCGCTGGTGGCCGCGACCCTCGGTCTGGCGATCAACACCAGCGCGTACCTCAGCGAGGTCTTCCGCGGCTCCATCAACACCGTCGACAAGGGGCAATGGGAGGCCGGTGAGGCGCTGGCGATGAACTGGACCACCCTGATGCGGGTCGTCGTCCTTCCGCAGGCGATGCGCATCGCCCTGCCGCCGACCGGCAACTACGCCGTCTCGCTGTTCAAGGACAGCGCGCTGGCGTCGACCGTGTCGGTCAGCGAGCTGCTGTTCACGGGTCAGATCGTGGCATCGGAGTCGTTCCGCTATATGGAGGTCTATGCCGTCATCGGCGTGCTGTACCTCGTGGTGAGCTACCCGACGAGCCTGCTGCTGCGGCGCCTGGAGACCAAGCTCGATCTGACCACCCCGAGAGCGAAGAAGAGAAAGCCCTCGGCTTCGCCCGCCACCATCTGACCCGAATGGAGAGCACGATGACGTCGCTCCAGGACTCCTCCGCAGACGAAAAACAGCCGCCGCTGATCCAGGTCGACGGCATCTCCCGCTCGTTCGGTCCGATCCAGGTACTCCGGGATGTCGATCTCAGCGTCGACGAGAGCGAGGTCGTCGCGATCATCGGTCCGAGCGGGTCGGGCAAGACGACCCTCATCCGGACGATCAACGCGCTCGAGACCATCGACGCCGGCCGGATCACCGTCGACGGCTCGGTGATCCAGGACGCGACCGGCGGTCCCTCTCGATTGGACTCGAAGACCGCCCGGCTGGCCCGGCTCGAGCTCGGCATGGTGTTCCAGCGGTTCAACCTCTTCCCGCATCTGACCGCCTTGGAGAACGTGATGGTCGGGCCTCAACGGGTGCGTGGAGTCTCCAAGAAGGATGCCTCCGACCGCGCGGTGCAGCTGCTCACTCGCATGGGGCTGGCCGAACGCATGGACAACCGGCCACATCAACTGTCCGGCGGTCAGCAGCAGCGGGTGGCGATCGCCAGGGCCCTGGCGATGGAGCCGAAGGCGATGCTCTTCGACGAGGCCACCTCCGCGCTCGACCCGGAACTGGTGGGCGAGGTGCTGAAGGTGATGCGCGATCTCGCCGAATCGGGCATGACGATGATGATCGTCACGCACGAGATGCGTTTCGCGTCACGGGTCGCCGACCGGGTCATCGTGATGGATCAGGGGGAGATCCTGGAGCAGGGACCCCCGGATGTCATCTTCAATGAACCGTCGCACGCGCGTACGGCGGAGTTCCTGCGCGCGGTGATCCATCCGGACGAGGACTGACGGCGCCCGGTGGTCAGGTCCGGGTGTGCACGTACAGGTCGCGCAGCAGGCACGCCTCCGAGAGATGGTGGATCAGCTCGCGGTTGATGTGGAGCACCAGCCGCGCGAGCGGGTCCTCGGCGTAGGGCCCCTCGGCCTCTCCGCACGGGACGGACAACCCGTCCTCGCCGAGTGACTCCACGCCGCTGAGCCAGGTCGCATACTCGCGGTCCAGCTGGTCCAGGGCGGCCTGTGCCGTGGTCGCGTACTCGAAGGAGTCGTAAGTCCACGGGCGAACCGCCGAAGTGCGAGGCGTTCCGCATCGCGAGGACGCCGACGATCACGTGGCCGAGGCGCCAGGAGATGGTCGTGAACGGCGGGGGCTCGGGGGGCGGGAAGGCGAAGTCGATGGTCATCTCGCCGGAACCGGCCTGTACGGGCGCCGTGCCGGTGCCGCGTGGCCGGACGTTCCAGCAGTCCGGCACCGGCTCCCAGAAGTACTCGTCATCGGTCAGCCCCGCGAGGCGATCGCGTAGCTGCTGTGTCCAGTGCCAGTCGATCTGGTCGCGGAGCAGCTCGTTCCAGGTGTGCTCGCTCATGGTCCCAGCGTCCCACCTCGGTCGGAGACCGCCAGTCCACCGAGGTGGGTGAGATCGTCCGTTTCGTGTCAGGGTGAGGCATGACGTCGTGGTTCGCGCCCGGGAAGGTCTCGCGAGTGGCGTCGTGGGTGTCGCTGGCGGGTGCGATCGTCTGGTTCATCGTCTCGTTCGCCGCCCTCGACCTGCTGCCGTGGTGGAATCTCGCCGGCGCGTCAGGCCTGTTCGTGCTCGCGGGTGCCTATGTGCTGATGGTTCAGGTGGTCGTGCCGATGCGCCATCCCGAACGCGCCGAGCGGCGTGAGCATGAAGCGCTCGCCGCGAAGTGGCGTGATCCACGGCGACACGAGCGGTTCGCGCGCTCCAGTCTCGGATTCGCCGTCCTCTGCGGTGCGGTCGCGGTGATCGCCGGCATCCTCGACACATCGAGGTGGTGGTCGTGGTCGCTGTATCTCGTGATGGGGTTGTCGGCGGCCTTCCAGGCGCGTGATCACCGGCAGGCGGCGGCGCGGCTGCGCAGCGAGCTGGACGACGGCCGCTGAGGGGCCAGCTCGCCGACGAAGCGGGCGCTCAGAACTCGGCTTCGCCCTGCGGGACGAGCGCGGCGCCGATGCGGCGGGCCACGTCGTCGCTGAGGGTGGGAAGGCTCCGGGCGTCGAACCACCGTGCCTCGGTGTTCTCCCCGTCGGCCGGATGCGGATCTCCGGACCGCCACTCCAGTCGCCAGGTGAGATCGACGTACTGGGTCTGATCGCCGTTCTCGTAGGTGACCGGTCGCGTGACGCCGACGCGTGCCAGCCGTGTCACCTGCGCGACGATGCCCGCTTCCTCCAGGGTCTCGCGCATGGCTGCCGTGGCCGGGTGCTCGCCCGGGTCGACGATCCCGGTGACCGGAGTCCACGCGCCGTTGTCGGCACGCTTGACCATCAGCACCTGGTCTCCCTTGAGGACCACGGCGGTCACGCCGCACAGCCAGAGGAGGTCCGTGCCGACCTTCTCGCGGAGATCGAGGACGAAGTCGGGGGTTGCCATGGACCGAGCCTAGGCGGGGTCGTCGCGGTGCGCGCCCGGCGGACGATCCCGATATACCTCTGAGGTATATTGGGATCGTGCAGTTCCTGATCCTGGGCCTCCTCCTGGAGGGGCCGCTCTCCCTCTACGACCTGCGCAAGAGGTTCGCCGCGGGCATCTCGCTGTTCTACGCCGCCAGCTTCGGCGGCATCCAGCGGGCGCTCGGACAGGTGGAATCACGCGATTGGGTGACCCGCGTGGACGCGGACGACACACGTCGTCGCAAGAAGCTCTACGTCATCGAGGACTCCGGGCGGCGGGCCTGGCGCGAGTGGATGCTGTCGCCGATCACCGGCTCGGATGCCGAGCCGCTGATGCTGGCGAAGGTGTACCTCCTCGGCAGTCTCCCGGCCGAGGAGCGCAGCGAGTGCCTCCGGATCCTGCGCGAGAGGGTGGCGGCCGATACCGACAGCCTCGCATCGCTCGCCGCTGAGCTCGACGAGTCGGAGATCCCCGATCATGCCGGTGAGGTCTACCGGTACCGGCGGGCGACCCTGGACTACGGACTGCGGTCCCACGCGCTCATGGCGCAGTGGCTCGAGGAGGTGACGGCATGAGCGAGCGCAACGAGCGATCATCCGGCACCACATGAGCGAGATCGCGCTCGGCACGGCGCTCCTGGTGCTCGCCGGGTTGGCCGTGCTTCAACTGCTCGCCGTCGCCGGCCTGCCGGTCGGCCGCGTCATGTGGGGCGGCGCGCATCGCGTCCTGCCCCGCCGGCTCCGGCTCGGCAGCGCGGTCTCGACCCTCATATATGCCGCGATCGCGGTCGTGCTCCTCAGCCGCGGGCGCGTGCTTCCTGGTGGAGGGAGCACCGTGGTGGTCGTCCTCACCTGGGCAGCGGCCGTGTTCTTCACATTGAGCGTGCCGCTCAACGCGGTCTCGCGCAGCGCTGCGGAGCGCTGGACGATGGCCGCCGCCAGCGCTGTGCTGGCCGTGGCCGCCGTCATCCTCGCCCTGGTTCCCTGAGCGAGATCACCTGGCGGCAGGTCCCCGCGGGCTGGTGTCGCGCTCGTCGATCGCCGCCGATACTCCGCTGATCGCCGCGCGGATCATCCGGCCGTAGGGGTCGTCGTGCAGGTGAGGGACATGCTCCTCGGCGGACGCGAGATGCCGACGGGCCGCCGCGAAGGAGCCGAGCCGCCGGTAACCGTCGGCGAGATTGAGGTGGAGGGACGGATACAGGCCGGCGACGGCCAGATCGGCGTGTTCGGCCTGGACACGCTCGTCGGTCAGCGCATCGGCGGCGTCGAGAGCGCGGAGATCCCAGGCCAACGCCTCGGCGGGATCGGCATACAGATCGGCGAGATGATGCGCGAGGGCGCAGCGGTGCAGGGCATCGCCGAGCGGGCCCAGATCGCCCCACACCTCCAGCAGCCGCTCGCGCCCGGCTGTGCGATCACCGTCGCGGGCCAGCTCGACCGCCTCGGTGATCGCCGCCATCGTGCTCTGCGGTGAGTCCGCGTCAGCCACGATCGAGCTCCCCTCGGGTCAGGGCGAGGGGCATGGCCAGCGTGGTGAGATCTCCGTCATCGGCTGAACGGATCGTGATGGGCCCGTCGTGGCCGCGCGCCTCGACCATCATGTCCGGGCCGATGGCGGTGACGATCGCCGGATGCAGCGTGGTCGGAGCGAAGGCGATCCGCAGCGGATCACCGGTCATCCGGCCGGGCACGCGCGTCCGGTCCCCGGGTGTCGACACCGTGATGCCCGGGGAGTCGATATCCAGGACGAGCCGCTCACCGGTCTCCTGTTCGAGACATCGCAGCACCTCGCGCCGCGACACGGTGACCCGCGTCGTCGGGGCCGGCAGTGAGTCGAGCATCAGCCGGTGGTCGGGAAAATCGCCGGTCAGCAGTCGGCAGCGATGGGTCCGATCTCCATCCCGTCGTAGCCGGAGCTCGTAGGAGGTGCTCTCGACCTCCACACGGGTCGCGCGTCGTACGTCCGACATCGCCCTGCGCAACTGGTCGCCGTCCACGGTGCCCGCCCACGGCGTCCCACCCGGGCCTCCCGTGGCGAGCGAGCGGCTCGCGAGGCGATAACGGTCGGTCGCGGTGAGGGTCAGCGCATCCTCGGATCTCTCCAGGCGGACCCCGGCGAGGATCCGGGCCGCGGGGTGATGCACCGTCGCCGTGAGCACCTGCTCGATGGCGGCGGCCAGTACGGGGCCGGCGAAGGACCCCACGGGCCGTGGGGCCTCGGCACACAGCCCGGCCATGAAGTCCGCCGCGGCTCGTCGCCGGTGCTCCAGTTCATCGCTCGCCGCCGACAGCTGGCCCTCGATCAGGCGGGAGGCATCGTCAGCCTCGGCGGTCAGCGCCTCGACGACGTCAGGGAGCGGAAGACCGAGCTCGCGGAGTCGACGGATCGCCACGGCACGATCCGTCTGAGCGGCGCTGTATCGGCGGTAACCCGTGACCGCGTCGACCTCGGCCGGTGAGAGCAGGCCGTAGTCGTCGTAGAAGCGCAGTGCGCTGGCGGTCAGGCCGCAGCATCGGGCGAAGGTGCTGATCGACATCAGCTCGGGAGGAGGCACCCCGTCATCCTGGGCCTTCACCCGACGTGAAGGTCAAGCCCCGTCGTCGGCACGTCGCTCGCGTCGTCGGCGCGCCGCCTCGTAGGCGATGTCCAGCAGTTCGCGCGCGTCGGCATCGCTGACCTCGCCCGGCTCCACGACCGCGAGCCAGCCGTGGGCACCGTAGACCGGATGGGCGAAGATCCGATCGTCGCGATGGGGCGCCGGCTCGGGAGTGTGCTCGCGAGGGACGGCTCCGATGTGCTGCTCGAAGGCCTCCCGGCCTGCCGCGATGTTGAGCCGGAAGCGACCGGGAGCGTCGAGCCGTGAGCCCGTGTCATCGGGGTAGTCCTTCGTGACGATGGTGGCGAACGGCTGGGTCGGCGGGATGCTGCCGGTGGGGGAGTAGAAGAAGAACACGTCGCCCCAGGCGAGCTCGGGCGTGCCGTCGCCCTCGTGCGGCCGCATCGTCACGACATTCTCGTGAGCGGTCACGTGGGCGATGATGTCGTCGATCGTCATGGCTCCACCGTCTCATCCACCAGGGGGTGCGTGGGGCGGTGAGTGGCACGCCTCTCGAGTGCGGGAGCGGTCCGCTCAGCGCGTTGCTCGGCGGCGCAACAGGATGATGGCGAACACCGGAACGCCGATGAGGGCGGTGGCGACGCCGACCGGGAGCTCCTGAGGGTCGAGCAGCGTCCGTGCGGCGGTGTCGACCCAGACGAGGAAGATCGCCCCGGTGATGGCGGCGATCGGCACGAGGCGGCGATGTCCCGCACCCACCAGTCCGCGGGCGATATGCGGCAGCACGAGCCCCACGAAGCCGATCGCGCCGGAGGTGCTGACGATGACCGCGGTCATCAGCGCGGTCAACAGCAGCAGCACCAACCGGATCGCCCCGACATTGACGCCGAGGGACGCTGCGGCCTTCTCCCCGAAGGCGAAGGCGTCGAGCGAGGCCGCGCAGGCGACACACACCACGAGGCCGATCGCCACCACCAGCGACACGATCGCCACATCACGCCAGGACGCGCTCGACAGCGACCCCAGCAGCCAGAACAGCACGCCGCGGGTCTGCTCGGCATCGGCCGCGGTGAAGACGATGAACGAGGTCAGCGCCGAGAACAACTGGGTGGCGGCCACGCCCGAGAGCACCACCCGGTCGGTGGTGCCGCCGGCCGCCGTGGCGAGCAGCAACACGAGGGCGAAGGCGGCGAGCGACCCGAGGAAGGCGCCGCCCGCCAGGCCGATGCCCCCGGCCCCGATGCCGAGGATCACGACGAGCACCGCACCCGTCGAGGCGCCGGAGGAGACGCCCAGGATGAACGGATCGGCGAGCGGATTGCGCAGCAGCGACTGGAGGATCACGCCGCACACCGCCAGGCCGGCACCGCAGGCCGCGGCGAGCAGGGTGCGGGGCAGCCGCAGGTTCCAGACGATGCCGTCGGCGATCCGGCTGAGCCCCGAGGGGCCTCCGCCGAGCTTCGACCAGACGACGCCGAGTACTTCCCGCGGACTGATGTCCGACGGCCCGATCGTGACCGCCACGGCGATCGAGCACAGCAGCGCGGTGATCCCGGCGCAGCCCAGCAGCCAGGCGCGCCGCGTCAGCGTCACTGGGACAGACCGAGTTCGCGCAGTCCCTCGGCGACCTGCTCGACACCGTCGACGGTGCGGATCGAGGGGTTCATCGCCGCACCGGTCAACTCGATGAACCGGTTCTCCTTCACCGCGGTCATCTCGCTGGCGACCGGATGATTCTTCAGGAAGTCGATCTTGGCCGCGGCGGTCTCGGCGGTCTGGCTCTCGCGCGTCAGGTCGCCGATGACGATCACATCGGGATCACGCGTGGCGACCGTCTCCCAGTTGATCTGCGGCCACTCCTCCTGGCTGTCGTCGAAGACATTGTCGAGCCCGAGGGCGCGGTTGATGATGCCAGGCGCGCCGCAGCAGCCGGCCATATAGGGCGACTCGCTGTTCGCGAACCAGTACAGGATGCTGACCTCATCGGCGGGGGCCTGCTCGGCAGCGGCGTCCATGCGCGAGCGCAGGTCGTCGACCAGCTCCTCGCCCTCCTCCTGCACGCCGAAGATCTCGGCGAGATCGGTGACCTCCCGGTAGACCGTCTCGATCTCGAGGGTGTCGTCGCGGGATCCGTCCTCGCTGGTCGCATCGCCCTTGCCGCACTCGGCGGGGGAGAGATATGAGGGGACACCGAGCTCCTCCAGAGCCTCGGGCGTGGTCACGCCGCCCTCGCCGAGGGTGCCGAGGAAGGATGCCGTCACCAGGTCCGGCTCCGTCTCCAGGACGCGCTCATAGGAGGGTGCGTTGTCGGCCAGGCGCTCGACCTTGTCGTTCTCCTCCTCGAGCCCCTCGCGGACCGGATCGGTCCAGGTGGCGGTGCCGATCATGCGGTCGGCGAGTCCGAGGGAGAGCAGGATCTCGGTCGATCCCTGGTTCAGGGAGACCGCACGCTCGGGCGGCGCCTCGACCGTCACCTCGCGACCGCAGTTGTCGAGCGTGACGGGATAGCCCTCGGCGGATCTCGCCGTGTCGGTGTCGTCCTCGGACGAGCTGGAGCAGGCGCTCATCGCGAGCGCACCGACCAGGGCGAGCGAGGCGAGCGGACGGACGGGGATGGCGGGCATGGGCCAGCACCTTTCGAGGTCGGGGCTCTGTCGCGGAGCCCGAGGGGACCTCCCGGCGGTCGCCGTGAGGGCCAGCAGGTCTTCGGACTCGGGGTCGTCCGGGGCGTGCGCCTTCCCGGATCACGTCCAGTGGCGTCGTGCACGCTCCGTCGCCCTCACCGCTGCGCGTCAGTCCCGGATTCACACCGGGTTCCCTGACCCCAAGGGGGTACGACTGGCGTAGCGCACGCTAGCAGGTCGCCTGGCCGGGTCGGACGGTGAGCCGCGCGGCCCTCCTTGTCCCGTGATGCGAGGCTTCCGTGGGCAACCACAACATCTAGGGGGTTACATGCGTGTGATTTGTGTATATAGTGGCGGACGCAGCTGGTTCGGCTCCTCCTCGGAGGGGTCGTCGTAAGAGGGAATCCGGTGAGAAACCGGGACTGCCCCGCAGCGGTGAGTGGGAACGAACGGTGTCAACAGCACTGGGTCCGATGGGCCTGGGAAGCGACACCCAGTAGGAACACCAGTGCCCACGAGTCCGAAGACCTGCCAGTGCCTCGGCATCCAGATGATGCCGAGGGTCCGCGATCGCGAGGGACGATCCAGGGCTCGAACGGCACGGCCGTCGTCCCTACCCTCCGTGAGCGGATCGCCGCGAGCACTCGTTCACGAGGGGTGAACCGATGTCCACTGATCTCACCGTCGTCAAGCGTGACGGCACCCGTGTCCCGTACGACGGCTACCAGATCGCTCTGTCGATCGAGGAGGCCGCGGCCGGACTGCCCGATCCCGTCACCCGCGCCACCCAGCTGCGCTCCGAGCTCGAGATCACGCTCTTCGACGGCATCACGAGCGAGCAGCTGGACGAGGCCGTCATCGGCGTGGCCCTGCAGAATGTCAAGGACGATCCCGCCTTCGACACCATCGCCGCACGACTGCTCATCAAGAGCCTCTACAAGAAGATCTTCGGCGAGGGCGTGACCCGCGACGAGGTGTATGCGCTGTGCGGTCCCGCCTTCGTCCGCTCCATCACCCGGGGCGTCGAGCTCGGGCTCCTCGACGCGCGTCTCGCCGAGCTATTCGATCTCGACCTGCTCGGCTCCGCCCTGGACCCCGATCGCGACGATCTGCTGCGCTACATCGGTGCACAGACGATGCGCAACCGCTACATGATGACCGAGCCCGACGGCACGCCGTTGGAGACCCCTCAGTTCTTCTGGATGCGCGTCGCGATGGGGCTCAGCCTCAACGAGGCCGAGCCGACCCAGGCGGCCCTGTCCTTCTACGACTCGATGTCGCGACTGGAGTACCTCGCGGCCGGCTCGACCCTCGTCAACGCCGGCACCGCCTACGCCCAGCTGTCCAACTGCTTCGTCATGCAGACCGAGGACGATATCGAGCACATCGCCAAGACCGTCCGCGACGTCATGTGGCTCACCAAGGGCACGGGCGGCATCGGACTGTCGATGACCAAGCTGCGCTCGGAGGGCTCGCCGATCCGCTCGAACAACACGCGCAGCACGGGCCCGATCCCGTTCATGCACACCATCGACTCCACGCTGCGCGCGGTCAGCCGTGGTGGCAAGAAGTTCGGCGCCCTGTGCTTCTACCTGGAGAACTGGCACCTCGACTTCGCCCAGTTCCTCGACCTGCGGCAGAACTCCGGCGACCCCTACCGACGGACCCGCACCGCCAACACGGCCGTGTGGATCAGCGACGAGTTCATGAAGCGCGTCGGCAAGGACGAGCCCTGGTATCTGTTCGATCCGATGGACGTGCCCGATCTCGCCGAGCTCACCGGCCGCGAGTTCAGCCGCCGGTACGCCGAGTACGCCGCCAAGGCCGAGGCCGGGGGGCTGCGGCACAAGAAGCTGAGCGCGCGCGAGCAGTGGCGGTCGATCCTCATCAGTCTGCAGACCACCTCGCACCCGTGGATCACCTGGAAGGACACGATCAACACGCGTGCCCTGAACGACAACACGGGCACGATCCACCTGTCGAATCTCTGCACCGAGATCACCCTCCCGCAGGATCGCGAGAACATCGCCGTGTGCAATCTCGCCTCGATCAACCTCGCTCGTCATATCACCGGCCGTCGCGGCGATGCGGTGGTCGAGTGGGACCGGTTGGCGGCCTCGGTGCGGCGTGCCGTGCGCCAGCTCGACAATCTCATCGACATCACGATCAGCTCGGTGCCCGAGTCGGAGCACTCCAATGAGCGCAACCGGGCCCTCGGCCTGGGCGTCATGGGCTTCACCGATGTGGTCGAGCGCTTCGGCTGGTCCTATGCGAGCGAGCAGTCCTATGAGCTGATCGATCGTCTCCTGGAGTTCGTGAGCTGGCATGCGATCGACGCCTCGGCCGATCTGGCCGCCGAGCGCGGTGCGTACCCGAACTTCGCCGGATCGGGGTGGAGCAAGGGTCTGGTGCCCGTCGACACGCTCGACCGTCTGGAGGCCGACCGTGGTGTGCCCCTCGATGTCGACCGGACGACTCGCCTGGACTGGGATGCGCTGCGCCGCAAGGTCGCCGGCGGCATGCGCAACTCCACGCTGATGGCGATCGCGCCCACGGCCTCGATCGGTCTCGTCGCCGGCACCACGCCGGGCCTCGATCCGCAGTTCAGCCAGATCTTCAGCCGCGCCACCAGCGCGGGCAAGTTCCTGGAGGTCAACCGCAATCTGGTGGAGGACCTGCGTGAGCGGGGCCTCTGGGATGAGCTGCGCGACGAGCTGCTGCGCCATCAGGGCGATCTGTCGAAGGTCGAGGGGGCGCCGGCGGACCTGGTGGAGATCTATCAGACGAGCTTCCAGCTCACGCCCTATGCCTTCGTCGAGGTGGCGGCCCGGGCGCAGAAGTGGATCGACCAGGCGATCAGCCGCAATATCTACCTGGCGAGCCGCGAGGTCGACGGCATGGTCGACCTCTACAGCGCGGCCTGGCGCAAGGGCGTCAAGACGACCTACTACCTGCACATGATGCCGCGCCACACCGCCGAGCAGAGCACGGTGAAGGTCAACAAGTCCGAGGCCGTCGTGCCGGCCTCGGGTGGTGGACAGCGTCGCGGTTTCGGCGCCGCGGCACCGGCTCCGGCCCGACGTGGTTTCGGCGCCGCCGCGCCGGTGGCGGAGATCGAGCCCGTCGTGCCCGAGGAGGTACAGGAGCTCGAGGTCGTCGACGGGGCCGCCTGCCCCATCGACCCCCAAGAGCGCCTCCAGTGCGACTCCTGCCAGTGATCATCCGGCCCACCCCCGCGTTGAGTGTGACGTTTGGACGGTGGAATGGGCCCTATTGCCGTCCAAACGTCACATGCAACACGAAAGTGAGGGCACGATGACGCGAGGGATTCTCGGAACGGGCATCGAGGAGGGGCTTCTGCTCAAGCCCGTCACCTACCCATGGGCGATGGAGTTGTACGACCAGGCCGTCGCGAACACCTGGTTCCCCAATGAGGTGCAGCTGGGGGAGGACCTCGGCGACTTCGAGCGCATGACCGACGACGAACGGCACGCGCTCACCCACCTGATGAGCTACTTCAACCCGAACGAGCTGCTGGTCAACAAGGCGCTTGCCTTCGGCGTCTATCCGTACGTCAACGCCGCCGAGTGCCACCTCTACCTCGCCAAGCAGATGTGGGAGGAGGCCAATCACTGCATGAGCTTCGAGTACGTGCTGGAGACCTTCCCGATCGACCGGGAGGCCGCCTACGAGTCGCACGTGACGGTGCCATCGATGGCCGCGAAGGAGGCCTTCGAGATCCGCTACATCAAGCGGATGACCGAGCAGACCCTCGACATCACCACGACCGAGGGCAAGCAGGACTTCGTGCGCAATCTGGTGGCCTACAACGTCATCTTGGAGGGCATCTGGTTCTACTCGGGCTTCATGGTCGCGTTGAGCTTTCGGCAGCGGAACCTGCTGCGCAACTTCGGGTCCCTCATCGACTGGATCGTGCGTGACGAGAGCCTCCACCTGAAGTTCGGCATCAACCTCGTGCTCACGGTGCTCGACGAGAACCCCGATGTCGCGACTCCGGAGTTCGCCGGGGAGATCCAGCAGATGATCCTCGACGCCGTGGCGATGGAGGAGGCGTACAACCGCGATCTGCTGCCGAACGGCATCCTCGGTCTCAACGCGGACTACATCAATCAGTACGTCCGTTACCTGGCCGACCGCCGGCTCGAGGAGCTCGGCTTCGAGCCGCACTACGGCGTCGGCAATCCGGCCAAGTGGATGGCGACGGCGAACGACACCCTCCAGCTCGTCAACTTCTTCGAGTCGATCAACACCTCCTATGAGGTCAATGCGAAGGCCTGACGATGAGTTGTGTCTCCTTCCTGACGCCGAGGCAGCGGGAGGCGTTGCGCCGAGCAGGGGAGAGCGGCCCGTTGTCGCGGTTCGCCTCCCCGCCGACGACCGAGGCGAAGCTCCGCCGTATCCGGCTGATGGCCCTGGACCCCGACCAACGCATCCGCGAGAGCGCGGCACTCGCGGTCCACGCGCCAGTCGATGTGCTGCGGGCGCTGGCCGGTGATGGTGCGCCGAGCGTGCGATGCTGCGTCGCCCGCAATCCCGGCACACCGCAGCCGTCCCTCGCGCGGCTGGCCGAGGACGACGATCCCCAGGTGCGGGGCTGGGTCGCGGCGCACCCGAAGGTGACGTCCGAGCTGTCGGACCGCCTGGCCGACGACCCCGACCCGCAGGTGCGCCGGGTCGTCGCCTGGGCGCGCGGCTGGACACCGTGAGAACGGAGTGATCGGACCGATTCCGGTCCCGAGGACGGTGAGTTCGGTCTACACTGAATGCCGTCAATGAAGTACACCTCCGTGGCGGGGAATCCGGTCGAAGTCCGGAACTGTCGCGCAACCGTGGGCCGCTGAGCGCGGCGAGTCGGGATACCGGGCGGGGGTCGGCACAACGAACGATCTGCCGCGTCAGCAGGTGTGTGAAGGGGTCTGTCTCCCTCTCGCCCGATGTGGTGGGAGGAGGCATCTCGATGAACTATCTGGCCCGCATCGTGGCCGCCGGCCTGCTGGTCGCCGCCACGCTGGTCTGGCTCGACTCCACCAGTGTTCTGCCGGCCGCCGCCATCGATCACAGTCGTGGGCATCCGGGTTTCTGCGAAGACGATCGTGGTGTCACCGTGGTCGTGGACTTCCAGGATCTGGGCGGTCAGACGATCGTCCGTTGCAACCCGCAAGGCAGCACCGGCTCCGGGCTCGATGCGCTGCGTGGCGCCGGTATCCAGGTAACCGGAACCCAGCGCTGGGGTGAGGGCTTCGTCTGCCGGCTGGAGAATCGCCCCGCCGCGGACGAGTCGCTGGCCCTCGACGGGCAATCGGGGTATCGCGAGGCATGTGTCAACACCCCTCCGGCGGGCGCGTACTGGTCGTACTGGCATGCCGGCAACAACTGCGCGTGGGCCTACAGCAACTGGGGTGTCAAGAATCGCGACTTCGTTCAGGGCGGCTTCGAGGGTTGGTCGTTCTCCTTGAACGGCGGTGCTGACGATGCGCCGCGCCCGCGCATCGCCGCCGTGCGTCCCGGCACGGAGGGAGGTGCATGTTCGGCCGGTAGCGAGTCGGCGCCGTCGAGCAACAACCCGATGGAGCGTCAACGTGGATCGACCGGCGCGGGTGAACCCGGAGCCGAAGACATCGATACCGACTCCCCGCGATTCCGCCGGTCCACGAGCCAGGACGGCGCCACCTCGGCCTCCGGCGGCGATCTTCCGGCACCCAAGCCCCGCCAGGTTCCCGACGACCCCGCCGACAATGTGTCGTTCACCGGTGGCGAGGACGCCGAGGATGTGCGACAGGCGGTGGCGGAGGACGCCGGCGCCAGCCGTTACGCACCGTGGGTGGCCGCGGGCGCGCTCGTGCTCCTGGTGGTCTCGATGGGATGGGTCGAGCGCCGTCGCCGTCGGACCCGGCAGGGAGGGTGATGACCGCCCGCCGAGGGTTCGGGTCCACCTACTTCCTCCCACGCGATCTCCACCCCGCGGCCTGGTGGATCTGGGCGCTGGGGCTGGCGGTGGCGGCCAGCAGGACCACCAACCCGTGGATCTTGGTGACGATCATCGCCGTGGCCTGTCATGTGGTCGTCAGCCGCCGGAGCGCGGCGCCCTGGGCGTTGGCGTTCCGTCTTTATCTCGTGCTCGCCGGCATCATCGTCACTCTGCGGGTGGTGTTCAGGGTCATCTTCGGCGGGGGAGAAGGCTCGACGATCGTGCTGCGCCTGCCGGAGATCCCGCTCCCGCAGTGGGCGGCGGGTATCCGGCTGTTCGGCGATGTCTCGGCCGAGTCGCTGTTGGGCGGTCTCTACGACGGCTTACGGCTCGCCGCCATGATCGTCTGCCTCGGCGCCGCCAATGCGCTCGCCAATCCCAAGCGACTGCTCAAGATGCTGCCGCCCGCGCTGTACGAGATCGGCACGGCCGTCGTCGTCGCGATGTCGGTGTTCCCACAACTGGCCGAGAGCGTGTTGCGGGTGCGTCGGGCGCGGGCACTGCGCGGTCATTCGGGTACGGGGGTGAGGCGGCTGCGGGCTGTGGTGATCCCAGTGCTCGAGGACGCGCTGGAACGATCGCTCAAGCTCGCCGCCTCGATGGACTCGCGCGGGTACGGTCGCGCCGGCGTCGCCGATGCGCGGCGCAGGGCGCTGACCGGTGGGCTGATGATCCTCGGCCTCATCGGCGTATGTGTCGGTGTCTACGGGTCGATGGACGGCACAACCCCCGCGTGGTTCGGTCTGCCGATGCTGGTCGCGGGAACGGTCGTCGCCCTCGTCGGTTTCCATCTCACCGGCAAGCACGTACACCGGACGCGTTATCGGCCGGATCGCTGGCAAGCCGCGGAGGTCGTCGTCGCCGTGTCCGGGCTGGTCGCCGCCGCATCGCTCGTCGTCACCGGGCAGGTGGCGCCAGCGACTCTCGCGCCCTCGCTCATCGACCTGTCCTGGCCGATGCTCGCCTGGTCCACGCTGGCCGGCGTGCTGTGCGCTGTGGCGCCGTCGTTCCTGACGCCCCGTCCACCCGAGCCCTTCGACGATGCCTGGACCTACCAGGCGGACTACCGCGGGCGCGTGGCCGACGAAGAGGCGGAGCTGGCGTGATCGAGATCGAGGACGTGACATTCTGGTATCGCGGGTCCGCCGCTCCGGCCCTGCGCGATGTCTCGCTGCGGGTCGACGAAGGCGAGATGATCCTGCTCGCGGGCCGGACGGGGTCGGGCAAGTCGACACTGCTGGGCACGCTCAACGGGCTCGTGCCGCATTTCACGGGCGGGCATCTGGAGGGCTCCGTGCGGGTCGCCGGCCGCTCGACGCGCGATCATTCGCCGCGTGAGCTGGCCGATGTCATCGGAGTGGTCGGCCAGGACCCGCTCGCCGGGTTCGTGACCGACACGGTCGAGGAGGAACTCGCCTACGGCATGGAGCAGCTGGCGGTGCCCACGCAGGTCATGCGCCGCCGGGTCGAGGAGACCCTCGATCTACTGGGCATCGCTGAGCTGCGGCATCGCCCCTTGCGGCAGCTCTCGGGCGGCCAGCAGCAACGAGTGGCCATCGGCTCGGTGCTGACCATGCACCCGCGGGTGCTCGTGCTGGACGAGCCGACCTCGGCGCTCGACCCGGGCGCGGCCGAAGACGTTCTCGCGACCCTGGCCCGGCTCGTGGACGATCTGGGCACGACGGTCGTGCTGGCCGAGCATCGCATGGAGCGCGTGGTGCCCTTCGCGGACCGGATGGCCTTCGTCCACGGCGACGGCACCATCGAGGTCGACGATGTCGCGGCGTTGGTGGAACGAACGCCCATCGCTCCACCCGTGGTGCAGTTGGGCAGACTCGCCGGATGGTCGCCGCTGCCGCTGACGATCCGCGAGGCCCGACGCCGACGACACGAACTGCTCGACGTCATCGGTGCACGTCGACCGAGTGAGTGGCGACCCGACGATGCCGCCGCCACCGCCCTGGCGGCAACCGATGTCTTGGTACGTTATGGCTCCACCGTCGCGGTCCGCGGTGTCGACCTGACGCTCCGCCAGGGAAGCGTGACCGCGCTGATGGGGCGTAACGGCTCGGGCAAGTCCTCATTGTTGTGGGCGTTGCAGGGCACCGGAATTCGTCAGGGCGGCACGGTCGAGGTCGCGGGCACCGATCCGAAGCAGGTCTCGCGCGCCGCGGCACGCTCCCTCGTCGGCCTGGTGCCCCAGACCGCCAGCGACCTTCTCTACCTCGAGACGGTCGACGAGGAGTGCGCCAGCGCCGACCATGAGGTGGAGGCGCAGGAGGGGACGTGCCGGGCATTGCTGGACCGGCTCGCGCCGGGCATCGACGGTGGTCACCATCCACGCGATCTCTCCGAGGGGCAGAAGCTGGCCCTCGTGCTCGCGGTGCAGCTGTCCGCGGCACCCGAGGTCATGCTGTTGGACGAGCCGACACGTGGTCTGGACTATGCCGCCAAGCGGGCATTCGCGCAGATGGTGGAGCAGCTGGCCGCTGCCGGCCGGGCGATCGTCATCGCCACGCACGATGTCGAGTTCGTGGCCGAGGTCGCCCATGAGGCGATCGTGATGGCGGAGGGTGAGATCGTCGCCCAGGGCCTGACACGCGAGGTCTTGGCCGGGTCGCCCGCGTTCGCCCCGCAGGTGGCGAAGGTCCTGGGTGAGCCGTGGCTCACGGTCGCCGAGGTCGCCGAGGCGGTGGACCGATGAGCGAGCGACAGCGAATGGATCGTCACGACGCCACGCCGGCGAATCCGCGGCACGACGCGGTGCGCGTAGGCCCCCGGTCGATCGCCGTCATGGCCCTCGCGTCGCTGGCGGGCATCATGATGTTCACCTGGCCGTTGCTCACGAATGTCGATCCGGCGTCGATGGAGCACGGCCCGGAGGCGCCGTTCTACTTCCTGGCGATCCTGCCGGTCATCGTCATCGTCGTCCTCGCCGAGCTGTCCGAGGGCGGCATGGATGCCAAGGCCCTGGCGATGCTGGGGGTCCTCTCGGCCATCAATGCCGCCTTGCGTCCGCTGGGGGCGGGCACGGCGGGGATCGAGACCGTCTTCTTCATGCTCATCCTGGCCGGACGCGTGTTCGGCCCGGGCTTCGGCTTCGTTCTCGGGTGTACGAGCATCTTCGCCTCCGCGTTGCTCACGGCCGGCATCGGCCCGTGGCTACCGTTCCAGATGATGGCCAGCGCCTGGATCGGCATGGGTGCCGGCCTGCTGCCTCGGCGCGTCACGGGCAGACGTGAGATCGCGATGCTGGTCGGATACGGCATCACCGTCGCCTACGGTTTCGGGTTCTTGATGAACATGTGGTTCTGGCCGTTCATCACCGGTGCGGAGGTGCAGTACTACGACGGTCACCTCTCCTATGTGCCCGGTGCGCCGTTGCTGGAGAACCTGCACCGGTTCGTGATCTTCACGCTGCTCACCTCGACGCTCGGCTGGGACACCGGCCGAGCGATCACCAACACGGTGGCTGTACTGGTGCTCGGCCCGGCCATCCTCACCACGCTTCGGCGCGCGGCCCGCAGCGCCTCCTTCGGCGACCGAGGCAGCTTCGGGGGAGGACCGTGACGGGCTGGCCGTGGCCCTGGACCGGTGTGCTGAACGCCGGCGCCTCTGGGCTATCATCTGGGCGTTGCTGGTCCGCGCCTGGCGTGGAGCAAAAGGGAACCCGGTGAGATTCCGGGACTGCCCCGCAGCGGTGAGCGGAAACGAACGTCGACAGAAAGCACTGGGGAGTCGAAAGCCCTGGGAAGCGTCGGTCAGTAGGCCTGAGCAGCGTGTCCGCGAGTCCGAAGACCTGCCAGTGATCCCGCACCGCCGGTGCGGGTGTTCCATGGGCGCGAGGGGCGCCGAGGACGTGCTCATCTCGTCGTGCCATGGGATCGCCCACTGACGAGGAGATCACCGTGAGGCATCTGGCCTTTCGCGGCGCGGCCGTCGGCGCCGCGCTGGCCCTGACCACTTTGACCGCATGTTCATCGGGCGATAGCGGTGCCGACGATGATCGGCTGCGTTACGCCTACGCGTTCACGCCGGTCGCCGCGCTCTCGCCGTACAGCGACGACGCGGTGACGAGTTACGGCGTCGGAGCCACCGAGACGCTCGCGGCGCTCGACTCCTCCGGTGAGCCGCAGCCGCGGCTTGCAACGTCCTGGGAGCAGGTCGATGACACCACCTGGGAGCTGGAGATCCGTGAGGGCGTCGTCTTTCACGACGGAACGGAGCTGACGGCGGAGTCCGTCGTCGACTCGTTGACTTACGCCGCGGAGGCCGACCCGAGGCCCCGTTCTCTGTCCGGCGTCGAGCTGAGCGCGGAGGCGGTCGATGACGCCACGGTGCGCGTCACCACCGCTGACCCCGACCCGATCTTGATCGCCCGGCTCACCTCACCTGAACTGGTGATCCTCGCCGAGTCGGCCTACGACGACCCGGCGCAGCCCGATCCGGTCGGTACCGGCACGGGACCGTATGAGATCACGCAGCTCGACGGCACCTCGGGCGCCACGCTGGACGCCTACGCCGACTACTGGAACGGCGAGCCCCCGTTGGAGGGGATCGACGTCAGCTTCGTCGCCGAGGGCGACTCCCGTGCGTCCTCGCTGCGCTCCGGTCAGGTCGAACTCGCTCAGGCGCTGCCCGCCTCACAGCTGGACCAGCTCGACGACGGCGAGCTGCTCGCCGTGCCGTTGCCGCGGACCATCGCTCTGCACCTGACGCAGACCTCTGATGTCTTCTCCGATCCGGGTCTGCGGGCCACGGCGAGTGAGGCGCTGGACGATCTGGACATTGCGGACACCATCTATGGCGGTTACGCCGATCCGGCTGACGGGCTGTTCGTCCCGGACGTCTCCACCTGGGCCGCCGACCGGCCGGAGCCGGAGCTGCCGGAGGCGAGCGACCCGTCCGGGCAGGTCATCGAGCTGGCGACGTTCTCGGACCGGCCCGAGCTCGTAGAGGTCGCCACGGCGATCGCCGACGCCTGGCGTGCGGCGGGCTTCGAGGTCAACACCACCGTCCAGGAGTACAATCAGCTCGAGGAGCAGTTCCTCGATGGCACCTTCGACGCCGTCATCATGAGTCGTTCATATGGTCAGGACACGGCCGACCCGATCAGCTACCTGCAGACCGACTTCGGCTGCGAGGGCACCTACAACATCAGCGTGTACTGCGACGAGTCGGTCGACGGCACGCTGGTAGACGCCGCCGCGAATGCCGACCTGGAGGAGCGCAATGCGACGGCTGTCGAGGTGGAGAGCACCCTGCTGTCGCAGGTCGCGGTGATCCCACTGGTCCACGAGTGGACGCAGTTCGGGGTGGTTCCGGGTCTCTCAGGCCTTGCTGAAGACCCCTGGGAACGTGCCGTCATCACGGCGGAGACGACCCTCGACTGAGATCATGGGTCCGCTCGTGCGTCTGCACGATGTGCAGATCCGGACGTCGACCGACCCGCTCGTCGGGCCGGTCGATCTGGACATCGCACCGGGCGAACGAGTCGGGCTGGTGGGCGCATCGGGTTCCGGCAAGTCGCTGACGGCCTCGGTCCTGTTGGACCAGACACCGTCGTCGCTGCGGGTCACCGGCGAGGTGTCGTCCTCAGGGCCGACCTTGCCCACGATCGGCGCGGTCTTCCAGGAGTCGGCGAGTGCCCTGGAGCCGCTGGTGCGTGTCGGCCGGCAACTCGGCCTGCCGTTGCGGCGGCTCGGTCTCAGCCGCTCGGAGCGGCGTGCTCGAGTTGCTCAGCAGCTCGAGCGGCTTGGCTTGGACACCGAGGTGGCTCGCGCCTGGCCGCTCGAACTCTCGGGTGGTCAGCGCCAGCGCGTGGCACTTGGCCTCGCACTGATGCGGCGACCTGAGCTGCTGGTCGCTGACGAGCCGACCTCGGCCCTGGACGCCGTCACCCAACAGGGCGTGCTCACGACCATGAGCCGCCTGCTCGACGAACAGGGTGGCGCGCTCCTGCTGATCAGCCATGACCTTGCGCTGGTCAGCCTGCTCTGCGACCGGATCGTCGTCATGGACCACGGGCGGATCTGCGAGACCGGCACTCCCGAGCAGGTACTGGCGGCGCCTGTCCATGAGGCCACCCGGCGGTTGGCGCGGGCCGCGCGGCTGTTGGGGGTCACCGCATGAACGATCCTCGGCGAGAAACCCGGCCTCTGGTGGAGGTCCGGGAGGCGCACAAGACCTGGCGGACCGGGCTGCGGGGACGCCGCGTCGCGCTCGACGGCATCGACCTGACCATGACGCGTGGCCGGCACCTCGCACTCATCGGCTCCTCGGGGGCCGGGAAGAGCACCCTCGTACGCGCGCTGCTGGGCGTCACCCGTCTCGACTCAGGCCGGATCGAGGTGCTCGGTCACCAGATCGACGGGCGGCGCCCCGCCTTGGCCCACCTCCTGCAGCCCGTTGCGCAGCATGCCTCGGGGTCGCTCGATCCCCGGTTCACCGTCGCCCGCTCGATCGCGGAGCCGATCCGCTGTCTGCGCCTGGACGACCCGATCGAGGAGCGGACCGCCGAGCTGTTGGACCTTGTCGGCTTGCCGGCCGATGTCCTGCGGCGACGCCCTGCCGAGCTGTCGGGCGGGCAGCGCCAGCGCGTGGCGATCGCCCGTGCCCTCGCCGCCCGCCCGCGGGTGCTGCTCGGCGACGAGATGCTCAGCGCCCTCGACGCCGCCAGCAGAGTCGATCTCATCGAGACGCTCGGTCGGGTGGCGCTCGCCGAGGATGTCACCATCTTGCTGGTCGCCCATGATCTCGGTGCTGCGCGTCTGTTGTGTCACGAGGTGGCGGTGATGTCCGAGGGCAGGATCGTCGAGCAAGGTCCGAGCGACCGTATCTGGGCGGCACCGCGCCACCCCGTCACCGCCGCGCTCGTCGATGCCGCCGAGATCACGAGATCATGAGCTTCCTGCGAATGGTCCGCTCCTGGGTCAGCGTCGGGTCCGCCTCGGCGGCGCTGCTACTGGTAGTCGCCGCACTGCCCTGGCTGCGCGGCGAGGACCCGGCTCAGACGGTGCTGCGCGTGCGGTTCCGAGCACGTGGACTCGACGATGCGGCGGTGGCGGCGCTGCGTGAGGAGCTGACGCTGCCCGCGAATCCCGTCGCCGGGACCATCGGCTGGTTGACCAACCTCTTTCGAGGCGACCTGGGGGAGAGCTGGGTGAGCGGACAGCCGGTGACCGATGTAGTGGCCCCGGCCCTGGGGCGCTCGGCGCTGCTCGCTGGCTCGGCCGTGGTAGTGGCCGTTCTCGTGGTGATCGTGCTGCTCGCCTGGCCGGTGTGGCGGTCGATGACCCGTGCCGTACCGGTAGGTCATGGATCGGGGGCGATGAGCGCCGGCCTCGCGGCCCTGCCGGAGGTTGTGGTCGGGATCGTCACGGTGCTGCTCTTCGCAGTGACCCTCCAGTGGTTGCCGGCGACGGGATGGGGTGGCATCGACCAGCTCGTGCTGCCCGCGGTCGCCCTCGGTATTCCCGCGGGTGGCCTGCTCGCGCGCATCGTCACCTCGACCGTCGACCAGACATTGGCGGAGTCGTGGGTTGCGAGCTGGCGTGTCAACCGAGTCGGCCGGCTGCCGCTCGCGCTGAGCATCTTCCGCCGGGTGGTCGCCACCGGAGGGCCGCAGGCGGTCGTGGTGGCCGTCACGATTCTCGGCTCCTCGGTCGCGGTCGAGAAGGTCTTCGCCATTCACGGCGCCGGAACGCTCGCGCTCGGTGCCGTGCTCGCCCAGGACCTGCCCGTGGTGCAGGCATGTCTCCTCGGTTTCGTGCTCATCGGACTGATGCTGATGCTGCTGAGCGCCGTGGTGCATCGAGCACTCATGAGAGGTGCCTCGTCGACGGCAGCCGAGGGCATGGCGAGGACAGCCGAGCCGACGCGGAGTCGGATCGCCCCCGTAGCCGCCGCGGTCGTCGCCGTCATCGTGGTGGTGGGGTTGAGGCGCGATGGCTCCTCGTCCGATCTGTCCGCCAGGTTGCGTCCGCCGAGCTGGGCGCATCCGCTCGGAACCGATCCCGTGGGGCACGACCTGCTCGGCCGGGTCTCGAGCGGCACGCTGCTGACGGTCGGCCTGGCGGTCGCCATCACAGGGGTGTCGCTGCTGGTGGCGATCCTCGTCGGCCTGCCCGCACGATCGCTGAGACTCGGCGGCGTCGACGTGCTCAATGCGGTGCCCTCCACGATCGTCGGCGTGGTCGTCGCCTCGATCATCGGCCCGGGCCTGCCCGGCGCCTGTGTCGCAGTGCTCGCGGTCGCCTGGGTGCCGCTCGCGATCCACGCCCGGACCCTCGCGGTGCAGGCGCGTGCCGCGGGATATGTCGAGGCGGCGAGTCTCCTCGGTGCGAGCCGCACGACGGTGACGGTCCACCACATCCTTCCCGCCGTGCTGGGTCCGTTGCTGCGACATGCTCTCGTACGCGTCCCAGCCGTCGCCCTCGGCCTGGCGGGACTCAGCTTCATCGGCCTCGGTGCCGACCCGGACGTCGCCGAGCTCGGAGCGATGCTGTCGGGTGGGCTGGGCTATCTCGAGACCGCCCCCTGGGTCGTGGCGTCTACAGCCGGCGTGCTCGTGTTGCTCGGCTTCGTCGCCGGAACAGCACGGCTTCGCTCTCAATGAGCTGGGCCGGGCCCCATGAGTCCGATGACGGGCCGGCAGCTGGTCACCCGGTTCCAGGGACTGCCGGCCCGCTGTCTGATCAGCGTCCGACGATATCGACGAGGTAGCGGCGGTAGGCCGTCGTTGCGACGCAGCGCTGAAGCGCTTGCCTGTTCGCTACAAGGTCGCCAGGGTGGCCTCGACGAGGTCGTCGTCGAGGGGAGCCCAGCGCGGGGGACGGCGCTCGACGAGTCGCGCACGGATGCCCTCGAGGAAGTCGCCGCGCCGGTGCAGCCAGGTGGCAAGCCGGTGCTCAGCCGTCAGCTCGGAGGACAGCTCGCGACCGCGTCCGCGACGTAGCCCGCCGAGCGTGATGGCGACGGCTGTGGGTGAGCGGGTCGCCAGCAGGCCGGCTGCCGCTTCTGCGGCCGGGGATCCGTGCTCCCGCAGGCGGGTCAGGATCTCTTCGACACTGTCACCTCGATAGCAATCATCGATCCAGGCGCGCTCTAGGGTCGGCGGTCCGGGGTAGACGGCCACGTCGGCGATCGCCTCGGTGACGGGCCGGATCGCCACTCGATTCAGCAGTGTGGGCAGGTCCCGGCTCGCCACCAGGTGGTCGGCCAGCCCGGCGCCGATGGCGTCGGCGGCACCGACCGTGGTCGCGGTCAGTGCCAGATGGGTGCCGATCTCACCCGGACAGTCGGCAAGGAACGTCAGGCCGCCGGTATCGGGAAAGAAGCCGAGACGTGTCTCGGGCATGCCGACCTCGCTGCGCTCGGTGACCACTCGATGATCGGCCTGGACCGCCAGCCCGAGGGCGCCTCCGAAGGCGAACCCGTCCATGATCGCCAGCACTGGAAGGGGCGACTCCGCGATGGCCAGCGCCAGCCCGTAGAGGTCGGCCCAGTAGCCGGGTGCCTGCCGGCCGTCGCTCTCGCCGTCGGCGAGCAGGAACCGCAGGTCGCCGCCCGCCGACAGCCCACGTCGACCGGCTCCGGTCAGCACCACGAGCCCGATCCCGGGATCCTCGACGGCGTCGTCGAAGGCCGCCCGTAGCTGCAGGACGGTCCCGTGATCGAGGGCATTGAGATGTGTGGGGCGGTCGATGACCAGGTGCAGCGCATGGCCGTCCTGGCGCACACGCAAGCCCGATGCGCGCAAGAACGGGTCAGTGGCGGCGGCCTGCCGTGCGTGGGCATGATCGAGAACGGGCATCAGCGGGCCGTCTCGGTCTCGCCGCGCACGATGGTAGCCGCCTCGACCAGATGACGCAGCGACTCCTCGACCTCGGCATAACCGCGGGTCTTCAGGCCGCAGTCGGGGTTGACCCAGACACGGTCGGTTCCCAGCGACCGGACCGCGCTGCGCACCAAGGTGATCATCTCGTCGGTGCTCGGGATGCGCGGCGAATGGATGTCCCACACGCCCGGGCCGAGCTGTCCGCCGAAACCTTGCTCACGCACGTCGTCGAGCAGCTCCATCTTGGAACGTGCCGCCTCGATACTGGTGACGTCGGCGTCGAGACCGTCGATCGCCTCGATGATCTCCCCGAACTCCGAATAGCAGAGATGGGTGTGGATCTGGGTATCCGCGCGGATGCCGCTCGTCGCCAATCGGAAGGCGCCCACGGCCCACCGCAGGTACTCCTGCTGCTCAGCCGCTCGCAGTGGGAGTGTCTCGCGCAGGGCCGGCTCATCGACCTGGACGATGGCCAGACCGACGGCCTCCAGGTCGGCGACCTCGTCGCGCAGGGCGAGCGCGACGTGGTCGGCGGTGACTGAGCGCGGCTGATCGTCGCGGACGAAGGACCAGGCGAGCATCGTCACGGGCCCGGTGAGCATGCCCTTGACGGGCCGGTCGCTGCGCGACTGGGCATAGGTCGCCCAGTCGACCGTCATCGGCTTCGGACGCGCGACATCGCCGTAGATGATCGGAGGCCGCACGCAGCGCGAACCGTAAGACTGGACCCAGCCGTGCTCGGTGCTCACGAACCCGTCGAGTTGCTCGGCGAAGTACTGCACCATGTCGTTGCGCTCGGGCTCGCCGTGGACGAGGACGTCGAGGTTCAGGCGCGTCTGGAGCGCCAGGACCTGATCGATGTGTTCGTGCATCCGCTCGACACAGGACGTTTCGTCGATGGCACCGGCGCGGAATCGGGCGCGAGCCTGGCGGACCTCCGCTGTCTGCGGAAACGATCCGATCGTTGTGGTGGGTAGAAGTGGGAGGCCGAGGCGAGCCTGCTGTGCGGCGCGGCGGTGCGTGCGGTCGGCGCGGTGACGGTCTGCCTCCTCCACTGCGTGGGCGCGCTCTTGGACCGCGGGCCGCTGCCGGCCGGGGACGTCGGCTCGACGTGCGACGGCGGCGTCGGAGGCCTCGAAGGCCTCTGATGCGAGATCGGTCTGCCCATCGAGGGCTCGCTGGAGGGCGACGATCTCGGTCAGCTTCTGGTCGGCGAAGGCCAGCTGCTCGCGTAGAGCAGGATCGATGGCGTTCTCGCGCCGCGTGTTGTAGGGCACGTGCAGCAGCGAACAGGATGACGAGACCGCGAGTCGGGTGTCGAGATCCCCCCAGCCGCGCAGCTCACCGAGAACGCGTGTGAGATCGGTGCGCCACACGTTGCGACCGTCGACCGCGCCGAGTACGAGAGTCGTCGTGGATGCCGGCCTCGCCGCGGCGACGAGCTCCGGCGTGACGCCTCGGGTGAGGTCGAGGCCGATTGCCTCCACAGAGGACGAGGTCAAGGCCGGCAGCGCCTCGACAGGGGCGCCGAAGTACGTCGACACGTGCAGGGCGGGTCGCGGGAAGTCACCGCTCAGGGCCGCGTACACCTCGCCGATGCGGTCGACATCGCGGGCCGCCAGGTCGTGGACGAGCGCCGGCTCGTCGAGCTGCAGCCAGCGCACATTGCGGGCGGCCGCGAGCTCGAGGAGTTCGCGGTAGACCGGGAGGAGGTCGGCGAGGCGGTCGAGCGGGGTGAATCCCTGTGGAGCGTCCTCAGCGGCCTTGGCGAGCGAGAGATACGTCCAGGGACCAGGAAGCACCGGGCGCGCCTGGTACCCGCGTGACTTGGCTTCCTCGAACTCATCGAACAGCTTCGTCGGATCGAGTGCGAACTCGGTATCGGGTCCGATTTCGGGAACGAGGTAGTGGTAGTTCGTGTCGAACCACTTCGTCATCTCCAGCGGCGCGATGTCGGCGGTGCCGCGGGCCATGGCGAAGTACTGCGCCGTGCTGATGCCCCCGGTGCGGTGGTCACCATCGATCCCGGCGAACCGATGGGGGATGGCGCCGAGCAGCACGCTCGCATCGAGCATCTGGTCGTACCAGCTGAACGTGTTGACGGCGAACGTGTCGAGACCTGCACCGCTCATGGTATACAGCGCATCGAGGCGCACGGCCTTGGCTGCGTGATCGAGCCGCTGGGCGGTCGACCCGGTGGGCTCGGACCAATAGGCCTCGAGCGCGAACTTGAGTTGGCGGTCGCGACCGATCCGCGGAAATCCGTGGACGGTGGCGCCGATGGCAGGTGTGGGATGTGACTGGGTCATCGCTCATTTCCCTCGCGAGCTCGTACTGAGCAATCCGCGCCGGGGCAGGCGACGACCGAGCGATCGGCCGGGCACCTCCCACGGGAGCCGCGAACCGCCACGCGTCGGTGCGTGGCGCACTGGCAGGTCTTCGGACTCGCGGACGTCCTGCTCGTGCCTACTGGCCGACGCTTCCCAGGCGAGTGCCCAGTGCTCGATGTCGGCTTTCGTTTCCGCTTACCGCTGCGGGGCAGTCCCGGATTCTCACCGGGTTCCCTCTTGCGACGCCGTCTCTGGCTGACACGGCGAACCAGCTGCCCGGCCAGTGTGCCATGGATCGGACGACAGGCGACCGGTGCCCAGCGCCCGGACAGTCATGCCTATCCGGGCGACGACACCGAGCCCTTGTCCGGGCGTCGACTCAATCCGTGGCCGGCATAGCCCGCGACGGCGGCGGAGAGAAGCATCATCGCGGCCGCCATCCACGGGTTCACCCCCTGGGCGGGCTCCGGCGCGGCGACCGGCGTGACGTCGGGTGCGACATAGGTCACCGGTGCCGGTCGCAACGGGGATTCCGGCGTCTGCAGCCAGGTGCGGCCCGCGAGCGCGGGGGCTGTCCTGAGCGACATGAAGAAGTCGCTCGCCTCGGCGTCGACATCCAGCGCGACGCCGCCGTCCTCGCGTTGGACCTGTGTGAGGGCGAGCGTGGCCAGCGAGACATCGGCACCGAGGGCCAGGCGGGTCGTGGCGACATCGGCGGTGCTGACACTGTCGAGGTGTTCGTCGGCCGTCCGCACCACACCATCGGGCGCTGCCTGATCGATCGAGGTCCGCAACGCTGCCACGCTGGTGCCCCGGTCGGCCGAGAGCACCGGGCGGATCGTCGTCGTGTCTGATGCCGAGGAGGTGAGCGTCACCTCCTGCTGGCCGACCCCGTTGAGCGCCTGAGCGGCGATATCGGTGATCGGCAGCTCACCCTTACGGCAGTCCCCACCGATCCGGGTGCCGAACAGTCCGTCCGCGCACTGGGCGGTCGTCAGCTGCTCGGCGAGCTCGTCGGCTCCGGTGTCTCCGGCGGCGGCGAGGGCGAGCGTCGTCCAGGCGTGCTGAGCCGTGTCGCCATTGCGGACGCCGAAGTCACCGGTGTCGCGCACGGCGCCGTCCTCGACGAGGTCTCCGCCGAGAACCTCGATCCAGTCGGTGATCAGGGCGTCGTGGTGTTCGTCCGCGCCGTGGACGCCGCGTTGAAGCAGCTCGACGAGTATGACCTTGGCGAGCGGTTCTGCATAGACGGCGTCGCCCTCCTCATAGGGCCGCCCATGGACGTAGGCGTCGATCGACCCCGGGTCGAGCAGGAATGCCGCGGCACGGTCGCGGGCCTCGCCCTGTTCGCCGGCGGCGTGCAGCGCGAGCACCAGCCCGGCGGTGGCGTCGTAGTCGACATAAGTCTGTTCGCCGTCGGTCACCTCGATGTGGTCGCCGTCGACGAGATTGCCGGCGAGATACGCGGCGGCGCGTCCGGCGGGCGAGTCGCTGGCCTCTTCCAGCTCGGCGGGATCCGCCGGGGCAACGACGCGTCTGGCGTCCGGAGCCGATCCGGCCGGGGGAGCGGGATGACCTGCCGCTGGGCTCGGGCTGTGTCCCGACCGGTCGCCCCCGGCGCCGGGGGGCGCCGGCGCGGGCGCGGTAGGCGACGGTGACGGCGTTGATGGCTTCGGTCGCGGCCAGGGCTCCGGGGCAGTGGGCAGCCGGCCGTCGATGAGATCGCTGAAGCTCACCTGCGCGAGGCCCAGGGTCGCCTGAGCCGTCGCGCGTACCCAACGGTCGGTGCCGCCGACCAGCTCCTTACCGCGTCGTGAGTCCTGGTATTCGCGGGGCATGTAGGCGATGGCTCCGATATGTGCCGCGAAGGGCCCATCGCCGTCGCGTTCGGCGGTCGCCTGGGCGGTCGTGATATAGGTGGCACCCTTCTCGACGGCGCCACGCGATCCACGGGCGTGGCCCAATGCCTGCGCGGCGAGGCCGGTGCTGTTGGTATTGGTCTCGGTGGTGCCGGTGCCGCCACCCCAGCCGCCTGCTGCGTGCTGGTGCTCGCGCAGCCAACCGCGTGTGCGGTCGATGGCGTCGTCGACCTCCCGGGCCCCGTGGTCGCGCGCAGTGAGCAGCGCCGACAGGGCCATCGCCGCACCGTCGGCTCCGCCGGAGGCGCAGTTGCCCTTCGTCATCGCCCACGCGCCGTCCTCGCATTGGAAGGTCGCGATGAAGGCGGGGATCGTCGTATCGGGGAGCTCGCCGGCCGCGGCGAGAGACATGATGCCCAGCGCATGGTCGAAGACATTGCCCAACGGGTGGGTGGTCTGGTCGCCATTGACGACCGTGCCGTGCAACAGTCCCTCCTGATCGCCGTCGCTCGCGACGCTGTCGCGGAGGGCGGCGAGATGGTCGACACCGGCGAAGCTCCGTGCATCCCGCCCGGCGACCTGAATGGCGAGCGTCGACTTGGCCAGTGCGCCGACGATGGTCTCGACATAGCCGTCGGCCTCGATCCTCCAGTAGCCGACGGCACCGGAGTCACCCGACCGGCCTAGTGCGTCGACGATCGGCTCGGCCAGATCGGGCCGCCCCGCGGCGTGCATGGCGAACAGGGCGTCGATCATCAGGCCGTGATCGGGCCGAGGCGCGTCCGGATTCGGGAAGGTGCCATCGGTCGAGAGCTGCTCGGCCAGCCAGATGGCGGCCTCCTGCGCAGAGGCGGCGTGTTGGCTGGGCGAGGCCGTGGCAACGGTCGTGGTCGTCAACCCGCCGAGGGCGAGGACGATGGCGCACAGTCCGCCGAGAGCGAGGCGGATGCGTCGGGACATTCGGTGCTCCTTTCGCGACACGGAGCACCGAGCCGAGACGGCTCGTGCGCACCCCTGCGAGATCGCGACAGTGGTGTGGGTGACAGCGCCCCGGTTGGTGACCCGACTCTCCGAGACGTTCTCGGACTACGGTTGCGCGACAGTGCCGGACTTCGACCGGCTTCCCCAGCGCAGGGTGCATGTGTAGTTGTGAGACATAGCGTAAGGGATTGCTCGGTGTCGGGGGCACGAACCCGCGAATTCACATCGCGATACCCATAGGTGATGTTGACGTCAAGCGGACCCGAGGATACGTTTCGGGCACCGAGAAGGTCCATGGCAGGGGAAGCCGGTGTGAATCCGGCACTGACCCGCAACCGTGTGTGCTTCGGCACGAGTCGGAATGCCTGCCGTGGGTCATTGATTCACTCACCCGTCGCGGTATGCGGGCAGAATCCGACTGAACCTCGACCCCGTGTCCTGGTCGGCGGGCTCGCCGTCGTGACACGACAGAACGAGGTATTTCTGTGTTCGCTCAACGTTTCTGGCTGACCCGTGCGGTTCCCGCCGCGGCGGCCGCTGTGCTGGTGGCGGGAGCCGCCCCGGCTACCGCCACACCGGCCGATGCCGGCGCCGATGCGGCCGACTGGCTGTCCACTCAGCTCTCCACGGATGCCGACGGCAGCTTCCTGGAGACGTCCTACTGGGACGAATGGAGCACCCCGCCGGCGGTCGCCTCCTATGCCGACACCGGCCTGACCATCGACGGCAACTGGGCCTTCCTCGCGGCTGGCCTGGACACCCAGGCCGACGACACGGCCGACTGGGTGCGAGCCAATGCCAGCGCTTACTGGAACAACGGCTCCTGCGCGACCTCGACCGGCAGTGTCTACGCCGGCTCCATTGCCAAGCTGGCGGTGTTCGAGCAGGCCAACGGCGGCAATGCTGCGGGCTACGTCAGCGAGTTGGAGTGCCTGCAGGACTCCAGCGGCCGCATCCCCAACCAGGTCGACCCCGGCGACCCGTGGGACAGCGACTTCTCCAACACGTTCACGCAGTCGCTGGCGATCGTGGCGCTGAGCGAGGCCACCTCGTCCAGTGCTGCCGATGCGGCGGACTACCTGGTCACCCAGCAGTGCAGCAGTGGTGCGTTCCGGGCGACCCTTGGGAACGCGAGCACGACCTGTCTCGCAGGCGATCCGGATGTGGATTCCACGGCGATGGCGGTACAGGCGCTCGCGGCCGCGGGAGAGTTCACGGCCGCGAGCAGCGCCGCGAACTGGCTGGAGAGTCAGCAGGACACGGCAGGTGGTTATTGGGAGAGCACGGCATGTAGCACTGATATTCCGCCGGTACTGCTTCCGAATACGAACGGCACGGCATTGGCAATCCAGGCGCAGCTCGCTGCGGGCAATGACGCGAGTGACGGACAGGCCTGGCTGGAGTCCCAGGCCGGCGTCGACGACCGGATTCCGGGCTGCACCGCCACGAGTGGCGGCCAGCCGGTGCAGGACAGCAACGATGTCCGTGCCACCACCCAGGCCGTCCCAGCGTTGCTGGACGTCTCACTGCTCGACCTCGCTTCCGGAGCGCTGGCCACTCCGTGACGTGAGGGCCCACCCGGTGGTGAGATCGATGATTCCGCCACGGGGCGGGCCGTCCGGCTGTTACGCTGCGCTCGTCATGGTGTGTGGGAACCCGGTGTGACTCCGGGGCTGACGCGCAGCGGTATGGGTGACGACCAGGTCATCAGCCACTGGTCGATCGAGAGATCGACTGGGAAGGCGGCCTGGGAGGACGATCCCGAGCCCGAAGATCCAGCCGTGGCCTCGACCAGTTCGTCTCGCGTTCAGACGGCGGGCCGCGCGACTTGGCCTGCTGTGGAAAGGCCGTTGTCGTGATCTTGCGACGTATGTCGTCCTTCGTCTCCGGTGCCCTGCTGGTGCTCGGCCTGGCGGCAGTGCCGCCGTCCTCGGCGGCCGAGCCGGAACGGGTCCCGAATCCGTACCCGGAACTGATCTCGGTGTGGGAGCCCTGTGCCCCCGGTACCGAGGGTCCCGGTACCGGTGTCACGGTGATCGTGGACTTCCAGACCCTGGCTGATCAGCAGGTGGAGGTGCGCTGCGCCCCCGGCGGCCCGCACAGTGGTTGGGCGGCATTGCTGGAGGCGGGCTTCGAGGTGACGCGCGTTGTGCCTTTTCCCGGCGCGCTCTGCACCATCGACGGCTATCCCGGCGGCGGCCGTGGCGACCCGGCGATCTGTCACGGCATGCCGCCGATCGAGGCGTACTGGTCTTACTGGCACGGCAGCCCCGGCGTCCGCTGGGGATACAGCGGAACCGGAGCCGGAGGCCACAGCGCCGCGGTCGGCAGCGTCGAGGGGTGGTCGTTCTCGGCGACCGTCTCGGGCGATACCTCCCAGGACGCCATCGCGCCGCGGGTGCCGCCGATGGACGCCCGGGGGCCGGGGCTGGCCATGCCAGAGGTGCTCGAGACATCCACCGAACAAGTCGATCTCGCCCGCCACTGGATCGAAGGCCAGCTCGAGACTGAAACGAACGTGGGGCGGCTAGCCGACTATGTCAACGCGCTGGTCGCCAGCGGAGTCGATGTCACAGATGGGCGCTTCGATCACGTTCGCCATGAGCTCAGCGACTTCTCCCGTGTCGGACGTTCGGTATTCGTCAGCGGCCGGCTCACTCAGCCGAACGGTGTCGCGCTGGGTCGATTCGGCCCAGCGATCCGCGCTCTGCAAGGCGGAGAGGCGGTCCTCAGCAATGGCGTCGATCTCGCTGAAGTGGCCCGTCGCCCGGAGATGACCGATCCGGCTACGGGGGGCGTTTGGACCGGGGGTAGCTCATTCGGGCAGCGCTTCTATGACACTAAACCGGTCGAGGTCGTCGGTTTCGCGATTTTCCTCCTCTCGACGGGAGGCGAGGTGCCACCGGGCGTGATCGACGGTCTTCTGGGCCAACAACGTGAGGACGGCAGTTTCCAGACGGCGCAGATCTCCACTCAGGCCCAGGTGCTCGGCTCGCTGCGGGGATTGCGCGACGGCGGGATCGTCGGTCTCGACGATCCGATAGCCGAGGTCACCGAGTTTCTGCTGCGGGCCCAGCGCGAGGACGGGTCGCTGCCCGTTGTCGTTGGTGACGATCGGATGCCTGCTACCGAAGTCTTCGCGGCGACCGCCACCTTCGCCGAGGCGATGGGCCTGGCCGGTCACGTCGATGCTGCCGTGCGTGCCGCCAAGTACCTCTCGCCGCTGCAGGTCACGGCTGAGTTGGCCGAGGGGACACCGGGGTCTCGGTATATCGGTGCCTTCGCTGATTCGCTCGACGAGATGCGAGGCATCATCGTCGCGGGAGGGCAGCGTGGCGTTCCGGCCGCCACGCCTCTTGCCGTGCGAGCACTGGCGGCGGCTCCCTGGGACGATGTCGTCCCTGCCTCAGCGAGTCGAGCCCGGGTCGGTGCCGTCCGGCCGACGGTCGCCGAACTCTCGGCGGATGTTCAGGCCGGATCGCACGATCAGCGGGCGATGGTCCTCTACGGCACCGGCGAGGACTTCTCCCTCGTCGTCGACGGTGGTGAGGTCGAGGCTGGCGAGTCCGCCGCGCTGAACGTCGCCCTCTCCGGCCTCGAGCCCCGCACCACCTATCAGGCGAAGGTGCGGGTGGCGTCGGCCAAGGGTCGCGTGGCGGATGGTGAGACGATCTCTTTCACCACCACGGAGACCGGCCTTCCGGATGACGACGACGGTCCGGGTGGCGACGGCGGAGCCCCAGTCGCACCTCCGCCTGCCGGCGGGACGGACGATATCGGCGACAACGCCATCAACTCACCGGCGCGTCATCCCAGTGCTGGGCAACCTCCGATACGGAACGCATTGCTGCCGAGCGGGACGCAGCGCAACGCGGCAGGAGAGCTCGCTGCGGAAGCGGTATGGGCGTCGGAGCTGCCGATGTCGCGACTGACCACCAGTGAGGTGCAAGGGGAGGCCCCCGCGACCGAGGAGACTGCCGCCTCGACGCCCCTGTCGCCGTGGTGGCCCCCTATCGGCGCACTCGCCGTGGTGTGTCTCGTGGCTGTCGGCGTATCGATCTACCGCTTGCGCTCGGCTTAGGCCTTCTGGTTCACCACGGGGCGTATCATCTCTTGATGTTCGAATATTTGTTCGATAGTATAGGTGTATGAGTTCGGAGGATCTGGCGCAGCGGTTGCGAGAGACCGCGGCGTTGCTGGATGCGTTGCCTCCGTCGACGGATGCGTTGCGGGTGTTGGAGCTGGCGAGTAACGCGATTGACGCCACCAAAGCTCAGTTGACCGCTGAGATGGCCGAGACCTTGGAGTATGAGGCCGAGGGGTATAGCTCGGTGAAGGCGTGGTTGCGGGATCAGCTGCGGGTGGGGTCTCGTCGGGCGAGTGAGTTGGTGCGTGCAGGGTGCACGTTGCGTCAGATCCCCGAGGCTTCTGCGCTCGCGGAAGCGGGACAGGTGTCGTTGGAGCATGTGAAGCATCTGTCGTATGCGGTCACTCACGTGGGGGCCTCTCACACTCGTGACATGTTTCCTGAGCTCCTTGATGTGGCCGCGTCGGCTGAGCCGGCGGCGCTGCGTGAAGTGGTCCGCAGATTGCGGGATGCGGTCTATCCGGATGAGTTGGATCAGGCGTGGATCGATGGGATGGCCCGCGAGGATGTCCAGGTCAACCCTGTCCCGGATGGGTTTCATATCAATGGGTTCGTGAACTCGACTACCGGAATGAAACTGTCGACCTTGTTGCAGTCGTTGTCGGCACCGCAGGGCGCGGATGATCCGCGCACGTGTGCGCAGCGGCGAGTCGATGGCCTTGAACAGCTCCTCGATTCCGTCCTCAACAACGGACTGCCGGGGGATAAGGGTGTGCGCCCGCACCTGACCCTCACGATCGACGCTTCGACGTTGATGGACGGGGCGGGGACGGGTGAGCTTGTCGGGTTCGGGAACATCGGGGTTCGGCAGTTGCAGGAGATGCTTTGCGAAGCCGACCTCACTCCCGTCGCCACCGGCGGTAAAGACGGCGTCCTGGACGTCGGCTGGTCCAGCCGCCTCGCGACACCCCGACAGCGCACCGCCGTCCTCGCCCGGCAAGGGCATGAATGCGCGTCACCGGGATGTCGGGCACCGGTCGTGCATATCCATCACGTGGTCTGGTGGTCGAGAGGTGGACGCACTGATCTGGCGAACTTGATCGGACTCTGCCCGCGATGCCATCGACGAGTGCACGCCGGGGATATCGTGATCGACCCCGACACCCATGAGTTCACCGACAAGCACCACCGCCTCCTGCCCGGAAGCCACCCACGCCACCGACGACGACGCAATCTCCAGCACCAACGCGCCCTCCACCACCAGACCCACCGCCACGCCAGCTGACCGAACCAACTGATCTACTGGCATTCATGAGGAGTGATTGGCGGTCCGACCGCGTCGGAAGCGCCCTGCGCGAGGAGAATCCCACCGTGCTGGCCCGTCTCGAAGCGAGCTTCGCGGCAATCGGGGATGTGCAGTTCCTGCCCGGATACAGCGTGCTGCTCACCGACGACCCCACGGTCGAGCGGCTGTCCGACCTGCCCCGCCACCGGCGACGGGCCTACCTCGACGAACTCGACCTCCTCGCCGAGACTGTCGAGGACACCTGCCGAGCCCTCGACGGGGCCTTCCTCCGCGTGAATATCGAGATTCTCGGCAACACCGATCCGTTCCTCCACACCCACATCTGGCCGCGCTACGCGTGGGAGGACACCGACCTGCGTCGCTTACCGGTCTGGTTGTACCCGCCGACACGATGGAGCGACCCCGTCTTCGCGTTGGGACCCCAGCACGATCCATGGCGCGCGGGCGTCACGGCCAGGCTGGGGGAGTCTCAAGCCTTGGGCGGGCGCCAGTAGCTGCAGAAGTCGACCCGCTGAGGGTCCACGCCGGCCGCGAGCGCTCGGGCCCGGACATCGAGAGCCAGCGTTGAACTGCCGACGGCATAGACGTAGTCGACCTCGAGATCGACCTCCCCGATCAGATCGGACCAGCCGGCTCCGTCTTCCTGTATGGCCCACCTCTCCAGCACCGTCGCGGACGAGGGAAGCGGCCGGCGATCCTCTCCGGTGGGCACATCGGCCACCACCGTCACCTCGGCAGATGCCGGAAGCTCGCGGAGCGCCGCCTCGACCCCCGGCAGACCGGTCGCGTCGGTCACGATCACGGCGGCAGCCGCGTCATCGGGCCAGCAGAAGATCGCCCCCTGATCGAGGAGGCCGACCTCCGTCCCGGGGGCCACCCGCGTGGCCCACTGCGCCGCGACCCCCTCGAGATCTCCCTCGGCATCGCGGTGCAAGAGAAAGTCGACCTCGATCCACCAGCCGTCGTCACCCTGCCCTACCTGGCGGGCGGTGTAATTGCGCACCGTCGGGCGCTCGTCATCGGGCATCTCCCGCAACCGGGTGTACCACCCGTCCGCACCGCCCGACGGCAGGTGCACGACGGAGTCGTCGGCTGCGAAGAACAGCCGGAACCACTGGTCGGCACCGATCGGCGCCAGGGGATGAGGCGCGTCCGACCGCTCCGGCCCGAGGGTCAGCCGGACGAAGGAAGGGGAGAGCGTCTCGCGGTCGATCACCCGGGCCCGATGGACGAGAGCGGCCGTGGGC
>JAEZEJ010000059.1 GCA_023417775.1 Actinomycetes bacterium | reverse complement strand
TCGCATCAGATCGCTCCCGCGGCGCTGCCCGTGCCGTCCGCGATCGTCCTGGCTGCACTCGCCGCCGTCGCGCTGACCTGGGCGTGGCGCGCCCCGCTCGCCCGCGGCACCCTGCTGGCCGGCGCCGTTCCGGGCGGCGGATGTCCCGTCCGCGAGCTGCCCGATGCCGTTCGTCAGCTGGGGTGCCTCGGCCGCGAGGCGTGCCGTGGCATCGCTCAGCTGCTGCAGCCCCGCGGCGAGCTGTCCGGTGCCGTCGGCCAGCTCGCCGACCTGCCCCCGGGCGGCCTGGATCTCCGCGTTCACTCGCTGTGCCTCCGCGACGATGCCGTCGACGGCCGAGCACGCCTCGGGCGGCAGCCCGGCACCCGCGCAGTCGCCCGCCCACCCGACGATGAGATCCGTCAGGTGCTGAGCGAGCTCGAACAGCGGCTCGACGCTCGCGGTGATCTCCTGTACGCCCGCATCGAGCTCCTTCGCGCCCGCGTTCAGGCGCTGGGCGCCGTCGTCCAGCTGCGCGGTCTGGGCGGGAAGCTCGGCGGTTCGACGCCGCAGCTCCTGCGCTCCGTCGTCGACCTGTCCGATGCCCTGGGCGAGCTGCGCCGCTCCGTCGGCGGACTGTCCGGTGCCGTCGGCGAGTAGCCGCGTGCCGTCCGCCAGCTCTCCGGCACCACCGGCCAACCGGTCGGCACCGTCGTCGAGCTGTCCCGCACCGTCGGCGAGATCGCGTTGTCCGGTGGCGAGGGTCTCGGCGCCGTCGACGGCTTCGGCGAGCGAGCCGCGCATGGTCCCGAGCGAGACCAGCACATTGTCGACGAAGGTCTCGGTCACCTGGGCGTTGAGGGCCGCGAGCGCGGCATCGGTGACGGTCTGCGACAGCTCGCCGGCGAGCGGGCTCACCGCATCGGACGTGCGGACCCGCAGGTGCGCCTGCCGGGCCTCGGCGGGGTCACCGGCCGGGGAGACCGCGGCGGCCGACGTGTCGGCACCGATCACCAGGATCGCCCCGTAAGTGCCGTCCTCGAGGCCGCTCTCGGCCTCCTCGCGGTTGGTGATCGTCCAGTCGAAGGAGGACGAGTCGCTCGCGGTCAGCTCCGCGGCGAGCAGCCGTCCGACGGCGACGGGCTGCTCGGTGCCGTTCTCGGCGGTGACGGAGACGATCTCGTCCTCGTTGACGACGGCGGCGCGGACATCGCCGGTGCCGCCTGTGGCGCCCGCGGCCGCGGCGACGAGAGCCACGACGAGGGGCACGGCGAGAGCGAGCACGGTGGCGGGGCGGGGTCGGCGGAGGATGTTCATCGGTGGATCAGCTCCGGGGTCGGGGCGAGGGACAGGGTCGCGACCTGCACGGTGGAGGTCGCTCCAGGAGTGGTGGCGGCGATGAGCAGACGGTCCCGTCCGACGAGATCGTGACAGGCGCCGAGGGCGCGTACGGCGCGGTCGTCGCCGACCTCGGCGAGGTCGATCACGAGCACGGCGGCGCGCGATGCGGCGGCGGCCACCACGGCACGAGCGGCGGGATCGAGTCCTCCGACGCGGTCGTGCGGGCCGGGAGCGGCGCCGAGGCCACGCGACGCGAACACTCCGGCGATCTCCGTCAGCAACGCTTCCGGATCCTTGGCCCCGAGTCGTGACATCCACGTGCGGACATCGCCGCGCGGGATGTCGTCCGCGATGCCGAGCAGGGCGGCACGGCGCCGGAGCCGGGCGGCATCGAAGGGCAGCACGGCATCGTCGACCCGTACGACGCCCCCGGCCTGAGGGGCGCGACCGGCCACGGCGAGTGCGACGAAGGACCGGTCGCGTGACGAGCCCTCGACCACCAGGATCGACTCGTCGGTGCGCCAGTCGTCGACCACTCGGCCCGAGGGCAGGATCAGCCCCTCGATCGCCACCCGGCTGCCATCGCCCGGCCACTGGGCCCGGGCGACCCGCTCGTGCAGGGCATCGCCCTCGACATCGAGGCGGGGGAGCGAACGGTCCAGGGCCCGAGGGATCCACCAGGCGCGGCGTCCGAGCAGCTTCATGACGGCCGGCACGAGGATCATCCGGACGATGAAGGCATCGACGAATACGCCGACGGCCAGAGCGAAGGCGATGGGTTTGACCATGGCATCGCTCTCGGGCACGAAGGCCGCGAACACGGCGAGCATGACGACCGCCGCGGCCGTGACCACACGCCCGCTGGTGGCGAACCCGGCCTCGATGGCGCGATCGGCATCGCCGTCGCGGCTGAACTCCTCCTTCATCCGCGACACGAGGAACAGCTCGTAGTCCATCGCCAGTCCGAAGAGCACCCCCATGAGCAGGATCGGCAGGAAGCTGATGACCGGCCCGATGTGGTCCACGCCGAGCAGATCGGCGGCCCAGCCGCGCTGGAACACCAGCACCACCGCGCCGAAGGAGACGCCGACGCTGAGCAGATAGCCGAGCGCGGCCTTCACGGGCACCACGACGGAGCGGAACACCGTCGTCAGGAGCAGCAGGGTCAGCACCACGACGAAGGCGCCGAAGGGCAGGAGCGTGTTCGACAGCTGCTCCGAGACGTCGATCTCCATCGCCGTCTGCCCGGTGACCGCGGTGGTCACGCCGTACTCGCGCTCGAACCGGGGACCGGCTTCGCGGAGCCGTTCGACCAGATCGGCGGTCGCCGGATCGTCGGCGGCGGTGGACGGGAAGAACTGCACGACGCCGGTGTCGGCCGTGGGATTGGGCGTGGACAGGGCCACGGTCTCGACGCCGTCGAAGGAGGCGACCTCCGCGCCGAGCGCGTCCATCAGCCCGATCGGGTCGAGGGACTCGACGATATCGGCCTGCAGCAGGATCGGACTGTTGTAGCCGGGGCCGAAGTGCTCGTCGACGAGCTCATAGGCGGCGCGCTCCGTAGAGCCCTCCTCGGCGGTACCGTTGCCCGGCAGAGCCAGGGCGAGGTCGCGGCCCGGCGCGGCGAGTGCGGCAAGGCCGATGATGACGACGACCACGGTCAGCCAGGGCGCCGCGGTGACGCCCCGCACCCAGCGCCGCGCGATCGGGGCCCGGCCGGTCGAGCCGCGACGTGGTCGCAGCTGCTCGCCGGCGAGGCCCATGAGGGCGGGCAGCAGGGTGATCGCGACGACGACGGCGATGGCCACCGAGGCCGATGCGGTCACGCCCATCCAGGTCAAGAACGGGATGCGGGCGATCGCCAGCCCGGCCAGGGCGATGAGCGTCGTGATGCCGGCGAAGAGCACCGCGGAGCCTCCGGTCGCCACCGCGCGACCGCTGGCCTCGTCTGGCTCGACGCCGTGGGCCAGCTCCTCGCGCTGCCGCGACACGATGAAGAGCGCGTAGTCGATGCCGACCGCCAGCCCGATCATCAACGCCAGCAGCGGGGTGGGGGAGGCGAGCTGCGCGACTGCCGTGAGGGCCCAGATGAGGCTCATGGTCACCCCGACCCCGATGAGCGCGGTGAGGACCGGCATGAACGCGGCGCGCCCCGAGCCGAGTGCGATCCACAGCACGATGAAGGCCACGACCACGCCGGCGGCCTCCATCCAGGTGATCGTCGGCCCGGTGTTCATGAAGGCGCCGCCACCCAGCTCGACCTCCGCGCCGGCCGCGCTGAGCGGTTCGGTGGCCTCGCGGAGATCGGTCTTGACCTGATCGGTGATGTCGGAGGGACCACCGGAGAACTGCACCTGGATGATCGCAGCGTCGCCGGCCTCGTTGACGGTGCCGTCGACGAGATCGTCGAAGGGGGAGAGCGCGTCGTCGACCAGGGGCATCTCGTCGAGACGGGCGAGCGTGGCCTCGGCCGCCTCGCGCAGTGCCGGATCGTCCACACGGCCGCCCTCGGGGGCGATGTAGACCACCTGGGCGGAGATCCCGGCGAGCTGGGGGAAGGTCCGCGTGAGGGTGTCGAGGGCCTCCTGGCCTTCGGTGCCGGGGAGGGTGAAGTCGTCCTCCGTGCCCTCGCCGACCGCGGCGGCGAGAGCACCCGCCGCGATGAGGACGACCAGCCACCCCGCCACGACACGCCAGGCGTGCCGGTGGCACCAACGGCCCAGGGAGTAGAGCGCAGCGGACATGGCCATGACGATACAGAGATGTATCCGATACGTCCATGTATCGAGTGATGCGTTAGTGTGCCGTTGCGCACATGTGACGGAGGAGCAGCAGTGGTCGTTCACGACAACACCCGGCGGAGGGCCACCACCCGCGCCCGACTGCTCGATGCCGCGCGGGAGGTGCTCGCCGAGTCCGGCATCCAGGGGGCCACGGTCGAGCAGATCTGCGAGCGCGCCGGATTCACCCGCGGGGCCTTCTACTCCAACTACGCCTCGAAGGACGAGCTCGTCGTCGATCTCTTCAATCGCGAGAAGGAACGGATGGTCGACGCCCTGCGGGAGGCGGTCGACACCGAGTTGCGCCACGGTGACCTCGGCTCGATCGCTCAGGTGCTGGAGCGGTTCACCTCCGTCGAGCCGATCGACCGGACGTGGTTCCTGGTCCACCAGGAGTTCGTCATCCACGCCGTCCGGCATCGCCGGATCGCCGATGTGTACGTCGAGCTGTGGGAGAAGACGCATGAGGAGTTCGCGGAGATCATCGAGATGGCCTGCGAGGGTCTCGGCCGACGGCTGACGATCGACCTGCAGGCGGCGACCCGCCTGGTGCTCGGTCTCTTCGACACCTCGCTGCGCGACACCTTCGTCCGCGACGACGCCCCGGTGGCCGATCTGACGATCCTGCAGGAGCAGATCCCCGCCCTCGTCCAGGCCCTCAGCGAACCCACCTCCTAGGACCCGCGTCCGTATCCGGCGCGGAGCCGGGTGTCGCCTACAGTGGCCGCGTGCCCACCTTGCGAGAAGTCGTCGCCGTCCTCGACCAGCTCTACGACCCCTCCTGGGCGGACGACTGGGATGCCGTCGGCACCGTCGCCGGCGACCCGGAGGCGGAGGTCGGGACCATCCTGTTCGCCGTCGATCCGGTCCAGGCGGTCGCCGACGAGGCCGTGCTCGTGGGCGCCGATCTCGTCGTCACGCACCATCCCCTCTATCTGAAGGGCACGACCTCCGTCGCGGCGACGGAGCCGAAGGGTCGCGTGATCCACACGCTGCTCGGCAACGGCATCGCCCTGCACACCTGCCACACCAATGCCGACTCGCCGCCCCTCGGGGTCTCCGAGGCGATGGCGGAGGCGATCGGCCTGCGTGACATCCGCCCCCTCGACGAGGATCTCGACCCCGGCCCGGACAAGTGGGTGGTGTTCGCCCCGGTCGACGTCGCCGACGAGGTCGCCACCGCGATGCACGATGCGGGCGCCGGCCACATCGGCGACTACGACCGCGCCCAGTTCCAGTCCCGGGGGACCGGCTCCTTCCGTCCCCTCGACGGAGCCACGCCGGCCATCGGCCAGGTCGGAGACGTCGAGTACGTGGACGAGGTGCGCGTGGAGATGGTGGCCCCGCGCCGGCTCCGTGAGCAGGTGCGCCGCGCGATGGTCGACGCCCATCCCTATGAAGAGGTGGCCTACGACCTCGTCGAGACCGTCGCCGCTCCGAGCGGCCGGGGGAGCGGGCGTATCGGCGTCCTCGACGAGCCGATGAGCCTGTGGGCCTTCGCCGAGCAGGTCAAGGCCGCCCTCCCGCATCATGACGGTGCCACCCGCATCGCGGGGGAGCTCGACCGGGAGGTGAGCACCGTCGCCCTGTGCGGGGGATCGGGTGACTTCCTGCTCGGTCGCGCCGATGCGGCCGGGGCCGATGTGTACGTCACCTCCGACCTGCGTCATCATCCGGTGAGCGAGCATCGCGAACGCCCCGGAGCGTGTGCGGTGGTCGACGTGCCGCACTGGGCGGCGGAATGGACCTGGCTGCCGGTGGCCGCGCGCGAGGTCCGAGCCCGGTTGAGCGGTACGGTGGAGACCCAGATCTCGACCATCGTCACCGATCCGTGGTCCGCCACGCTGAGCTGAGGAGCCTCCGCTGAAAGCTGAACCGTCCGCGCAGCAGGTCCTGCTCGACCTGCAGGCCAAGGACTCTGCCATCGCCCAGCTCAACCATCGCCGGGTCGGGCTGCCCGAGAACGCCCGTCTCGCCGAGCTCGATGCCGAGATCGGCGTGCTCGACAGCCGCCGGATCGAGGCGTCGACGCGCGTCTCGGACCTGGAGCGCGAACAGAAGCAGGCCGACCAGGATGTCGAACTGGTCAAGACTCGCCGTGCCCGCAACGAGGAGCGGTTGAACTCCGGCGCGGTCACCAATCCCAAGGATCTCGAGAGCCTGCAGCACGAGATCGTCGCGCTGGACCGGCGGATCGGCACGCTCGAGGACGCCGAGCTCGAGGTCATGGAGTCGCTCGAGGAGGCCCAGGGGCAGCTCGACGAGGTCATGACCGGGCTCGCCGAGCTCCGGGAGCAGCACGATGAGGTCGCCGCGCGCCGTGATGCCGCGCTCGGTCAGATCGACGGCGAGCTGTCCGATGCCGAGGCGGGGCGGGGTGCGCTGGCCGCGCGCGTGCCCGACGATCTGCTCGCGCTGTACGAGAAGCTGCGGTCGAATCAGGGCGGTATCGGAGCGGCGCTGTTGCGCGCCAAGCGCTGCGAGGGCTGCCGGCTGGAGCTCAACGGCGCCGATCTACGCGAGCTGGCGCAGGCCCCCGAGGACGAGGTCCTGCGGTGCCCCGAGTGCAGCCGCATCCTGGTCCGCACCTCCGAGTCGGGGTTGTGACCGGCAGCGAGGTCGACGATGCCCAGCAGGCGCCGGCGCAGGGCTGGGGCTCCGCGTCCACCCGCGCCACGACACTGATCCTGGTGCGGCACGGCGTCACGAGCCTGACGGAGCGCAAGGCCTTCAGCGGCAGTGGCGGCGACGATCCCGAGCTGACCGAGGCCGGTCACGCACAGGCACGGCGGGCCGCGGACTGGCTGGCCGATCGCGGGGATGTCGAGGCCGTCGTGAGCTCGCCGCTGCGGCGGACGCGGCAGACGGCCGGGCACCTGGCCGAGCGACTCGGCGTGGAGTCGACGGTCGACGACGGGGTCAGCGAGACCTCGTTCGGGGACTGGGACGGCCACACCTTCCGCGAGATCCGCGAGCGCTGGCCCGATGAGCTGTCGGCGTGGCTCGGCTCGACGGCCGTCGCCCCGCCGAAGGGCGAGTCCTTCGATGTCGTGTCCGCTCGTGTGGACGCGGCGCGCGAGGGTCTGTTGTCGCGCTTCGCGGGGCAGACGGTCGCGGTGGTCACCCATGTCACGCCGATCAAGCTGCTGGTGGCTCAGGCGCTGGGCGCGCCCGTGACGTCGATCTACGCCATGGAGCTGGCCCCCGCCTCGATCAGCACGGTGGCCTGGTGGCCGGACGGCAACGCCAGTCTGCGGGCCTTCAACCTCGTCCCGTGAGGATCCGGCGGCTCAGAGTTCGGTGACGACGAGGTCGAGTCGGGTGCCGTCGATCTCGACCGTCCAGCCCAGATCGCGTAGCGCAGTGGCGAGGTCCTCGGGGTCCTTCGCGTCGACCTCCTCGGTGATCAGGCGCCGGACGACGCGGCCCTTGGTGGCCTTATTGAAGTGGCTGACGACGCTGCGCTTGCCGTCCTTCTCGTGCAGCACGCGGAGGGTCGCAGCGGCCACGGCGGCGGGAGGCCTGCCGAGGTTGACGTAGCCGCCCGATCGCAGGTCGACGACGAGCCGGCCGTCGGCCAGTTCCTCGATCGCGGAGGGGAGCAGCGGCTTCCATCGTGAGGACATCGTCCCGAGGCGAGGGAGCGACACGCCCGCCGACAGGCGGTAGGCGGGGATGGCGTCGCCGGGGCGCACGAGGCCGAAGAGCGCGGAGGCGATCGCGAGCGTGTGATCGGCGCGGGCCCGTTCGGCATCGGTGAAGGAGCCCGGGTCGAGGTGTTCGAACAGCACTCCGGTGTAGACGGAGTCCGCGCGGCCGGTCGGCTCGTCGAGCAGGACGGCATTGCGGGCCACCGCGTCGGCCTGGGTCGCGCCGAGGCCGAGCACCTCCATCGCGTGGCTCTCCCGTCCGGTGCAGAGCCGGATCAGCGCCTTCAGCAGCTGCTCGCGCTGGCGATTCAGCTGGGGGAGGGAGAGGGCGCCCAGCTCCAGCGGAGATCCGTCGGTCGGACGGGTCTTGCCCTCGGACGGCGGTAGGAGGATCAGCACCCCACGAGCCTATCGATCCGGTGACCTCGTCCAGTCGGGCGGCGGTAGACGATCGACCTATTCCTCGCGGGCGGCGGTGCCCGGGCGACGTTATCGACCGCGGATGGCGTTGATGGGCTACCTCCAGCTGCGTCGATAGGTCGACCACGTACCGCCAGCGGCCGGGTGGTCAGACGGCGCGGACGCCCTCGATGATCAGGATGACGGCGAAGATCGCGAAGGCGGCCGCCGCCCCGTACTTGATGAACTTCTCCGGCAGCCTCTTGCCGAGCAGGAAGCCGACGACGATCGCCAGCGCGTCCGCGGCGACCATGCCGACGGTGCTGCCGATCCACACGCCGAACCAGTCCTCCCGGACGGCGAGTGTGATGGTGGCGAGCATGGTCTTGTCGCCGAGCTCGGCGAGGAAGAAGGCGACACCCACGGCGACGAGGGCCTTGCCGGTGCTCTTGCGGGCCTTGTCCGCCTCGTCATCGGTCAGTTCGTCGCCGCGCAGCGTCCACAGCGCGAAGCCGATGAAGGCGATGCCCGCGGCGATCGAGATCCAGCCTTGGTAGTCCGAGAACGCCTCGCCGACCCAGTAGCCGATGCCGACGGAGGCCAGGTGGACGATCGCGGTGGCGGCGGTGATGCCGATCAGCACATCGCGTGCCCGGTACCGGGAGGCGAAGGTCATGGCCATCAGCTGACTCTTGTCGCCCAGCTCGGCCACGAAGATCACCACGGTGCTGAGCACCAGTGCTTCCCACATGAAAAAACTCCTCGTCCGTGTCCGGACGAAGAGTCGTATTCGACGAGTCCTCGACCGGACTCGTCGGTAGAACGATCCGGTCGAAAGTCTCGTCCGCCAGAGGTCTGGCCCGCTGCACCGGAACGGCCGAGGCCGTTCAGTATGTCGACGCAGCGATTGGGGACTACTCCCTTTCGATGTCTCAACGCTAACAGTCATGGGTACGCGGCCGCACCGTGATCTGGGTCGCACGAGTAGGATCGGGCTCGCGAATGAGCCGGCCGGGCGGCCGCGGCATCGGCGACGATGTCGAGGAAAGTCCGGACTCCACAGGGCACGGTGGTGGCTAACGGCCACCCACGGTGACGTGCGGGACAGTGCCACAGAAAGCAGACCGCCAGCGGCCCTCGTCGGTGACGAGGGTGCGGGTAAGGGTGAAACGGTGAGGTAAGAGCTCACCAGCGCGGCGGGTGACCGTCGTGGCTCGGTAAACCCCACCGGGAGCAAGACCAAGAGGGCCTTCGGGCCTGCGCTGACGGGCTGCCCGCCTGATGTCAGCGGGTAGGTTGCACCGAGGTGCGCAGCGATGCGCATCCCAGATGGATGGTCGCCCCTCGCCTCCGGGTGAGGACAGAATCCGGCTTATAGGCCGGCTCATTCGCCTCACCTGAACGCTGGCTCGTCCAGGATCTCAGCCGTTCTCCGCCGCGCGGAGCGAGGCCGCGATCTGCTCGTATCCGCGCTGCTCGGCATGGGCCAACGCCGTCATGCCTTCGCCATCGGCGATCGACGGATCGGCACCGGCGGCGAGGAGGATCTCGACGATCTCCTGATGAGCGGGTCCACCGTCGCCGAGGATCACCGCCTCGAGCAGCGCGGTCCATCCCAGCTGGTTGACGTGGTCGACGTCGATGCCGGTCTCCACGACCCGTCGCACATAGTCCACATGTCCGCGCTCGCTGGCCGGGATCACCGAGACGCCGCCGAAGCGGTTGACGATCGTGAGATCCGGACCTGCGGGCAACAAGGTCTCGAGCATCTCCACGCTCCCCGTGACCCCGGTGACCAGCCAGGCCGTGTCGTGACGGTCGTCGAGCACATCGGGATCGGCTCCCAGAGCCACGAGGACGCGCGCGGCGTCCACATGATCGCCGATCGAGGCGTGCAACAGCGCCGTGCGGCCACCGCCGCCCCGCGCATCGATCGCCGCCCCCGCGCGCAGCGCACGAGCCAGCAGATCGGGGTCGCCCTCCGCGGCCGCCCGGAGCAGCACCCCATCCGCCTCGCCCTCGGCGACAGGAGCGGAGGTGGCGTTCAGCACGCCGGAGAGACCGGTGAAACCACGCTGTCCGGCCAGCTGCGCCGGTGTCAGGCCCTGGCGGCCCGATGGCCGGTCCGTCTCCGCTCCGGCGGCGACCAGCACCCGGATCGTGGCCGCATAGTCGGCATCATCGCGGCCGAGCCACGCCGCCTCGTGGATCGCCTGATAGCCGAGGTTGTTGACGTGATCGAGGGCGACCCCCGCTCGGATCAGCTCGCCCACGACCATCGCGTGACCACGCTCCGCCGCCCGGATCAGCGCCGTCCCGTCGAAGGAATCCACTGCCTCGACATCCGCCCCGGCGTTGAGGGTGAGTCGCAGGATGTCCAGATCACCCTCGCTCGCCGCGATCAGGAAGGAGGACTGCTGGGTCTCATCCTGATGGTTCACCTCGGCTCCGCGCTCGATCAGCTCGGCGACCGCGGCCGCGTCATGCGCCCAGGTGGCGTCGATCAGCGCCGTGTCGAGCTCCTCCTGCGACATCGTCTCCTCCGCGGCGGCGTCCCCGTCGGGTGTCGGGGTCGCCGGTGGCATCGTCTCAGACGGAGGCGCGGCGGCAGGCGCGCCGTCGGAACAGGCTGCCAGCGTCACGCCCAGGCCGAGAACGAGAAGGGGGAGGGAAAGCGATGACCTCATGGACCGAGCCTGCCGGAGCACGGCCCGCTGCAGGACCATCGCGCGGCCACCGGCCGATAGCCGAATGGATGATGTCCTGCCTCGCGCGTCCACGTAGTCTCGGCTCCCATGAACCAGGTGCGACGAGGTGTGCTGGAGGCCGCCGGCGCTCTCGATCGCTGGCTCGCGGGCGTCACCGTGGTCTTCGTCGCCGCCGCGATCGTCCGCTACCTCGACCGGCACGGTCCGGACCCCGTCCTGGCCGGTGCGGTCCTGCTCGCGGGAGTCGTCATCGGCTGGGCTCTGGGCCGGCCCCATCGTCGTGAGGCCGAGGTGACGTCGGTGGTCATCGTGGTGGGGCTCTGGGCCGCCGTGACGCTGGCCGCCCCCTCCTTCGCCTGGGTGGCGGTGCCGCTGTCCTTCATCGTCCTGCGTTCGCTGCCGCTGGTACCGGGGGGTGTCACGGTGCTGGCGATGGCCTGTGTGGTCGTCACCGCCGGCTGGCGGCTCACCGAACGCTTCGATCCCACCCTCGTCGTCGGTCCGTTGGGGCTCGCGGGGATCGCCGTCGCGGCGTACGACGCCCTCCAACGCGAGGCGGAGCACCGGCAATCCCTCCTCGACGACCTGACCCGGGCGCAGGAACGGCTCGCCGCCGAGCAGCGGACGGTCGGAGCCCTGCGAGAGCGCACCCGTCTGGCCCGTGAGATCCACGACTCCGTGGGGCAGGGGCTGTCGAGCATCGTGCTGCTGCTCGACGCGGCACGGCGCGGCTGGGAGACCGACCCGGAGCGTGCCCGCGAGAACGTGACGATGGCCGAGGGCAGCGCCCGGCACGAGCTCCTCGAGGTCAGGAGGGTGATCGGCGACCTGGCGCCCCCGGACATCCACACCGCCGAGGACTTGGTCCGGGCGATCGAGGCCTCCTTGCGACGGGACACGCCCCCGGAGATCGACGTGGAGCTGCGCGTCGAGGGCGATGCCGCGTCGATCCGGCCGGAGGCGGTCAACCTCGTGCTCGCGACGGTGCGGGGCGCCATCGCCAACAGCGTCGAGCACGCGCAGGCATCGAGGATCGTCGTCACGATGGCCTTCCACCCGGGGCGGTTCACCCTCGACGTCCACGACGACGGCCGCGGATTCGACATCGAGGCGCCCCTCGCACCCGGGGACCGGGGACGTGGTCTGGCGGGGATGCGGTCGCGGGCCGAGGAGGTCGGCGGCACCATCAGCGTCGAGTCCACCCCCGGCGAGGGCACCATCGTCAGCCTGCACCTGCCGACGGGAGGGACGTCATGATCCGCATCGTGCTCGTCGACGACCACCCGGTGGTCCGCGCGGGCGTGCGCGCCCTGCTCGATGGAGAGCCCGGTTTCTCCGTCGTCGGCGAGGCCGGGGACGCCGCCTCGGGGGTGAACCTGGCCGACACCGCCGCCCCGGACGTGGTCATCGTCGATCTCAATCTCGGAGCCGGTGCCGACGGCATCGAGCTCACGCGGGCGGTCAGGGGTCTCTCCCCGGCTCCGGAGGTGCTCGTGCTGACCACCTATGACACCGAGGCCGATGTCGTCCGCTCGCTCGATGCGGGCGCCCGGGGTTATCTGCTCAAGGACGTCCCGGCGGACGAGCTGTTCTCCGCTATCCGTCGCACCGCCCGGGGCGAGCCCGTCCTGGCGGCGCGGGCCGCGGCGACCCTGGTGCGCCGATCCACCGCGCCGGAGGGCGCGGTCACCGATCGGGAGGTCGACGTGCTCGAACTGCTCGCCCAGGGCTCGTCCAATCGCGACCTGGCCCGCGCGCTGTTCATCTCCGAGGCGACCGTCAAGTCCCACCTGGCCCATCTCTACGCCAAGCTCGGCGTCGACACCCGCGCCGCGGCCGTCTCCGCCGCGATCGAACGACGGATCATCCGGCACCGCGACTGAGCTATTCCCCGGTGCGTCCGCGAGAAAGGTCACGATCCGCCGCCGTGCCGGGAGGTGGACGCCGAGCTAGCGTCGAGGACATGGCTTCCGTACCCACGATCACGCTGAACAATGCCGTCGAGATCCCGCAGCTCGGCTTCGGCACCTATCAAGTCCCGCCCGAGGACACCAGGGCCCGGGTGCTCGACGCCTTCGAGGCGGGTTACCGCCACATCGACACCGCGCAGATGTACGGCAACGAGGAGGGCGTCGGGCAGGCGCTCGCCGCGTCCGGGCTGGACCGCGACGAGGTCTTCGTCACCAGCAAGCTCAACAACAACAACCACGAGCCGGAGCGGGTGCACGCATCGCTCGACGAATCCCTGGAGAAGCTGGGGATCGACCGCCTCGACCTCTTCCTCATCCACTGGCCGCTGCCGGGGATCGACATCGACTTCGTCGACACCTGGAAGGCGATGGAGGAGGCCTATCGTTCCGGCAAGACGCGGGCCATCGGCGTCTCCAACTTCCAGGCCCACCACCTGCGCCGGCTGATCGGTGAGACGACCATCATCCCGGCCGTCAACCAGATCGAGGTGCACCCCTTCCTCACGCAGGACGACCTGCGCGCGGTCAACGCCGAGCACGAGGTCGCCACCGAGGCGTGGTCGCCGCTGGCGCAGGGTCAGGTCTTCGACAATGAGGCGATCACCGCGATCGCCGAGAGCATCGGGCGTGCACCCGCGCAGGTCGTGCTCCGCTGGGCGATCCAGCGTGGTGACATCGTGTTCCCGAAGGCCTCGTCGCCCGAGCGGGTCGCCCAGAACTTCGATCTCTTCGACTTCGAGCTCTCCGATGGCGACCTGGCATCGATCTCGGCGTTGAACGAGGATCGCCGCGTCGGACCCGACCCGGACACCTTCAACTACGTCCCGTAACGAGTCGTCCGGCCTGGACCGGGATTTGCTCCCTTTTCGTCAACCGGACCCTGTCTTGGTTGACGAATGGGGAGCAAATCCCGGTTCTAGCGGGGAAGGGTGAGGACCTCGGCGCCGTCGTCGGTGACGAGGAGGGTGTGCTCGAACTGGGCGGTGCGGCGGTGGTCGCGAGTGACCGCCGTCCATCCGTCGTCCCACAGATCCCACTCGATGGTCCCGAGCGTCAGCATCGGCTCGATCGTGAAGGTCATGCCGGCCGCGATCACGGTGTCGGCGCTCGGGTCGTCGTAGTGGGGGACGATCAGGCCGTCGTGGAAGGCCGGGCCGACCCCGTGGCCGGTGAAATCACGGACCACGCCGTACCCGTAGCGGCGGGCATAGGCCTCGATCACCCGTCCGATCACATTGATCTGCCGGCCCGGCCTGACCGCCTTGATCGCCCGGCTCAGCGCCTCATGCGTGCGCTCGACCAGCAGCCGCGACTCCTCGTCGACGTCTCCCACCAGATAGGTCTTGTTGGTATCGCCGTGCACCCCGCCGAGGTACGCCGTGATGTCGATATTGACGAGGTCGCCGTCGACGAGCGCCCGGTCGTCGGGGATGCCGTGGCAGATGACCTCGTTGACACTGCTGCACAGGCTCTTGGGATAGCCGCGGTAGCCGAGGGTCGACGGATAGGCGCCGTGATCGAGCAGGAACTCGTGCCCGACACGGTCCAGCTCGTCGGTGGTCACGCCCGGCGCGATGGCCGCCTCGACCGCATCCAGGGCCTGCGCCGCGATCCGCCCGGCCACGCGCATGGCCTCGATCGTCTCGGCGTCGCGCACCGAGGGCCCGCGATAGGGCAGCGGCGCGGGCTGACCCACATATTCGGGCAGGTCGATGGACGACGGCACCGGCCGTCGGGGCGAGACATGTCCGGGAAGGATCGAGGGAGCGAGCACCGGGCGATCCTATCGGGCCGGTCATCGGCGAGAATGGTCCGCGATCGCCGACGAAAGGTCCCGTATGCCGCAGGCCGACGCTCTCACCGCCCGTGAGCGGGTGCGCCGCCTCGTCGACTCGTCGGCCTTCCAGCGCGTCATCGTCGTACTGATCGTGCTCAACGCGGCCGCCCTGGGACTGGAGACATCGCCGCAGGTGATGGACCGCTGGGGTGTCGTGGTCGACGGCATCGCCTGGGTCACCGTCGGGATCTTCGTGGTCGAGATCGCGCTGCGGATCTTCGCCCACCGCGGCGACTTCTTCCGCGATCCGTGGAGCCTGTTCGATCTCTTCGTCGTGGCCATCGCCCTCATCCCGGACTCGGGGGCCTTCGGTGTGCTGCGGGTGCTGCGCGTTCTGCGCGTGCTCCGGCTGCTGTCGACGGTGCGCTCGATGCGGAGGGTCGTGGGAGCTCTGATCGCTACGATCCCGGGCATGCTCTCGGTCGGCACCCTGCTGGTGATGATCATCTACATCGCCGCGGTGATGGCGACGCAGATGTTCGGCGGCGTGGCTCCGGAGGCCTTCGGGTCGCTGCCGCGGGCCCTCGTCTCGATGTTCCAGATCATGACCGTCGACAACTGGACCGTGGTGATCGGTCCCGTCACCGACGTCTACCCGTGGGCGTGGCTCTTCTTCATCGGCTACCTCCTGGTCACCGCCTATGTCGTCCTGAACCTCTTCATCGCGGTGGCGGTGGAGGCTCTGGAGCATCAGCGCGGCGATGAGCCGGACGAGACCGTCGTGGCGCTCGCGGAGCTGCGCGACGAGGTCCGGCGCCTGCGCGAACGACTCGACGACTCGCCCGGCGACCGAGCCGGCGATGGGGCACGATGAGGCTATGAACGACGTCAAGCCTCAGTACTACTACTGCGTCAAGCATCACCGGGTCGAGGGCGAGGACGGCTGCCGCGCCATCGACCGGCTCGGCCCCTACGACACGCGTGAAGAGGCCGAGCGCGCCCTCGAGACTGCCGAGGCCCGCAACGAGGATTGGGACAACGATCCGGTCTGGAACGATCCCGAGGACGACTGACCGCGCAGGATTCCGCTGTCGGCTGATCGTGGTTGGTAGTTCACCGGCTTCGGTCCCTGCTGGATGTCGGTGAGTGGTCAACCACCGAGTCACGTGAGAGTGGTTGACCGCTCACCGCCCTCGACGGGCGCCGAGGGCGGTGAGCGATGAGTCAGCTCAGCTGTCGAAGCTGTGCTCGGCGGCGGGGAAGCTGCCGTTCGCGACATCGGCGGCGTACTCGCGTGCCGCGTCGAGCATCACGCCGCGCAGATCGGCGTACTTCTTCACGAAGCGCGGCAGACGGCCCGAGTTGAGTCCCATCGCGTCCTGCCACACCAGCACCTGGGCGTCGCAGCCCGCACCGGCGCCGATGCCGATCGTCGGGATGGTGAGCTCGGCGGTGACCTGCTCGGCGATTGGTGCGGGGACCATCTCCATCACGACGGAGAAGGCCCCGGCCTCCTGCACCGCTCGCGCGTCGGCGAGCAGCCGCTCGGCGGCCTCCCCTCGCCCCTGGACCCGGTAGCCGCCGAGGGCGTGCTCGGACTGCGGGGTGAACCCGATGTGCGCCATGACCGGGATGCCGCCCTGGGCCAGCTTGGTGATCTGCGGAGCCATCTCCGCTCCGCCCTCGAGCTTGACGGCCTGGACGCCGGCCTCCTTCAGGAAGCGCACGGCCGTGTCGTAGGCCTGCTCCGGTGAGCCCTGGAAGGACCCGAAGGGCAGGTCGCCGACGACGAGGGCCCGGCGGGCGGACCGGGCGACCGCCCGCGCCAGCGGGATCAGCTCGTCGACCGTCACCGGCAGTGAGGTCGGATTGGCGAAGACATTATTGGACGCCGAGTCGCCGACGAGGAGCACCGGGATGCCGGCCTCGTCGAAGACGCCCGCGGCGCCCTGGTCGTAGGCCGTGAGCATCGCCCAGCGATGCCCTTCGTCCTTCCACTTCTGCAGATGATGCGTTCGCACCTTCTTCACCGATGCATCGGTGGTCGGGCCGCCTCCGTAGGGGGACGGCTCCTCGGCAGGGGTCTGTACGTCGTTCATGTGACTATCTCCTTCTCGCGGCCCCAGGCGGGGTCCACGGACGAGACTCAGACTACAAGTCCTCGCGCCACCGATTGGTGATGGGGACGCGACGGTCGCGGCCGAAGTTGCGCCGGCTGATCTTCGGTCCCGGCGGGTACTGGCGGCGCTTGTACTCGGCCCGGTCGACGAGGGTCACGACCCGCTGCACGAGGTCGGGGTCGAAGCCCTCGGCCACCACCGCGTCCGCTCCGAGATCGCGTTCGACGTAGGCATCGAGCACCGCGTCCAGGACGTCGTACTCGGGCAGCGAGTCGGTATCGAGCTGGCCGGGACGGAGCTCGGCCGAGGGGGGCTTGCTGATGGCGTTCTCGGGGATCGGAGGCGTCTCGCCGCGCGACTCGGCCCAGGCATTGCGCCACCGCGAGACCGCCCACACCAGCGTCTTGGGGAGGTCTTTGATGGGGGCGTAGCCGCCGACCGCGTCGCCGTAGATGGTCGAGTAGCCGGTGGCCAGCTCGGACTTGTTGCCGCAGGCGAGGACCAGGTGCCCGTGCTGATTGGACAGGCCCATCCAGATGACGGCGCGGATGCGGGCCTGAAGGTTCTCCTCGGCCAGTCCGTCCAGGTGCAGTGCGTCCTGATAGGCGTCGACGATCGGGGCGATGGCGACGGTGTCGAGGGACAGGCCGGTGCGATGCGCGAGCTCGGCGGCATCGGAGCGCGAGTGGTCGGTGGACCACTGGCTCGGATTGGAGACGCCGAAGACCCGCTCGGCCCCGAGCGCGTCGACGGCGATCGCGCCCACGAGGGTCGAGTCGATGCCCCCGGACAGCCCCATCAGCACCGACCGGAAGCCGTTCTTCTCGACATAGTCGCGCAACCCGAGGACGATCGCCCAGTAGCGCTCGCCGAGGTCATCCCAGCGATCGGCGAGGGTCGAGGGCCGCGGATCGTAGGCGGGCACCGGCGCGCTGCTGACGATGGACCGCTCGACGAGCAGCCCATGGAAGCGGGTGCCCGGCTCGGGCATGGGGGCGGTGGCGGCCGGCAGCTCCAGGTCGACGACCAGCAGCTCGGTCTCGAACTGCGCCGCCCGGGCCACCAGCTCTCCGCGCGCGTCGACGACGAGCGAGTCGCCGTCGAAGACCAGCTCGTCCTGGCCGCCGACGAGGTTGACATAGGCGAGCGCGCAGTCGCCCTCGCGGGCTCGGCGTGCGCACAGGTCCAGCCGGGCGTCGTCCTTGGCCGCCTCATAGGGTGAGCCGTTGAGCACGACGAGCAGTCCCGCCTCGGCCGCTTTGGCCGCGGCGGAGGGGCCGTCCTGCCAGATGTCCTCGCAGATGGCGATCGCGATGTCGACACCGTGCACCTGCACGATCTGCGTCTCATCCCCGGGCACGAAATTGCGGAACTCGTCGAAGACCCCGTAGTTCGGCAGGTGGTGCTTGTCATAGCGGGTCACCAGGCGGCCCCCGGTGATGACCGAGGCGGAATTGGTGGGGGCGTTCTTGGGGATGCCGAGGCGGTCGGGCATGGCCTCCAGCTCGCGGGGCTTCGCGCTGTCCAGATGGCCCACGATGACGACGAGCCTGCCCAGACCCTCGTCGGCGAGCCGACCGGGCAGAGCGGCCATCGCCGCCTGCGAACGGTGGATGAAGGAGAGCCGGCCGGCGAGGTCCTCCACCGGATAGCCGGTGAGCGCCATCTCAGGCAGTACCACGACGTGGACACCGCGGTCCGCGGCCTCCCGTGCGGCGTTCACGATGAGCTCGGTGTTGCCGTCGACATCCCCGACGACGGGATTGACCTGGGCGAGGGCGAGACGCAGCTGGGGCACGCCACCAGCGTAGGGCGTCAGCACCCCTAGACTGGCCGCATGGGTAAGCAGGAGGAGTTCGTACTGCGGGCGCTCGAAGAGCGCGATGTGCGATTCGTGCGCTTGTGGTTCACCGATGTTCTCGGCTCGCTCAAGTCGGTGGCGATCGCCCCGGCCGAGCTGGAGGGCGCCTTCGGGGAGGGGATCGGCTTCGACGGCTCGGCCATCGAGGGCTTCGCCCGCGTGCACGAGGCCGACATGCTCGCCAAGCCGGATCCGTCGACCTTCCAGATCCTGCCGTGGCGGGGTGAGACCCCGGCCACCGCGCGCATGTTCTGCGACATCCTGATGCCCGACGGGAGCCCCTCCTATGCCGATCCGCGGCACGTGTTGAAGCGCGCCCTCGGCAAGGCGGCCGATGCCGGCTTCACCTTCTACACGCACCCCGAGATCGAGTTCTTCCTGCTCAAGGGCAAGCCCGGGCGCGGCGAGCAGCCGGTCCCCGTCGACGACAGCGGCTATTTCGATCACACCGCCCAGGGCGGCGGCCAGGACTTCCGCCGCGAGGTCATCACGATGCTCGAGTCGATGGGCATCTCGGTGGAGTTCAGCCACCACGAGGGCGGTCCTGGCCAGCAGGAGATCGACCTGCGCTATGCCGATGCGCTGTCGACGGCCGACAACATCATGACCTTCCGCACCGTGGTGCGCGAGGTCGCGCTGAGCCAGGGCAAGTGGGCCTCCTTCATGCCCAAGCCCTTCTCCGAGCATCCCGGCTCGGGCATGCACACCCACGTCTCGCTCTTCGAGGGCGATGAGAACGCCTTCTACGAGGCGGGCGCGGAGTATCAGCTCAGCAAGACCGGCCGCCAGTTCATCGCGGGTGTGCTCGAGCACACGCCGGAGATCACGGCGGTCACCAATCAGTGGGTCAACTCCTATAAGCGGCTCGCATGGGGCGGCGAGGCGCCGAGCTATGTGTGCTGGGGGCACAACAATCGCTCGGCGCTCGTGCGCGTGCCGATGTACAAGCCGCACAAGAGCGGCTCGGCCCGCATCGAGCACCGGGCCCTCGACTCGGCCTGCAATCCCTATCTGGCCTTCGCGCTCATCCTGGGCGCCGGTCTCAAGGGCATCGAGGAGGGCTATGAGCTGCCCCCCGAGGCCGAGGACAATGTCTGGTCGCTCAGCGAGAACGAGCGCAAGGCCCTCGGCATCTCGCCGCTGCCGCGCAATCTCGACGAGGCGATCCGGGTGATGGAGACCAGCGAGCTGGTGGCCGAGACCCTCGGCGAGCACGTCTTCGACTTCTTCCTGCGCAACAAGCGAGCCGAATGGCAGGACTACCGCTCGCAGGTGACGCAGTTCGAGATCGACCGTCTCATGCCGATCGTCTGACGCCGTGGAACTGTCTCGTCTCGGATTCCGCTCCCCGGAGGCGGCCGCCGCACGGCTCGCGGAGATCGACGGCTGCCCCGATGCGCTGATCGAGCAGGTGGCCCAGGTCGCCGATCCCGACACCTGCCTGGCCTCCCTCGCCCGCATCGCGGAGCATATGGAGGGCGGGGCGCCGGCCCTGTTGAGCCTGGTAGAGGGCGACGAGGAGCTGCGGCAGCGTCTGCTCGTGGTCCTGGGCACGAGCGAGGCCCTCGGCGACTTCCTGGCGCGGCACCCCGAGTACGTCGCCGACTTGGCCGACGGCGAGCTGCTGCCGCGACCGGCCACCATCGAGGAGTACCGCGACTGGATGCGCCGGGCGGGCGATGCCGATGAGCTGCGCGTCCAGTACCACCGGGCGCTGCTGCGGATCGCGGCCCGCGATCTGACGGCCCTGACCAGCTTCCTGGAGTCCTCCGGGGAGCTGGCCGATCTCGCGATCGCGACCCTGGACGGGGCGCTGTCGATCGTCCAGGCCGAGGAGGAGAAGTCCGAGCTGACCCGGCTGTCGATCATGGCGATGGGCAAGACCGGCGGGCACGAGCTCAACTACGTCAGCGATGTGGACGTCATCTTCGTCTACGAGGCGGCCGAGGAGGCCGACGACAACGACGCCCTCGTGGTCGCCACCCGGATGGCCTCGGCCGTCATGCGGATGTGCCGGGAGCACACCCGGGAGGGCACCATCTGGGAGGTCGACGCGAACCTGCGCCCCGAGGGCAAGAACGGCCCGCTGGTGCGTTCGCTCGGCAGCCACGTCGCCTACTACGAGAAGTGGGCCAGCACCTGGGAGTTCCAGGCGCTGCTCAAGGCCCGCTACGCCGCCGGCGATACGGAGCTGGCCCAGCGCTATCTCGACGAGCTGGAGCCGATGGTGTGGTTCGCCAGCACCCGGCCCAATTTCGTCTCCGATGTCCGCTCGATGCGCAAGCGCGTGGTCGACAACATCCCGCACAATGAGCGCGAGCGGCAGCTGAAGCTCGGGCGCGGGGGACTGCGCGATGTCGAGTTCGCGGTGCAGATGCTGCAGCTGGTGCACGGGCGCGCCGATCCGACGGTCCGCGACCGGACGACCGTCGTCGCCCTGCACGCGCTCACCGAGGGCGGGTATGTCGGGCGGCGCGACGGTGCGGCCCTGGAGGAGGCCTACGAGTTCCTGCGCACGCTGGAGCATCGCATCCAGCTGTTCCGTCTGCGACGCACCCACATCGTGCCCGATGACGCCGAGGACCTGCGCCGGATCGGGCGCAGCATGGGTTATCGCCAGAACCCCGTCGACCATCTGACGAAGGAGTGGCAGGCGCACCGCCGGGTCGTCAGCCGGCTGCACGAGAAGCTCTTCTACCGCCCGCTGCTCGATGCCGTCGCGAGCCTGCCCATCGAGGGGCTGCGCCTCACTCCGCTCGCCGCCGAACAGCGTCTCGCGGCGCTCGGCTTCGTCGATCCGGCGGGCGCGATGAAGCACATCGAGGCGTTGACCTCCGGGGTCTCGCGTCGCGCGGCGATCCAGCAGTCGCTGCTGCCGGCGATGCTCTCGTGGTTCGCGGAGTCCCCGGACCCGGATTCCGGTCTGCTGGCCTTCCGGACGATCTCGGAGGAGCTCGGCGAGTCGCACTGGTATCTGCGCAAGCTCCGCGACGAGGGGGTCGCAGCCGAGCAGTTGGCGACGCTGCTCTCGTCGAGCACCTATGTCACCCAGCTCATCACCCGGGCCCCCGATGTGGTCGCGCTGCTCGGAGACGACAGCGAGCTGGTCCCGCACGATCTGGACCGCTTGTCGACCGAGATGGCGCTGGCGGGCAGACGTCACGACGTGCCCGATGACGCGATCAAGGCGATCCGCCGGGTGCGCCGGCGCGAGCTGGCGCGTGTGTCGATGGCCGATGTCCTCGGTCTGCTCGATGTCGTCGCGGTGGGGGAGGCGCTCACCGCCATCAACACCGCGACCCTGCAGGCGGCCCTGGATGTCGCGCGGTCGGCCTATGAGCAGCAGAAGGGCCCGCTGACGGCGCGGATGGCGATCGTGCTGATGGGCCGGCTCGGCGGCTTCGAGGCCGGTTACGGGTCCGATGCCGATGTCATGTTCGTGCACGAGCCGCTGGAGGGTGCCGCCGACTCCGATGCGACCTCCTGCGCCACCTGGATCGCCCAGACCTTGCGCCAGCAGCTGGCGGTGGCCGGTGCCGAGCCGCCGTTGCAGGTCGACGCGGACCTGCGGCCCGAGGGCAAGAACGGTCCGCTCGTCCGCTCGCTCACCTCCTATGGCGCGTACTACGCCAAGTGGTCGGACACCTGGGAGGCGCAGGCGCTGTTGCGCGCCACCGCGGCGGTCGGCGATGCCGATCTGTGCCGGCGTTTCACCGAGCTGATCGATCCGCTGCGCTACCCCGAGGAGGGCCTCAGCGACCGGGAGGTACGCGAGATCCGCCGGATCAAGGCGCGCGTGGATGCCGAGCGGCTCCCGCGGGGGGCCAATCCGAATACGCACCTCAAGCTCGGTCGCGGCGGCCTCGCCGATATCGAGTGGACGGCTCAGCTGCTGCAGCTGGAGCACGCGGGGCGGCTGCCCTCGCTGCGGACCACGCGGACGATCGCGGCGATCGACGCGGCGGCCGAGGAGGGCCTGCTCGAACGCGAGGACGCCGACACGCTCATCGAGGCGTGGACGATGGTGAGCCGGATCCGCAACGGCGTGGTGCTGATGCGGGCCAAGGCGGCCGAGTCGATGGTCGAGGCCAATGACGACCGCGCCCGGCTCGCTCACCTCATCGGCGACGGCGCCGACCGCTCGGAGGAGCTGGTCGACCAGTACCGCAAGATCACCCGGCAGGCCCGCAAGATCGTGGAGAGGGTGTTCTGGGAGTGAGCTCGATCGATGCCGAGACCGCGCGGCAGGTGCTCGACGCACAGCCTTTCAGCCGGTTGTTGGGCACCCGGCTGGTCGACCTGTCCGCGACGACGGCGACGCTCGAGCTCGATCCCCGGGAGGACCTGCTGCAGCAGTACGGCTTCGTGCACGGGGGAGTGCTGGCCTATCTGGCCGACAATGCGCTCACCTATGCCGGTGCGCTCGGTCTGGGACCGAGCGTCCTCACCAGCGGCATGACCCTCGACTACGTGGCCCCGGCGCGGGCCGAGGGCGTGCTGCGCGCGGTCGGCGCGCTGGTGAGCTCGGGCCGTACCAAGGCGACGGTGCGCTGCGACATCACCCAGGGCGACCGGCTGGTCGCCACCGCCCTCGGCACCATCCTCGCCACCCGCCGCGAGGCCTGAAGCGGTCCCTCAGCGGGTGAAGGTGAGCTGGCGGACGTCCAGATAGCCGCTGGCGAAGCCCGCCTCGGAGTAGGCGAGGTAGAACTCCCACAGCCGGCGGAAGGTCTCGTCGAAGCCCTCGGCGCTGATGGTCTCCCAGTTGGCGCCGAAGCGCTCGCGCCACAGCCGCAGCGTGCGGGCGTAGTCGGGCCGCAGGCTGTGCTGGGTGACCAGACGTAGTCCCGTTTGCTGACCGGTGATCTGCTCGATGGCCTCCACCGACGGGATCAGCCCGCCGGGAAACACATACTTCTGGATCCAGCCGAAGGAGCGACGGGTCGCCAGCATGCGGTGATGCGGCATGAGGATCGCCTGGATCGCGACCGTCCCTCCGGGCGCCAGCCGATCGTCGAGGGTGCGGAAGTAGGTCGGCCAGTACTCCTCGCCGACCGCCTCGATCATCTCCACGCTGACGATCGCGTCATAGGAGCCGTCGACCTCGCGGTAGTCCTGGATGCGCACCTCGATCTGCTCGGACAGTCCGGCCTCGTCGATCCGCTCGCGCGCCAGCTCGGCCTGCTCGCGGCTGAGGGTGATGGTGGTGACCGTCGCCCCGCGACGGGCGGCCCGGATCGCGAGCGCGCCCCAGCCGCTGCCGATCTCCAGCACCCGGGATCCCTCCCGCACGCGGGCCGCGTCGAGGATGCGCTCGATCTTGCGCTCCTGGGCCTCCTCCAGGGAGTCCTCGGCCCGATCGAACCATGCCGCCGAGTAGGACATCGTCGAGTCGAGGAAGTGCTCGAAGAGATGATTCGAGAGGTCGTAGTGGGCCTCGATATTGTGTCGTGATCCGGCGGCGGTGTTGCGCTGCTGCTCGGGCAGGTTCTCGTCCACGAAGCGGCGGAAGCGCTGCAGCCATCCCGGCACGAGGTGGGTCAGCCGGCTGGCGAAGGGGGTCAGCAGATCGCCGAGATCGGTGCCCGGACCGGTCGTCCAGTCCCCGGCCATATAGCCCTCGCCGAGCCCGATCTTGGTCTCGGCCCCGAGCCGCGCGAACAGCGTGTCAGGGCGGAGCACCCGCAACTCGGGGGCACCGGGTGCTCCGGCGCCCCACACGGTGCCGTCGGGGAAGGTCACGCGCACCGGCAGCTGGCGCACGGATGTTCGCAGGATCGCCCGCGCGGCCGCCGCGCGGACGGGGGCCTTGGGGATGCGGGCCAGGGACGGGAAATGAGGAGCGACGCTGATCGCGGTCATGAGACGACCTCCTGGTGGTGCGTGGATGTCCGCGACGGGCGCGGGACGATGGGGAGCCGCTTCAGCCACAGCACGATGCCGTGGACGCGGATGAGGGCGCTGACGCGCCAGGTCATGAACGGATGGGTCGCGGCGGTGCGGAGCAGCTCGCGGGCGGTGTAGGGACGTAGGGTGCCGTGGAAGCCGGCGCTGAACGGCGGCTCGCCGTCGCGGTGCAGCGTGATGGTGGTGGTCACCGAGGTCGGCCCGATGCGGCAGCGCACGTCGTAGCGCCCTTCCAGGTCGTAGAACGGGGAGACGTAGAAGTCCTTCTCGACCTCGGCGCGTCCCTTCTCGTCGGGGAACAGCACATAGGAGTGGCGCTCGCCGTAGGTGTTGTGCACCTCGGCGACGATGCAGCGCACGGTGCGGGTGCGCCGCTCGATGACCCAGTAGACCGACAGCGGGTTGAACACATGGCCGAGTGAGCGGGGGGAGGTGAGCAGGAGGATGCGGTCCTCGCTCGCGTCGACCCCGTGCTCGCCGAGCAGCGCGCGGATGTTCGCGCCGATGGTGGCGGCGGGGTCGCCGATGTGGTCGCGAGTGCGGAACGAGGCGAGCGGACGCAGCCAGCGCGGCAGGCGTGGGAGCTCGTCGACGTCGACGAGCCACTGGTACAGCCGGTGCCGCAGTGCGTGCCGGCGCGGGGCGCGGCGGACATGGCTGACGTGGCCGACGACGAGGGCGGGTACGGTGCCGTTCACCAGGTCACCCCCAGGTGTTCGGCGGCGGCCACTCCGGAACGGCAGCCGTCCTCATGGAAGCCCCAGCCGTGGTAGGCCCCGGCATAGGCGGTGACCGGTGTGGAGAGGTCATCGAGCCGGTGCTGGGCGGTGACGGAGGCGGGCGTGTAGATCGGATGGGTGTACGTCAGCCTCTCGATCACCGAGCCGGGCGCCAGCCGGGAGGTGTCGTTGAGCGTGACGAGATAGGGCCGGGACGGGTCGATGCCCTGGAGGCGGTTCATCCAATAGGTCACGACGGGCGCCTGGTCCCCGTCCGCGCACCCGTTCATGCGGTAGTTCCAGGCGGATCGGGCTTCGCGGGCCCGCGGAAGTGCGTCGAGGTCCCGATGCAGGGCGACCTCATTGCGCGAGTAGCCGAAGGCTCCCAGCACGTCCTTCTCGTCGGGGGTCGGATCAGCCAGCAGGGCGAGGGCGTCATCGGCGTGGGTGGCGATGACGACATGGTCGAAACGCTGGCTCGCGTGATCGGTGCGGATCTCGGCTCCGCCCCCCGGCGGACGTGAGATCGAGCGGACCGGGGCACCGGCACGGGTGTCCTCCAGGCGGGCGGTGAGCGCGTCGACATAGCTGCCGGAGCCGCCGGCGACCGTGAACCACTGGGGGGAGTCGCGCAGCGACAGGAAGCCGTGGTGGTGCAGGAAGGTGAAGAGATACCGGGCCGGGTACTCCAGCGCCGTCCCGGTGCCGGAGGACCAGACACAGGCGACCACGGGGATCGCGTAGTGCTGTACGAAGTAGTCGGTGAAGCGGTGACGGCGCAGGAACTCGCCGTAGGTGAGCTCGTCAGCGGCGGCGAGGTGGTCCTGGGCGGCCCGCTGGAAGCGCTTGACCTCCACGAGCATCCGCAGGAAGCGGGGGTCGGCGAGCCGGCGGGGCTGGGCGAGGATGCCCCTGGCTCCGCGGCCGCCGGCATACTCCAGGCCGCAGCCCTCGCAGCGGATGCTCATCGACATCTCCGTGGGGTGCACGGCGATGTCCAGCTCGGCGAAGAGCCGCCGCAGCAGCGGATACGTGCGGTCATTGTGGACGATGAATCCGGTATCGACCCGGTCCTCACCCACCGTGTGGGTGTGCGCATGCCCGCCGAAGCGGTCGTCGGCCTCGAAGAGCGTGACCGCATACCGTTCGCGCAGCAGATAGGCAGCGGTCAGCCCCGATACACCGGCGCCGACGACAGCGACCGTCTCCGTGCTCATGGAAGAGGTTCGGAGACGGTCGCCGAGCGGATGGGTCACACGGTCAATTGTTCACGATCAGCCTGCTCCGCGCGCGCTGCAGCGGCCTCGCGCTTGGCCCGGCGCAGGGCCTTGGACTCCGGGGAGTTGCCGACCTTGTACGGGTCGTCCGGCTTGTGCGAGAGCGTATGCAGCTGGCGAGCGACGCTGCCGAGCTGGCGGCCGAGCCGGCCGGAGTTGTAGCGCAGCCCGTACTTCTCGACGAGCCGCTTCACGTCCACCGAGACCTCGCGGTAGCGGCGGGCCGGGATGTCCGGGAACAGATGGTGCTCGATCTGGTGGCTCAGGTTGCCGGTCAGGACGTGGAAGAGGGGGGTGCCGGAGATATTGGCCGAGCCGAGGATCTGGCGCAGATACCACTGGCCGCGGCTCTCGTTCTTGGCGTCCTCCTCCTGGAAGGTCTCGACCTCGGCCGGGAAGTGGCCGCAGAAGATGACCAGGAAGGTCCAGATATTGCGGATGATGTTGGCGACGACATTGGCACCCAGCACCGCGAGCGGCACCCACCAGGCGGTGACGAAGGCGAGCGGGAGCGACAGCAGCGGGAAGAGGACGTAGTCCTTGAGCACCTGGCGGCGGATCTTGGCGTAGGCGCGCTTCTTGCGGGACTGGAAGTCCTTCTTGGAGATCCGGCCGGCGAGGTACTCGTCGAGCTCGACGCCGTGGTACATCACTCCCCACTCGAAGACGAGCATGAGGATGAAGGCCAGCGGCAGGTTGAAGCGGTGGCTGGGGTACCAGGGCTGGTCGGCATCGATGCGGAACATGTTGTAGCCGATGTCCCGGTCCATGCCGTGGATATTCGTGTACGTGTGGTGGATGTAGTTGTGGCCGTGCTTCCACTCGCTCGCGGGGGCCACGTTGTCCCACTCGTAGCGCTTGCCGTCGACCAGCGGATCGTTCATCCAGTCGTACTGGCCGTGCATGACATTGTGGCCGATCTCCATATTCTCGATGATCTTGGCCAGGCCGAGCAGCACGATGCCGGTGACGAGCAGTCCGACCCAGGCGGCGGTGGCCACGGGCAGCAGCAGCGGGAAGGAGAAGAGGGTGATCCGGCCCAGCACCTCGAAGGAGCGCTGGATCTTGATGACGCGGCGGATGTAGTCGGCATCGGTCTGACCGAGGTCGTCGAGCACCCGCTGGCGCACGTCGTCGAGCTCGCGGCCGAACTCCTCGAGCTGCTCGTACGACATGTACTCCAGACCGATGGTCGAAGGACGGGTCGGATCGTCCTCGGCGACCAGCGGCACGGGGGCGCGGTTGTGGTCGCTCGCGCTGAGCGGCTCGATGGGCGCGGGCTTGGAGCGGCGTCGGATCAGTTTCATCGGATTCCTCTCACAGATCGACGGCGACATCGCCGACGGGGATCTGGACACAGGGCTTGATGGTCTCGTCGGTGTCGGCGCACACCTCGCCACTGATGACGTGGCGGACGGCGCCGTGCAGCTTCTTGACTGCGCAGGTGTTGCAGACACCCATGCGACAGCCGTAGGCGGGGGACAGGCCGGCTGCCTCGGCCTGTTCGAGGATCGTGGTGCCGGTGTTCGCGGCGCTGGTGCCGCTGGCATCGAAGGTCACCTCGCCGGTGGCGTCCGCGGCGTCGAGGTCGACGGCGGGCACCTTGAAGTACTCCATCCGCAGCTGATCGCTCGCGTCCAGCTCGGTGTAGGTGTCGCGGACGGTGGCGATGAGGCCCGCCGGTCCGCAGACATAGGTGAGTGTGGTGGCCGGGTCGAGGCCGAGGTGCTTGAGATGGTCGACGGTGAAACGGCCGGAGAGCTCGGCGCCGGACTCCGGCTCGCGTGTGTAGATGCGGACCATGCGGACCTGGGGGGCCCCGGCGAGCCGGTCGAGCTCCTCGGTGAACATCTCGTCATCGCGGGAGCGCGCGTAGTGCACGAAGACGATCTCGCCATCGTGCTCGCGGTCGAGCAGGGTCTTCAGCATGCTCATGACCGGGGTGATGCCCGATCCGCCGCTGATCAGGAGCACGCGGTCGGGGAGCTCGTCGGGGAGGACGAACTCGCCCTGGGCCTGCGACATGTAGATGATCGTGCGGTCCTCGAGCCGGCCGCCGTGCAGGAACTGCGAGACGAAGCCGTCGGGATGGGCCTTGACCGAGACGCTGACGAGCCCGTCGCGACGCTCGGCGGAGTCCGAGAGGGAGAAGCAGCGGACCCGGCGGGTGCCGTCGACCTCCACGCCGAATTCGACGTGCTGGCCGGGGGAGAAGCCCTTCCACGCGCCATTGGGGCGCAGCCAGACCGTGCTGGCGGAACCGGTCTCGGCATCCACCCGGACGACGCGGGCGCGCACGGCGTCCGCGGTCCACATCGGGTGGAGGTATTCGAGATAGTGGTCGACGGTATGCGGCGACGTCAGGCGCGCGACCGGCGCTGAGGCCAGGATGCGGCGGACGGCTCCCACGGCGACTCCTCTCTGACACTGCCGATGTCACCCTTGCGTGAACATCTGTTCACTCAACATACGGGGTGATGAGTGCTGCTGGCAAGAAGGCGCACTGAGAAAGGCGTCACAGGTGTTCACTGAAAGCGATCGACGACCTCACTACTAGGGTGGGAACATGTCCGATCCCGCTGCGTTGTCGCGTCAGGAGCAGAAGGAGCGCACCCGCGCGGCCCTGCTCGATGCGGCCCTCGAACTGAGCCAGCGCAGCGGATTCGCGCAGATCAGCCTGCGCCAGGTGGCCAAGGAGGCCGGCGTGGTGCCGGCCGCCTTCTATCGGCACTTCGCCTCGATGGACGACCTCGGACTGGCATTGGTCGAACGATCCTTCATGACGCTGCGGAGGATGATCCGCGATGCGCAGCGGGACCCCGATGTCTTCAACCACATCATCGATGCCGCCGCCGAGGTGCTGGTCGAGGCGGTCAAGGAGCACAAGGCGCATTTCGGCTTCGTCGCCCGCGAGCGGGTCGGGGGTTCCGCGGCGGTGCGCGAGGCGATCGCCCACGAGCTCGATCTCTTCGTCTCCGAGCTCTCGGTGGTGCTCGCGCGGCTGCCCAATATCGAGAACTGGAGCAGCGACGACGTGCAGATGGTGGCGCGGCTCTTCGTGCGCAATATGGTCGCCAATGCCGAGGAGGTCGTGGAGATGCCCGATGGCCGTCCCGACCTCGAGGCGCGGATCAAGGAGGGGGCGCGTCGCCAGATGCGCCTGATCGTCCTCGGCTTCGAGAAGTGGCACAGCTGACGAACGCGCCCGTCGCCCGTGACCCTCAGCTGTCCTCGGCGGCCGCCCGCCCGGCGGCGAGTCCGAGGGTGACGCCGGCACCGAGGTGGACGCCGCCGAGACCCTTGGCGACGGTCACGCCGCCCGCGCAGTCGCCGGCGGCGTAGAGACCGGGGATCGTGCTGCCGAAGACGTCGACGACGCGTAGATCGGTATCCGTCGCGAGGCCGCCGACGGAGCTTCCCACGCCGGGGATCATCCGGAGGGCGGCGAACGGCGGCTGGACGATCGGGCGACGTCCCGACGGAAGGATGACGCGCTCGAAGTCCGGGTCCTCGTGGGCATCGGTGGCGAGGAAGTCGTTCCAGCGCTCGACGGTCTCGGTGAGAGCCGCCGGCGGGACGCCGATCCCGGCGGCGAGCTCCTCGAGGGTGTCGGCGGTGAGGGGAGGCTCGGGCTGCTGGTCCACGAACTCCCGGCGGCTCTCGAGCGTCACGCCGTCGGCGATGTAGTAGCCGAGGCCGCCGATCTCCTTGAGGCGTTCCAGGCGGTAGGCATAGGGGCCGGGCTCGTTGTGGAAGCGCCGGCCGTCGGGGGAGACGGCGATGCAGTCCTCGAGCAGGATCGAGGCGACCCGCACGATCCTCGGCACCATCGGCATGTTGATGAGATCGCCGCCGACGGCATCGGCCATCAGATGCCCGTCGCCGGTGCAGGTGGTCAGGCCGGCGAACGGTGCCTCGGCCCAGTCGCCCTCCTGGAGGCGACGGCGCAGCTCGGCACCGCCCTGGTAACCGCCCGCCGCCAGGATGACCGCTCGATCAGCGCGGTACTCCACCGTCTCACCGCCATCGGTCTGCGCGTGGAGGCCGATGACGCGGCCGTCCTCGACGATGAGCCGCCGGGCCCGGGTGGCGTAGTGGATCGGGACGTCGATGCGGGCGAGTGCCTCGCGGATCGCCTCGGTGCGCTCGACCGCGAGCAGTCGCGGAACCGTGTGCTGGAGCGGGCGGGGGATGATCTTGTCGAACTCCAGGCCGAGCTCGCGGAGGAACTCATAGGCCGCTCCCGATTCCTCGGCGAATCGCCGGGCGAGGTCCTCATGGTGCACGGTGGCGTAGGTGTCGCGGTCGCGTTCGATCTGGGCGAGGAAGTCCTCGATGAACTGCTCGACGGAGTCCTGATGACCCGCCGCCCGCTGGGCCTCGGTGTCGACGAGGCAGAAGTACCCCGTGCTGATGGGCGCATTGCCTCCGAGCTGGTCGGAGCGTTCGAGGACGAGCACGCTGGCCCCCGCGGCCTGTGCGGCGCTGGCGGCGGACAGGCCGGCGATGCCGGCGCCGACGATGACGATGTCGGCTCGGTGATGCGTGGACGGCGACACGGGTCCTCCTCAGGATGGGTGTTTAGCTATGTTAACTAAAGATGTATCGTGTTTTATATCATATGTACGATTCCGGGTCGAGATGTCGAGAGCTGAGGAGACGGGGATGGACGAGAGCGCGGAGACGAGGAACGGCCGCCGGGGGCGGGTCGCGGGCAAGGTGGCGGTCGTCGTCGGGGCGGGCCAGACGCCGGGCGGGGCCCTCGGCAACGGACGGGCCGCCGCGCTGGTCTACGCCCGGGAGGGCGCGAAGGTGCTGGCGGCCGATCGCGATCTGGCGGCCGCGCAGGAGACGGTCGAGCTGATCGAGTCCGAGGGCGGCGAGGCGTTCGCCGTCGAGGTCGATGTGCTCGACGAGGCGCAGATCGTGGCCATGGTCGAGGCGGCGACCCGGCGCTGGCAGCGTCTCGACATCCTGCACAACAATGTCGGCGTGAGCTCGGGGATCGGTGACGCGCCGGTCACGGAGATCACGCCCGAGGCCTTCTCCTTCGCCTGCGATCTCAACATCCGGGGGATGGTGCTCGCCTGCAAGCACGCGATCCCGGTGATGCGCGAGGCGGGCCGGGGCGCGATCGTCAACATCTCATCGATCGCGGCGCGGGTCGGCTACCCGCGGGTCGGCTACAAGACCACGAAGACCGCGGTGCTCGCGCTGACCGAGCATCTGGCGCTCGCCTACGGGCCGGACGGCATCCGCGTCAACGCGGTCCTGCCGGGGAGGATCGACACGCCGATGGCGATCGAGCTGAACCTGACCGACGGGGTGACGCGCGAGGAACGGGTGGCCGAGCGGCAGGCGAGCACGCCCCTGGACCGGCCCGGCACGGCCTGGGACGTGGCCCAGGCCGCCCTGTATCTGGCCTCCGATGACGCCGCCTATGTGACCGGGGTGTCCCTCCCGGTCGACGGGGGAGTGATCCTGACCGCGGGGTGACCGCGGCGCGATGCGGATCCGGGGCAGCCCCGGCATGTGACCGGGGTCACGGGCGTGGGATAGTCACAGCATCATTCCCGCCTGCGAAGGAGTGCCCATGGCGACGATCCAGACCGTTCGAGGGCCCGTCGACACCGCCGATCTCGGTGTCACCCTGATGCACGAGCATGTGTTCGTGCTGAGCCCGGAGATCCAGGCCAACTTCCCCGAGGAGTGGGGATCGGAGTCCGACCGGGTCGATGACGCGGTCGCCAAACTCCAGCGGGCCTACGATGCCGGGGTGCGGACGATCGTCGATCCGACGGTGATCGGGCTCGGACGCTATATTCCGCGGATCGAGGAGATCGCCGCGCGGGTGCCGATCCAGCTCATCGTCGCCACCGGGGTCTACACCTACGAGGATGTGCCGCACTACTTCCACTACCGGGGCCCGGCGCTGAACGATGCCGTGGGCGCCGAGGTGCCCGAGCCGATGGTGGACATGTTCGTCAGCGATATCCGCGAGGGCATCGCCGGCACCGGGGTCAAGGCGGGCATGCTCAAATGCGCGATCGACGCCCCCGGCGCGACACCGGGCGTCGAGCGGATCATGCGCGCGATCGCCGCGGCCCACCACCAGACCGGCACGCCGATCACCGTGCACACCCATCCCGACACCAAGGCGGGCCTGGAGGTCAAGCGGATCATGTGCGATGAGGAGGGCGTCGATCCGCGGCGCATCGTGCTCGGCCACAGCGGCGACACGACCGACGTGGACCACCTCGCCGAGCTCGCCGACCTGGGCTTCGTGCTGGGTATGGACCGCTTCGGCATCAACCTCGACACCACCTTCGAGGCTCGTGCCGATACCCTCATCGCGATGGTCGAGCGGGGCTACACCGAGCAGATGGTCCTGTCGCAGGACGCCTCCTGCTATATCGACTGGATCGATCCCGAGGTGATGGCCTTCCTGCCGCAGTGGCACTACACGCACCTGTTCGAGGATGTCTTCCCCTATGTGCTGGAGCGCGGGGTCACCCAGCAGCAGATCGACACGATGCTGAACGACGTGCCCCGCCGCGTCCTCGAGGGGCGGTGACCCGTGTCCTTCAACCTGGCGACCATGCTGCGCGAGTCCGCGACCACCTTCCCGGACAAGCCGCTGGCCCATATCGGCGACCAGTCGCTGACCTTCGCGCAGATCGACGAGGCCTCGGGCCGGTTCGCGGCGACCCTCCTCGCCCGCGGCTACGCACCGGGCGAGGCGATCGCCGTGCAGCTGCCGAATCTGCCGCAGTTCCTCATCGCGTACTTCGGGATCCTCAAGGCCGGGCTGCGGATGGTGCCGCTGAACCCCCTGCTGACGGCCCGGGAGATCGCCTACTTCCTGTCCGACAGCGAGGCCCGGGCGCTGGTGACCTACGAGTCCTTCGCCGAGGCGGCACTGGGTGGCGCGGCCGCGGTCGAGCACGAGGTCACGGTCGTCGTCGTCGGCGGCGAGGTACGGGGCACCGAGCCCTTCGAGCGGCTGCTGGTCGAGGAGGACACGGGCGACATCCGCGCGATGTCACCCGATGACACCGCGGTGATCCTCTACACGAGCGGCACCACGGGTCAGCCCAAGGGCGCCGAGCTCACGCACTTCCAGCTCTATATGAACTGCACGGTGGCGGGGGAGCTGTTCGAGCTGCGCCCCGACGATGTCTCGATGGCGGTGCTGCCGCTGTTCCACGTCTTCGGACTGTCGAGCGTGCTCAACATCTCGGTGCGATTCGGCGCCTCGATGGTGCTGGTGCCGCGGTTCGAGGCGGCGGCGGTGCTCGATGCGATCGAGCGGCAGCGGGTCACGATCTTCTCGGGTGTGCCGACGATGTACTTCGCGTTGCTGCAGGAGGACGTGTCGGGCCGGGATCTGTCGAGCCTGCGCTCGGCGGTCTCCGGCGGAGCGTCGATCCCCGGCGAGGTGATCCGCGCCTTCGAGGAGAAGTTCTCCGGCGTGGTCGTCCTGGAGGGCTACGGCCTGTCGGAGACGGCGAGCACGACGACCTTCAATGTCAGCGCGGCCGAGCGCAAGGTGCTGTCGATCGGCAAGCCGATCTGGGGCGTGGACGTCAGGATCCTCGATCCCGAGGGCTCCGAGCTGCCGCCGGGAGCCGAGAATGTCGGCGAGATCGTCATCCGCGGGCACAACGTGATGAAGGCCTATTTCAACCGCCCGGAGGCGACCGCCGCCGCGTTGCGCGAGGGATGGTTCCGCACCGGCGATCTGGGCTATCGCGACGAGGAGGGGTACTTCTTCGTCGTCGACCGGCTCAAGGATCTGGTCATCCGCGGCGGGTACAACGTCTATCCGCGTGAGGTGGAGGAGGTGCTCTACGAGCATCCCGCCATCGCGGAGGCCGCCGTCGTCGGTCGTCCCGATGAGCGGCTCGGCGAGGAGGTCATGGCCTTCGTGGCGCTCACCCCGGGAGCCGAGGCGTCCCCCGAGGAGATCATCGACTTCTGCCGCGAGCGTCTGGCGGCCTACAAGTATCCGCGCGAGGTGCGCGTGATCGACGCGCTGCCGAAGGGGGCCACCGGCAAGATCCTCAAGCGGGAGCTGAATCGCTAGCCCGTTCCCGGGCGAAGCCCCGTTCCCCCTGGGGCATCAGCGCGGACGGGGCGCAGGCGAACTGCCGGCGGACGGCGGCCGTGAGACCTGCCTCGCTGTACCCCACCGCCGCGGCGGTCCACGATGGTCGGTGTCCGTGACGCAGCAGGGCCAGCGCGGCGTGGAGACGGTGCCGGGTTCGCCATTGCGAGTAGGTGAGACCGGTCTCGGTCTTGAAGGCCCGGCGGATCGTGGCCGTGCTGGTGTGCAGCTCGGAGGACCAGTCATCGAGACTGCGCCCATCGGCGGGATCGCGGTCCAGCGCCTGGGCGATGGCGCCGGCGATCGTGCCCGTCGGCTGCGGGGGAGGACCTTGGGTCGCTGGATCCTGCGCGGCGAGAGCGGCCCGGGTCGCCCGCAGCTCTCGGTCGCGGCGCCACTGCGTCGCCAGCAGTTCCGTGCGCACGGCCGTGTCGACGACGAGGACCCTCACCTGCGCCTCCCGCCGATCCAGATCGAGGACATGTGCCGAAGGGGCGAACTCCGCGGCGAAGCGTGCGCTGTGCCAGACCATCGGCGGGATCCAGATCGCGGACATCGTGTCGATCGTGTGCGTCGAGGTCACCGAGCCGTCCAGGTCGTGGATCGAGAAGGTCGCCCGGCCGCTGATCGCGTGCACCAGCTGGCCGAAGGTGTGGGCGTGGGCCGAATGGCCCCATGCGTTGACCGTGAGGTCGAAGCCCAGGGTGGACTCGGGCTGATGCGATCGCTGAGTCGCGCCCCTTGAGCGCTGAGTAGCGGACATGCAATTTAGGCTAGCCTAAGGTTATCTCGGCGCTGCGGCAGGTCGCCCGCAGCGGAACAGACCGAGGGAGCATCAGGTGGCGGGACGTGCAGCCGGCGACACGCTGGAGCCGTCGCCGCTCGTCTCGCAGGGCCGCGAGGATGTCCACGAGCTCATCGCCGGTCTGCGCGCTCCCTCGGCCCGGCGAGCGCTCGGGCTGCTCGTCCTGATGCTCGTCGGGGCGGCTGCCGTCATCGCGTCCCTCGCGGTCGGTGCCCGGGACATCAGTCCGGCGACCGTGCTCGAGGCCCTCCTCCATCCCTCGCTCGGCGAGACCTCCTATGAGGCGGCGATCGTCATCGACGAGCGACTGCCTCGCACGCTGCTCGCCGTGCTCGTGGGCGCCGCGCTCGGTGCGGCCGGCGCCATCATGCAGGCCGTGACCCGCAATCCGCTCGTCGACGGTGGCATCCTCGGCACGGAGCTGGGCGCGGCCGTCGCGGTCGTGATCGCGATCCTCTTCCTGGGCATCAGCGGCGCGGCCGGCTACTTCTGGGTCGGACTGGCCGGTGCGGCCCTCGCCACCGCGCTGGTCCTGCTGCTCGCTCGCCTGGCCAGCGGCACCTCGCAGACGGTCAGTCTCGTCATCAGCGGTGCGGCGGCATCAGCCCTGATGGCGGCGCTCATCACCGTGATGACCATCCGCGATCCGGGGGTCTATCACCACTACCGGTACTGGTCGGTGGGGCAGCTCGTCGGTCGCGCCTCGGTTCTCGGCGATCTGTGGATCTTCATCACCGTCGGTCTCGTCGCGGCCCTGCTGATCGGCGGCGTCCTCAACATCCTGGGGCTCGGCGACGACATCGCGGCGGCCCTGGGGGTCGACGTGTCACGAGCACGCCTCCTGACGATGGGCATCGCGGTGCTGCTGTGCGCCGCGGCCACCTGCGCGACGGGACCGATCGGCTTCGTCGGACTGGTCGGGGCCCACGTCGCGCGCCTGCTGGTCGGCGCGGACTACCGCTGGACGCTGCCCTACGCGATGCTCACCGGAGCCGTCATCCTGCTGGTGGCGGACGTCCTGGGCCGGCTGGCCCCGGGGAGCGGCGAGATCCAGGTCGGCGTCATGACCGCCGTGGTCGGCACACCCTTCTTCATCGCGCTGGCGCGCCGCCGGAAGGTGGCCGCCGTATGAGCCGCGCGACCACCGCAGCGATCCTCGAGCCCGCCGTGGAACGGACCCTGGGCGAGCTCCGCCTGACGGCTCGCCGCCAGCGCCGTCGCCACGCCGGCACGCTCATCGCCATGACCGCGCTGTTGTCCGTCCTGCTCGTCGCGACCGTGACGCGGGGAAGCTCCGTGTCCCTCCCGTTCGGCGATGCCCTCCGGGCGGCGGTCGGCCAGGGCGAGGGGCTCGCACGATTTATCGTCTGGGACGATCTGCTGCCGCGCGCCGGCACGGCGATCCTGGCGGGAGCCCTGTTGGGGCTCTCCGGCGTCGTCTACCAGCGGCTCGTCGGCAATGTGCTCGCCACGCCGGACATCATCGGCGTCTCCGCCGGAGCCGCGGCGGGGGGCGTGATCGTCCTCGTCGGGCTGGGACGGTCCGGGGCCGCCACCCAGATCGGCGCCCTGACCGGCGCGTCGATCGCCGTCGTGGCCATCATGGTGCTGGCGAGCGGCCGCGCCGGCGCCATCCACCGGCTCGTCCTGGTCGGTATCGGGATCAGCGCCTGCTTCGCCTCCATCACGAACTACACCCTGGCCGGTGCGGACGAGGTCGGCACCCAGCGCGCGATGCGATGGCTCGTCGGCTCGCTCCACGGCACCTCGTGGGCGGACGTCCGGCTGCTGGCCGTGACGCTGGTCGTGGCGGCGGCACTGCTCCTGCTGGTAGGAGCCGATCTTCACGCACTGCGCCTGGGCGACGACATCGCCGAGGGACTCGGCACACGCGTGGCACGCACCCGCTTCCTGGTGCTGCTCGCCGGTGCCGTGATGGCGGCTCTCGCGACCTCCGTCGTCGGTCCCGTGGCCTTCGTCGCGCTCGTCGCGGGTCCGATCGCCGCTCGTCTCCCCGGCGGCGGCATCGTCGCCGCGGCCCTCGTGGGAGCCGCGGTGCTGCTCGGCTCCGACCTGCTCGCCCAGAACGGAGCGGCCATCAGCCCCGTGCCGACCGGCGCGATCACCGCGATGGTCGGTGCGCCGGTGCTGATCATTCTCCTGCTGCGAAGGAGGTCATCGGTATGAGCTCACCGATGGACGCCGCGACCCATCCGCTGCAGGCCAGGGGCGCCGACATCGGCTACGGCGGCGAGCCGATCGTGCGCGATCTCGACCTGGTGGTCGAGGCCGGCCGGATCACCGCCCTCGTCGGACCCAATGGGTGCGGCAAGTCGACGGTTCTGCGCGCACTGGCCAGGCTGCTGCCGGCGGCACGGGGGACGATCCTGCTCGACGGCGCCGATATCGCCTCGATGTCGTCGCGCGCGGTGGCGCGGCGCCAGGGGCGCCGTGCGCCGGGGGCGG
>JAEZEJ010000052.1 GCA_023417775.1 Actinomycetes bacterium | reverse complement strand
GGGTAGGCCTCGACGCCGTCGCGCTCGAGCACCTCGTTGAAGGCGTCGTTCTTGCGGTCGCCGAGCTCGATGACCAGCCCCTCGGTCGCCGGGATGCCGCGGGAGGTCAGGAAGTCGCGGACCCCGTCGTAGCGGGGCTTGCCGTCGACATGGTCGTAGTAGTCGGCGTCGGCGTACGGCGAGGTGTCGCCCTCGCCCTGCCAGGTGCGCAGGAACTCGTTGAACATCTCCGACCACGCGCGCATGTGCACGATCGCCGTCGGTGTCACCACGCCGTCGAGGTCGAAGAGGACGGCGTCGTACCGGGTCCAGTCCACATCCTGCACAGCCCGATCGTAGGGGTCAGCCGCCTCGGATCCGCAGCACCGCGGTCCACCACGCCGTCCGACCTGTGAGCCGCGCCACCGCAGCGGACGCCCCTCGCCGGTCGAGCAACGACGTCCGGGGCTCGAACCGGTCGAGACCAGCCGCGGGCCGCCGCCTACCCTGAGGGCATGACCGAACGCCCCAACCCCGACATCAAGCCCCGCTCTCGCGACGTCACCGACGGCCTCGAGAAGGCCGCAGCCCGTGGCATGTTGCGCGCGGTAGGCATGGGGGACGAGGACTTCGCCAAGCCGCAGATCGGCGTCGCGTCGAGCTGGAACGAGATCACACCGTGCAATCTCTCCCTCGACCGCCTCGCCAAGGCCTCGAAGGAGGGCGTCCACGCCGGTGGCGGATACCCCCTCGAGTTCGGCACGATCAGTGTGTCCGACGGCATCTCGATGGGCCATGAGGGCATGCACTTCTCGCTCGTGAGCCGCGAGGTCATCGCCGACTCGGTCGAGACCGTGATGATGGCCGAGCGCCTCGACGGGTCGGTGCTGCTCGCCGGCTGCGACAAGAGCCTCCCGGGCATGCTGATGGCGGCCGCCCGACTCGACCTGGCGAGCGTCTTCCTCTACGCGGGGTCGATCATGCCGGGCAAGGTCGACGGCGAGGATGTCACCCTGATCGACGGCTTCGAGGGCGTCGGCGCCTGCATGAAGGGACTCATCTCCCGCGAGCAGCTGGACAAGATCGAGCGCAATATCTGTCCCGGCGAGGGCGCCTGCGGCGGTATGTACACCGCCAACACGATGGCCTCGGTCGCCGAGGCGCTCGGTATGAGCCTGCCCGGTTCGGCGGCCCCGCCGGTGATCGATCGCCGGCGCGACGGCTTCGCCCAGGAGTCGGGCAAGGCCGTCGTCGAGCTGCTCCGCAAGGGCATCACCGCCCGCCAGATCATGACCCGTGAGGCCTTCGAGAACGCCATCGCCATCGTCATGGCCCTCGGTGGCTCCACCAATGCCGTGCTGCATCTGCTGGCCATCGCCCGCGAGGCCGAGGTCGACCTCACCCTCGAGGACTTCAACCGCATCGGCGACAAGGTGCCGCACCTCGGCGATCTCAAGCCCTTCGGCAAGTACGTCATGTACGACGTCGACCAGAAGGGCGGCATCCCGGTCGTCATGAAGGCGTTGCTCGATGCGGGCCTGATGAACGGCGACACCCTCACGGTCACGGGCAAGACCATGGCCGAGAACCTCGCCGATCTCGGGCTCGACGGCAAGGTCGACGGCAGCGTCATCCGCCCGCTCTCCGAGCCGATCCACCGCACCGGTGGCATCACGGTGCTCAAGGGCTCGCTCGCCCCCGAGGGCGCGGTCGTCAAGAGCGCCGGCTTCGACTCCGATGTCTTCCGCGGCACCGCCCGGGTCTTCGACGGCGAGCGCGCGGCGATGGATGCGCTGGAAGACGGGACGATCGTGGCCGGTGATGTGGTCGTCATCCGCTATGAGGGTCCCAAGGGCGGCCCGGGCATGCGCGAGATGCTGGCGATCACCGGTGCCATCAAGGGCGCCGGCCTGGGCAAGGACGTCCTCTTGCTGACCGATGGGCGTTTCTCCGGCGGCACGACCGGACTGTGCGTCGGCCACGTGGCACCCGAGGCGGTCGACGGCGGTCCGATCGCCTTCGTCCGCGATGGCGACATGATCGAGCTCGACATGGCCAACCGCACCCTCGAGGTCGAGATCGACGTCGACGAGTTCGAGCGTCGTCAGCAGGGCTGGGAGCCCAACCCTCCGCGCTACACGACGGGTGTGCTCGCCAAGTACGCCAAGCTCGTGTCGTCGGCCGCCGACGGCGCCGTCTGCGGCTAGCCGCAGGCTAGGGGAGCCGCCCGGCGCGACAGCGCCCTCTTCCGACAGCACCACCAGGATCCGTCCTGGTGGTGCTGTCGTTTTCTCTTCCGGTCGCAGCATCGTGAGCCGTCGGGTTATCGCTCACTCTTGACATTGAAACAGTGTTCCACTTCACTATGTGACATGAAACATAGTTCCGAACCGGTGTTGTTGGTCACTCGAACACTCGACATCCTGGAAGCCCTGGCCCGATCGGGAGCCCCGATGGCGCTGACGGAGTTGTCGGAACGGATATCCTCGCCGAAGGCCACCACGCACCGCCTGCTCGCCTCCTTGCAGGCGCGCGGCTATGTGAGCCAGGACGGCTCGACCGGCCGGTACTCGGCCGGGGTGCGGTGCTTCGAGCTGGGGAGCCTCTGGGCGCAGAACCTGGACATGCGGTCGGTCGCCGCCCCGTATCTGGAGGTCCTCAACGAGAACTCTCGCGAGACGGTGCATCTGGGCGTCTACGAGCACGGCGATGTCATCTACATCGATCGTCTCGAGAGCCCGCAGCAGGTGGTCGCCAAGTCCTATGTCGGACGCCGCTGCCCGGCCACCTGCGTCGCCACGGGCCGCGTGCTGCTGGCCTACAGCGAGCACGCCGAGATCGAGCGGGTGCTCTCCGAGCCCCTGCCGGCCTACACGGATCGCTCCATCACCGACCCGGACGAGCTGACCGAGATGCTCGCCGAGGTGCGCGAGCGCGGCTATGGCATCAACCAGTGCAGCTATCGGGACGAGGTCAGCGGCATCGCGGCCCCCGTCCGCGACCACACCGGCCGCGTGATCGCCTCCGTTGGGCTCTGCATGCCCGACCATCGCATGAGCCCCGATCGACTCGACGCTCTGCGCGACATGACGATCGCGACGGCGGCCGATATCTCGCGCGCTCTGGGGGATCGGCAGTACTTCTCGTCGGCTCGGCCGGCGATCGCTGGAAGGGAGTCCTGATGACCACTACGACGCCGGAGAAAACCGAAAGGGTCCCCGGGATCGCGGCCCGCAAGCCCATCTGGCAGCGGCTCGCCGATCCGAAGATCGCGATCCTGCTGGTGCTCTTCCTCGTGGTCTGGCAGATCGCGGCCACTCTGGTCTCGGGCTACAACGTGCCGCCCATCCTCGATGTGGCAGAGCACCTGTGGGCCACGGTGACCAGCGCGGAAGGCTTGGAGAACCTGTTCACGACCCTCGCTCGCGTCGGTTTCGGCCTGGTGTGCTCGTTCGTCGTCGGTGTCGGCATCGGTCTGCTGACGGGGGCCAACGCCCTCGCCGCGGGCTATCTGCTGCCGATCGTCCGCTTCGTCCAGGGCATCCCCTCGCTGTCCTGGGTCATCATCGCCGTCATCTGGTTCTCCAATGTCGAGCTGCGGGTCTGGTTCGTCATGCTGCTGGTGACCTTGCCCGGATTCGCGTTGCAGACCTACGACTCCTACCGGGCGATCCCGGCCGAGCTGCGCGACATGGCACGGTCCTTCCGGCCCACCCGCTGGGCGCTGTTCCGCGAGGTCACGCTGCCGTCCATCACACCGGGGCTGTTCACGGCGTGGAAGGTCAATCTCGGACTCGGCATCCGCATGGTGCTGATCGCCGAGCTGGTCGGGGCCACCGTCGGAGTCGGCTCGCAGCTGCTGACGGCCCAGCAGCTCTTCGACATGGCCGCGGTCGTCTCGTGGACGCTCCTGCTGGCTGTCTGCATGTTGATCCTGCAAGCGGCCATCGACGCTGTCGAGTCCTATGTGCTGCGCTACCGCGCCGTTCCACAGGCCCCCGCGTCCAAGCCATCCGCCGCCGCGGCCCCCGAGCCCGCCATCTCGAAGGGATGAACCCCATGACCACCTACGCACCAGAGAACGACACCATCATCGAGTTCGACCGTGTCGAGAAGACCTTTCCGGGTCATCGCGCGGTCGAGAACCTGGACTTCACGATTCGGCGCGGCGAGCTCGTCTCCGTCGTCGGCGTCACCGGCTGCGGCAAGTCCACCATGTTCAATCTGACGCTCGGGCTGTTCGCGCCGACGCAGGGGACCGTCCGGGTACAGGAACACGATCCCTATACCGAGTTCGACTGGTTCCGCCGCAAGGTCGCCGTCGTCTTCCAGGACGCGCGGCTGCTGCCCTGGCGCACGGCACTGCAGAATGTCTGCGTCGGGATGAAGTTCGCCGGGATCGAGAAGGAACAGTGGGAGCCGGTCGCCCGCGACTGGCTCGAGCGGCTCGGGCTGGCCGGACGCGAGGACTCCTACCCGCATCAGCTCTCGGGGGGCCAGCGCCAGCGTGTCTCGCTCGCGCGAGCCTTCGCGGTCGACCCCGAGCTGATCCTGTGCGACGAGTCCTTCTCCGCCCTGGACGAGATCACCGCGAAGGCGCTGCGCGCCGAGTTCGTCGAGCTGGTCCGCGCCGGAAACAAGACCGGCGTCGTCATCACCCACAACATCGCCGAGGCGCTCTCCCTGGGCAACCGGGTCCTGGTGATGCGCCCACCGGGACATCTCGCGGACGACGTCCACCTCGATCCCGGTGCGACGCAGCAGGAGGTCGATGCGCTGCGGCAGCGGGTTCTGCGGGCCATGGATCCCAACGGCGGCGACACCGCGGTCGGCACCCCCTCGGCGGAGGCATCGAGCGCATGACCGATGGATACGCCAGGTCGTCCGATGGCGCGATGCTCGGCTACGAGGTCACCGGAGATCCGGCACTGCCCACCGTGGTCCTGTTGCACAGCCTCGGTGCGGACCGGGGGATGTGGGGTCGATGCCGCGCACTGCTGCAGGACCACTACAGGCTGGTCTTGCCGGACACCCGCGGACACGGTGCCTCGGATCCGGCCGCCGAACAGTCCGTCTCGCTCTGGTCCGATGACCTCCTCGCGGTGCTGGACGCCGTGGGTGCCGATCGGCCGGCTCTGGTGGGCGTCTCCCTGGGAGGGATGCAGGCGATAGCCTTCGCGGCTCATCATCCGGAGCGCGTCAGCGGGACGATCGTGGCCGACAGCTTCGTCGCCCTCGACGCCGAGGTGGCGGAGGCGAAGATCTCGAGCTCGGTGGAGCAGGCCACCACCGCGCCGATGTCGGCGGTGGCCGACCGGTACCTCGCGGACACATTCCTCGAGCCCTATCCATCCGATGCCGAGGCGGTGCGCCGTGCGATGGCCGCGATGGACAGCGACAGCTACATCGCCGCGGTCCGCGCCTGCTTCGGGATCGACATCCGCGATCTGCTCGACCGCGTGACGACACCCGTCCGCGTGCTCTGGGGCGATCGCGACCAGAAGACCCCGAAGCCGCTCTCGGAGGAGATCGTCGCCGGACTCGCACAGGCCGACCTCGTCGTCCTGCCCGATGCGGGTCACTTGTCCAATGTCGACAATCCCAGCGGTTTCGCCGCTGAAGTCCACGCATTCTGCGAGCAGCTCGGCGCTGCCGCTGTGAAGGAGTAGAAGATGACCACCGATCAGCACGTCGGCCTCGAGGTCAACGGCGAGTGGCGAACGTGTTCGACCTCGGCGCGCACCAGCCTCGCGGACTTCCTCCGCGACCAGCTCGGCCTCACCGGTACGCACCTGGGATGCGAGCACGGGGTCTGCGGTGCCTGCACCGTGCTGCTCAATGGCACGCCGATCCGCTCCTGCATCATGCTCGCCGCGCAGGCCGACGGCCAATCGGTCACCACGATCGAGGGGCTGTCCGGTCCGCAAGGAGAGCTCAACGAGGTCCAGGACGCCTTCTGCGAGACCCACGCGCTGCAGTGCGGCTTCTGCACGCCGGGCATGGTGCTGGCCGTGCACGCCCTGGTCGAGAACAACCCCCGGCCCACCGATGAGGACATCGACGAGGCGATCGGCGGCAATATCTGCCGCTGCACCGGCTATGTGCAGATTCGCGAGGCCGTGGCGACGGTGGTCGCCGGCATCGCCGACGAGCAGGACAAGGTGGGTGTGCAGTGACCACGACAGAGGAGCGGACCTTCGAGGAGACGGCTCCCCGCCAGATGGAGGACGCCGAGGGCCGCGAGCCGGGACATCGTTACCTCTCGCAGCCCGGGCGGATCCGGGAGGACCGGCGCTTCGTCACGGGCAGCGGGCGGTACGTCGCCGACATCACACCGCCGGGCACCCTGCACGTCGGCCTCGTGACCAGCCCACATCCGCATGCGCGCATCGTCTCGATCGACACCGACGAGGCGCTGAAGATCCCCGGTGTCGTCGCGGTGCTGACGGGCGCCGAGTTGGCCGCCGAGACGACCCCGCTGCGGCAGTACCTGGACGTGCCCGAGGTCCAGTGGCGCCCGCTGGCCGTCGGCTCCACCCGCTACGCCGGTGAATGGGTCGCGGCCGTCGTGGCCGATACCCGCGCGATCGCCGAGGACGGTGCCGAGGTGGTGGCCGTCGACTACGAGCCGCTCCCGTTCGTCATGGACCCGGAACATGCCGCACAGGACGATGCTCCGCTCGTGCACCCCACGCACGGCACCAATGTCATGGCGAAGCGCCAGTTCGCCTGGGGCGAGGTCGACGCCGATCGCTCCCGCGCCGGCCGTTCCACCACCGTCACGACGCGCTGGAACCGCAACTCGACTGTGCCCCTCGAGACATTCGGAGTCGTCGCGCAGTGGGATCAGCACCGCGATCTGCTCGATATCTGGGCCTCGATCCAGATGCCGCAGTTCCCCGACCAGGTGGCCGAGGCGCTCCGGATACCCAGCAACAACGTCCGCGTGCACTTCGACGTCGATGTCGGCGGCAGCTATGGAGTCAAGCGGGGCATCAAGCACGGCGTCCTCGCGGGCTTCCTGGCCCGACGGCTCGGGGTCCCGGTCAAGCTGATCGAGGATCGCAGCGAGAACATGCACGGGGGCGACTTCCACGGCCCGGACCGTCTGTTCGAGGTCGAGCTCTGGTACACCGATGAGGGCGAGTTCACGAGCATCCGCATCGACGTGCTCGATGACGAGGGGGCTTACCCGGGGCGCTCACCGCTGCAGCTGGCCAAGCCCATCGGCGCGATCGTCGGCCCGTATCGGATCCCGAGCGCGGCCTACAACGCCATGGCGGTCACGACCAACAAGACCGGGCAGGTGGCCGTGCGGGGCTTCGGCCAGTCGCCGACCAATTACGCGATCGAGGCCGCGGTCGACGCCGTCGCCCGCGACCTGGGCATGGACCGTCTGGAGTTGAGGCGCCGGAACTTCATCGCCCCCGATGAGTTCCCGTACCGGATCCCGAGCGGAACCGAGTACGACTCGGGGGACTACCCGGGTGTGCTCGACAAGGCCATCGAGATCTCGGACCTCGCATCGCTGCTGCGCGAACGGGACGACCTGCGGGCGCAGGGGCGGCTGGCGGGCATCGGCTTCGCCGCCTGCCTCGAGCCCGGCGGCGGCAACGCGATCTTCGAGAACATCATGAACCCCCGCAATGACAAGACCACCTTCCCCGAGGCCTGCCGGCTGCGGGTCGACGGAGCCGGACGCGTCACGGCGATCATCTCGATCTCCTCGGCCGGCCAGGCCCACGAGACGATGGTCGCGACGCTGGTCGGCGAGGAGCTGGGCATCGCCCCGGAGGAGATCGCGGTGATCCGCGCCGACTCGCTCACCGGCTTCCCGTCGCAGAGCCCGGTCGGCAGCCGCATGACGATCGTCCTCGGGCGCGCCGTCCACGGTGCGGCCTCGGAGCTGAAGGCCAAGCTCCGCGAGATCGGCGCCGGCGTGCTTGACATCCCGGTCGACGAGCTCGAGTACCGCGATGGGGCGGTCGTCTCGCGTGGCGACCGCGCCAAACAGGTCGCCTGGGACGAGCTCGTCGCCATCGCGCACCGCAAGCAGCATCTGATGCCACCGGGCATGCAGCCCGGTCTCGAGGTGGTCCATGTGGCGCACACGCCCCGATCGGGCACGCTCACCGCGCCGGACGGGACCGTGCAGCTCTATCCCTGCTACTCCTTCGAGGTCCATGTGGTCCTCGCGGAGATCGACCCCGGCACCGCGAAGGTGGACCTGACGAAGTACTACATCGCCCATGACTGCGGCACGGTGATCAATCCCGATGTCGTCCGCGGCATGGTGTACGGCGGCACGGCCCACGGCATCGGCGTCGCGCTCTACGAGCAGTTCGCGTTCAGCGACGCCGGCCAGCCCCTCACGCAGTCCTTCATCGACTACCTGCTGCCCAGCGCCCACGAGGTCCCGCAGATCGTCGACGCCGAGCACTGCACGCCGTCCCCGTTCACCACCCATGGCCAGAAGGGCGTCGGCGAGGCCGGATATATGGGTGCCCCGGCGGCCGTCGCCGGGGCGGTCAACGACGCGCTCGCTGCCCGTGATGCCGGCCCCATCCACTCCCTGCCCATCAAACCCAGCGATATCTGGGCCGCGCTGCGCGGCACGGAGCGCGACCGAGAAGGAGCCTCGTGAACACCCCACCTCCCCAGGAGACCACCGTCATCGACACGCATGCGCATCTGGCGCCCCGGCGCCTCTTGGAGCGTCTGCACGGTGGAGAGCTGAGCTTCCCGAATGTCGAGGTCACCGCGCACGAGGAGACCTACCGTGTCGCCTTCGCCGGCGGCGACCCGACCCGACCGGTCTCGCCCGGTCTGACCGATCAGGGGCGGCGGGCACGGTGGCTGGACGAGAACGGCATCGATCTGCAACTCGTCGGCGGCTGGCTGGACATCTTCGGCTATCAGCTCCCGGGCGACGAGGGTGCCGAGTGGGCCGCGACGCTGACGCGGGCGATCGTCGACGCCATCGAGGACGACCCCCGCCAGCTGGCCCTCGGCACGGTGCCTCTGCAAGACCCGCAGCGTGCCGCCGAGGCCCTGCGGCAGCAGCGCGCCGACGGTCTCCCGGGCGTGATGATCGCCACGAGGGTGGGATCGACGGATCTGGACGATCCATCTCTCACCCCCTTCTGGGAGGCCGCCGACGAGACCGAGGCGCTCGTGTTCCTGCACCCCGGCTTCGGCGGGGCGAGCGAGCGCTACCACGACTTCGGCCTGGTCAACGGTCTCGCCCGGTTGGAGGACACCACCGTCAGTCTCGCCCGGCTGCTCTATCGGGGCATCCCCTCGCGCTACCGCCGCGCCAAGCTGCTGGTGGCCCACGCGGGTGCGGCACTGCCCTATGTGCTCGGCCGGCTCATGCGCAACCACGCGATGAATCCCGACACCACGGAGGACCCGCTGGAGTCCTTCCAGCAGCTGTACTTCGACAGCGTCATCTTCGATGCTCCGGCCTTGCGATTCCTGGTCGACAAGGTCGGGGCCGAGCGGGTGCTGCTCGGATCGGACTACCCCTTCCCGATCGGCGACCTGACCCCGCGCTCGGTCGTCGAGGAGGCACGGTTCTCGGCCGTCCAGAAGGCGCTCATCGACGGGGGCAATGCACGCCGGCTGGTGTGGGGCGAGCGGTCGTGAAGCCGGTCGACTTCGAGCTGCACCGGCCCGAGACGTTGAACGAGGCGGTGGCATTGCTCGCCGCCCACGGCGATGACGGCAAAGTGCTCGCGGGGGGCCAGAGCCTGGTACCGCTGCTGAACTTCCGGCTGGCCCGTCCCGAGCATCTGATCGACCTCAGCCGCATCGCCTCACTCTCGACATTGCGGCGCACGGGCGATCGGCTCTCCATCGGCGCCATGGTGACCCACGCACAGGCCGGGCGTTCGTCCGCCGTCGCCGCCTCTGCTCCTCTGATGGCGGCCGCCATTCCGCACATCGCCCACCAGGCGATCCGGGCGCGCGGCACGATCGGCGGCAGCATCGCCCATGCCGACCCGGCCGCCGAGCTGCCGGCGGTGGCCAGGGCACTCGATGCCGTGCTGGTGGTGCTCGGCCCCGGGGGCATCCGCCGTATCGAGGCGGAGGACTTCTTCGTCGCGAATCTCGTCACGACGCTGCAGCCCGATGAGCTGCTGGTGGAGGTCGAGATCGCGCCGGCGGGTCCGGCGACGGGCGGCGCCTTCGAAGAGATCGGACGGCGACGGGGCGACTTCGCGCTGGTGGGAGCCGGCGCCCAGGTCAGCCTCCACGAGGACGGCACGGTCCGGGAGGTGCGCGCATGCCTCACGGGGGTCGCCGGCACACCGCATCGTGCGACGGAGGCCGAGGAGGTGCTCGTCGGACAGGCCCCTACCGCGGCGCTGCTGAAGGAGGCCGCATCGGCGACCCGCGAGGCGGTGACCCCGACTGCCGACCTCCATGCGACCGCCGACTACCGACGCGACGTGGCGGGGACGCTGCTCGAACGAGCTGTGATGAAGGCCGCTGAACGCGCGGCCGGCCTAGGAACACCTGACGAGGGACGGAGAGCTTCATGATCTACGAACTACGCGAGTACGTCGCCCATGAGGGAACGACGCAGAAGGTACACGACCGGTTCGCCGAGGACACGCTGCCGCTGTTCGAGCGCCATGGTCTCGACGTGGTCGGCTTCTGGCAGGACAGCGAGGACCCGGCACGCATCCTCTATCTGCTGCGGTTCGACGATGCCGACGCCAAACAGCAGGCCTGGAGCGACTTCCAGAGCGACCCGGACTGGAAGCGGGCCAAGGCCGCGTCGGAGGCCGATGGTCCGATCGTGGCGCAGATGACCAGCCGGGTGCTGGATCCGGTCTCCTACTGGCCCGCCACCGAGACGCAGAAAGAGCACGCATGATCGAGCTGAAGCATCAATTCCATGTCGACCTGCCCGTCGAGCAGACCTGGGAACTGCTGACCGACCTGCCGAGGGTCGCCACCTGCCTGCCGGGCGCGGCCCTCGACGAGGTCGTCGACGGTGAGTACCGCGGTGGCCTCTCGACCCGCATCGGTCCGGTCAGCGCCAAGTACCGGGGCACCGCCAGCTTCCGCGAGCGCGACGATGTCGCACACCGTGCCGTGATCGATGCCCGTGGACACGAACAGAAGGGCAATGGCTCGGCGAACGCGCTGATCACGGCCGAGCTCAGTCCCGCCGAGGGGGGCACGCTCGTCGCCGTCGCGACCGAGCTGAATGTCTCCGGTCGCGCTGCCCAGTTCGGACGCAGCCTGCTCGCCGAGGTCAGCAATACGATGGTCGACGAGTTCGTCCGTCGACTCGAAGCGATGATCCGCGGTGCCGACGGCGATCCCGGCAGTGCGCCCGCGGCCGAGGGCACGGCAACGGGCTCCTCCGAGCGCACCGGGGCCGGCGCGTCGGCGTCCGAGCTCCCCGGCGGGGATCTCGACGTGGTGCGCACGATCATCCTCCCGATGCTGCGCAAGGGTCTGCCGACCATCGCCGCCGCGGCGATCGCCGGCCTCATCGGGATGGCGCTCGGGCGCCGACAGCGAGGCGCCGCGGGACCGGGGCGGATTCCTGTGACCTATGTGTTGCCGTATCCCGACGGTCAACGGGCGTCCTTCCTGTCCTAGCCCCACCGTCGTCTTCCCCGCGTCTGAAGTTGATCCCATCGAGAGAAACGAGAGCAGCATGTCCTGGAACTCAGCACCGCGGAGGCGCGCGCTGCGCCGCGTCTCCGCGGTCGGCGCCTCGGCGCTCGTCGCCCTCACCGGCCTCACGGCCTGTGGCTCGGACGACGCCGGCGACAACACCACCGTCAAGATCGTCGCCTTCCAAGCACCATCCCTGGGCGCCTTCCTGCCCGCTGTCATCGAGGACCGCGACCTGGACGCCGATCACGGCCTCGACCTGCAGTTCACCTACGCGACACCGGACAACTACAACTCGGAGTTCGGCGCCGGACACTACGACGTGGGCGGCAGCGCGGCCCTGCTGTCGGAGGCACTGCGCACCGAGCGGGACTCCGAAGTGACGTACCTGTTCAACCTCTTCGACTTCTACGGGACGGTGGTGACCTCGCAGGACGGCATCGAAACGCTGCCCGACCTCGCGGGACACACGCTCGCCGCGGCCACCGGCACGACGAACTACGCGATGTTCGAGTGGTTCGCGCAGGACGTCGGCCTCGATCTCAACCAGGTCGAGACGCAGAACCAGACTACGGCGGGATTGTCGACGATGGCCCAGACGGGACGCACCGACGCCACGCAGCTGTGGGAGCCGGCGTATTCCTCACTCCTGGCCTCGGTGTCCGATATCCGCACGATCGACCTCGACTACGATGCCTGGAACTCCGAGTTCGGCACCGCCGACATCCCGTACCTGGGCGTCGCGGCCCAGACGTCATGGGCCGAGGAGCACCCCGACGAGGTGCAGGCTCTCTACGACACCTACAAGGCGGCGGCCGACTGGGTGCTGGAGAATCCCGCCGAAGCCGGCGAGTTGATCGCCACGACGATCCCCGGCGGTGACGCTGAGGTCATCCAGGAGCTGATCGAGAACAACGATGAACGGTTACGACTGCGGGTGCTGCCGGCGAGCGAGGTGGCGGACGGGATCCGTGCCGTGTTCGAGGCCGGCATTCAGACCGGTTATCTGAGCGAGCAACCACCGGAGTCGGTCATCTTCGACGGTCTGGAGTGAGCGAGGCGCTGTGCGGTCGCGTCCGGCGAGGGGTTGAGCTCCTCGCCGGACGCGGCGCGTTCAGCGATGAGGAGGGTCGAGCCTAAGTGGATCGACGGCGCGGGGTGTTGAGCGGATATCTCGCTCTCGCGATGGCGGCGGGGCCGTTGCTGCACTATTCGATCAGCGCACTCGGTCCCCTGGTGGTGACGTCGCTCGGCCTGACGGCGACGCAGTTCGGCTCGCTCTGGCTCTTCACCTTCGGCGCCGCGAGCGTGTGCACGGTCTCCGCCGGGCTCGTCTCCGATGTCCTCCCCGAGCGCGCCGTGCTGCTGGGGGTCTTCGCCCTCGCCCTCGTCGCCGTGGTGATCGGAGGCATGGCGGGCAGCTACGGATGGCTGGTGGTCGCGCTCTCGATCTCCGGGGCGGTCCAGGCGCTGTCCAATCCGGTGACCAATCGTCTGGTCGCGGGGACGATCCCGGCAGGAGGACAGGGCTTCGCGCTGGGTCTCAAGCAGTCGGGCGTCCAGGGCGCCCAGCTCTTCGCTGGTTTGGTGCTGCCATCGGTGGCCGTCGTCGTCGGCTGGAGGAATGCGATCCTCACGGGCGGACTCATCGTGCTGATCGGCATCGCGGCGACACCGAGCCTGGTGCCACGATCGATCCCGGGCTCGGTGCGCGGCGGCCGGTCGCGACGGAGTCCCGTCAACCCGGTGGTGTGGTGGCTCACGGGGTACGCCTTCCTGCTCGGCATGGTGGTCCAGGCCACGAATGTCTACCTGCCCCTGTATACGCATCAGGAGCTGGCGGCGTCCGTCACGCGCGCCGGACTGGTCACCGCGATGCTCGGTGGATTCGGTGTCCTCGCACGGTTCTTGTGGGGCGGCTTCGCCGGTCGTGTCGCCGACCTTCGGCGACTGCTCGGAGGGCTCGCCGTCGTGGCATTCGTCGCGGTGATGGCGTTCCTGCTGGCCGCGCGTTACGGAGAATGGCTGGTGTGGACCGGCGCGGCCATGTTCAGCTTCAGTGCACTGGCGGCTAACGCGATCATCATGCTCGCGGTCGTGCGCACGGTTCCCACCGCTTCGGTCGGACGCAGCACCGGCTGGGTGTCGCTCGGCCTGTTCCTGGGGTTCATGCTTGGTCCGCCCGCCGCGGGCTTCGCGGTCGACCATGGGGGATTCCAGCAGGCGTGGATCGCGGAGGCGGTCGTCATCGCGATGATGATGGTCGTGGTCGGCCTCTGGCGTCGCCGCTGAACGTCCCGTGGTGCCCCTATCGGCCTGGGCGTTGTGGATGACCGTTCGACCTGGTGCCGTGACCACGCGACCATCCGCCCATGCGGCGGTCGCGTGGAATAGCGGCTCCAGGAGGTGCGTCATGTCGGTGCTCGGAGAGTTCTCGCGGCGCTACACGGTCGAGGAGATGCCCGACTACGAGGGCAAGCTCGAACTGGTCGACGGACGGCTGGAGGTGAACCCTCCGGCCCTCTGGGGTTATGCGCGGATCGCCACCCTGGTGGCGAACGTACTGCAACGGTCGCTCGGCGATGGCTACCTCGCCGGTGCCGAGTTCGGTATCCAGTTCAGCGCGAGCAACTATCGTCGACCCGATGTGGCGGTCGTTCGCCGTGATGTCCGTCCAGCTGGCCCCTGGTTGACCCCGACGGACGTGCTTCTCGCGGTCGAGGTGGTCTCGCCGTCATCGGTGACCACCGACCGGATCACCAAGCCGGCGCAGTACGCGATGTGGGAAATCGAGGGCTTCTGGCGGGTCGAGACCGATCCCGAGCTGAGCCTCACCGCCTATGCGTCGAGGTCGACGACCTAGCGCGCTGAGCCCGTCGCGCGGTGCCCGGTAGGATCGCGCGGTGTCAACGATCGATCCTGATGAACTCGCCGTGGCGCTGAAGGTGCTCGGTGAGGCACAGTTCCTCGGCGAGGAGGACGACGCCTACGTCGCGCTGCGCCGTGCGTGCGGCAAGTTCTACAAGGACGTCAAGAAGCAGCGGCGCAAGGCCAAGCGTGCTGAGGTCGCGGCCGCCGATCGCGCGATCGTCGAGGCGACGGCCACCGGCTCCGCTCGACGGATCGACGACGAGACCGCCGGTCTGCCGCTCGTCTCACAGGCCAAGGGGGCCACGGCCGGGACGCTGGCGGTGGCCCGCGCCTGCTATATCTGCAAGACCGACTACACGGTGGTGGATGCCTTCTACCACCAGCTGTGCCCCGAGTGCGCGGCGATGAGCCACGCCAAGCGGGATGCCCGCACCGACCTGTCGGGTAGACGCGCGCTGCTGACGGGTGGTCGGGCGAAGATCGGGATGTACATCGCGCTGCGGCTGCTGCGCGACGGTGCCCACACGACCATCACCACCCGGTTCCCGCGCGACGCGGTGCGTCGCTTCCGTCAGCTGCCCGACAGCGACCAGTGGATCGATCGGCTGAAGATCGTCGGCATCGACCTGCGCGATCCTGCTCAAGTCATCGGTCTCGCCGACGATGTGGCGGCCGCCGGGCCTCTGGACATCCTGATCAACAACGCGGCGCAGACGGTCAAGCGCTCGCCCGGGGCATACCAGCAGCTGGCGGATGCCGAGACGACCGAGCTGTCCGCCGGTCCGATGCCCGAGCTGATCACCTTCGGTCACACGAGCGATGCGCATCCGGCCTCACTCGTCGGATCGGTGGCCTCGCATCCCATGCTGGCCGGCGACGCGGACACCGCCGATGCGCTGACGGCGATGGCGCTGACGGCCGGATCGGCCGATCTCGAGCGCATCGATGCCGGGGGACTGGTGCCCGATGTGGTGGACACGAATAGCTGGGTGCAGCACGTCGGAGAGGTCGATGCCCTCGAGCTGCTGGAGGTGCAACTGTGCAACAGCGTCGCGCCGTTCATCCTCGCCAGCCGGCTGCGGCCCGCGATGGCGGCCGCGGTGGAGGCGGGAGCGCGACGGGCCTATGTGGTCAACGTGTCGGCGATGGAGGGACAGTTCGCCCGCGCGTACAAGGGACCCGGTCATCCGCACACGAATATGGCCAAGGCGGCACTGAACATGCTGACGCGCACGAGTGCGGGGGAGATGTTCGAGAGCGAGGGCATCCTCATGACCGCCGTCGACACCGGCTGGATCACCGACGAGCGACCGCACGTGACCAAGGTCCGGCTCGCCGAGGAGGGCTTCAAGGCCCCGCTCGATCTGGTCGACGGGGCGGCGCGGGTCTACGACCCGATCGTCCGAGGAGAGGCGGGCGAAGACCTCTACGGCGTCTTCCTCAAGGATTACCGCCCCTCACCCTGGTGAGAGGTCCCCTGACATGACTGCGGCCCCCGTCCGGTGAGGACGGGGGCCGCGGTCTGACGGGCTCAGGTCGTCACTGCGCCAACACGTCGGAGCACTCCTCGACCAGATCCTGCTGCAGGCCCTCGGCCGCTTCCTTGTCCTCATCGGACGCGTCGAAATCCTCTTCGCCGTCAACGAGCGCCTGGATGGCGTCATTGGAGAGGTCGGACTCGTGGATGACCTTCGCGAAGCAGTCCGCACCCTCCTCGGGGATCGCGGAGCCGAGCGCGGAGTCGCCGGAGGCGAGGGCCTCGCTGATCTCGTCCTGGCTGGGCCGGTCGGTCCCGCCGCAGGCGGCGAGCGAGCCGACGAGCACGGCGGTCGAGACCGCGGCGGCGGCCTTGGTGAACAGCTTCATGGCGTACCTTTCATCGCGGCGCCCCCGGTGAAGCGCTCCGGACCATTCAACACCGTCCGGATCGCAGGCCACACAACGGGTTGGTCCACATGGTGGAAGAGGCTGTCTCAGAACTTGACCAGACAGCACCGAGCGAGCAGACTGGTTGCGTGCGTGCACAGCTTCTCGTAGTTTCCTAGGCGGTCGTCTTCACGATCGCCTCCCTCGAATGCCCGAAAGGGCCGGGGGTTTTTTTTATGTGACCCGCACACCGTAGTGCCCGACCGACCGAACAGAGATGGACCGCGAGATGACCGAACCGCCGGCCGAGATCATCACCGGGGCGCAGAGCCTCGTCCGCGCCTTGGAGCGCGTGGGCGTCGACACGATCTTCGGCATCCCGGGAGGCGCGATCCTCCCGGCCTACGACCCGTTGTTCGACTCCTCGATCCGGCACGTCCTCGTCCGCCACGAGCAGGGCGCGGGCCACGCCGCCGAGGGCTACGCGATGGAGACCGGCAAGGTCGGCGTGTGCATGGCGACCTCGGGGCCAGGCGCCACCAATCTCGTGACCGCGATCGCCGATGCCTATCTCGACTCGGTGCCGATCGTCGCCATCACGGGCCAGGTCGCGAGCGGGGTCATCGGCTCGGATGCCTTCCAGGAGGCCGATATCCGCGGCATCACCATGCCCATCACCAAGCACAGCTTCCTGGTGACCGATCCGGCGGACATCCCCAGCGCCATCGCGGAGGCCTTCCACATCGCCTCGACCGGCCGCCCCGGCCCGGTCCTGGTCGACATCAGCAAGGACGCGCTGCAGGGGCCGACCAGTTTCCGCTGGCCGCACGAGCTGGCGCTGCCCGGCTACCGTCCCACCTCGCGGCCGCACAACAAGCAGATCCGTGAGGCGGCCAAGCTGATCGCCGAGGCCCGCAAGCCGGTCCTGTACGTCGGCGGCGGCGTCATCAAGGCCAATGCGGCGGCCGAGCTCAAGGTGCTCGCGGAGCTGACCCAGATCCCCGTCGTCACCACCTTGATGGCGCGGGGTGCCTTCCCCGACTCGCACGAGCTGCATCTCGGCATGCCCGGCATGCACGGCACCGTCGCGGCCGTCGGCGCGCTGCAGCGTTCCGACCTGCTCATCACCCTCGGTGCCCGCTTCGACGATCGGGTGACCGGCAACCTGGAGTCCTTCGCCCCGAGCGCGAAGGTCGTCCATGCCGACATCGATCCCGCCGAGATCTCCAAGAACCGCACCGCCGATGTGCCGATCGTGGGCGATGCGCGCGAGGTGATCGCCGATCTCGTGCGCGCCCTGCAGAAGCAGGCCGAGGAGGACGGCTTGGTCGGGGAGTACTCGGCCTGGCGTGCCTTCGCGCTCGGGCTCAAGTCCAAGTTCGCGCCCTCCTATGACAAGCCCTCCGAGGGGTTGGCCCCGCAGACGGTCATCGAGCGGATCAGTGCGCTGTCGGGTCCGGAGGCCACCTATGTCGCCGGCGTGGGTCAGCACCAGATGTGGTCGGCGCAGTATGTCGACTTCGAGCGGCCGCGCCAGTGGCTCAACTCCGGCGGCGCCGGAACCATGGGCTACGCCGTGCCCGCCGCGATGGGGGCCAAGGCCGGTGCCCCCGATCGCGTCGTGTGGGCCATCGACGGAGACGGCTGCTTCCAGATGACCAATCAGGAGCTCGCCACCTGTGCGCTGGAGGGTATCCCGGTCAAGATCGCCGTCATCAACAACTCCTCGCTGGGCATGGTGCGCCAGTGGCAGACGCTGTTCTACGAGGGCCGCTACTCCAACACCGATCTCAATACCGGACCGGAGTCGATCGGCGCACGCCGGATCCCCGACTTCGTCAAGCTGGCCGAGGCGTACGGTTGTGTCGGGCTGCGCTGCGAGAGCGAGGACGATCTCGACGATGTCATCGCCAAGGCGCTCAGCATCAACGATGTGCCGGTCGTGATCGACTTCGTGGTCGAGCGCGATGCGATGGTGTGGCCCATGGTCGCCGCGGGCACCAGCAATGACGACATCAAGATCGCGCGGGATCTCGCGCCGGACTGGGAAGAGGACGACCTGTGAGCGAGCGCAGAACCGAGATTTGCTCCACATTCGTCAACCGGGGAGCTCTCGGGTTGACGCATACCCAGCAAATCTCGGTCCAGGAGGACGTGGCATGAGCACGCATACCCTGAGCGTCCTGGTCGAGAACAGCCCCGGCGTCCTCGCCCGCGTCTCCAGCCTGTTCATGCGACGTGGCTTCAATATCGAGAGCCTCGCGGTCGGCCCGACGGAGATCCCCGAGATCTCCCGGATGACGATCGTCGTCAATGTCGACAAGCTGCCGCTCGAGCAGGTCACCAAGCAGCTGAACAAGCTCGTGCAGGTGCTCAAGATCGTCGAGCTCGAGCCGACCGCCGCGGTCGAGCGAGAGCTCATGCTGATCAAGGTCAAGACCGATCAGCAGACCCGCGGACAGGTGCTCGAGACCGTGCAGCTGTTCCGGGCGAAGGTCGTCGACGTCGCTCAGGACTCGGTCACGATCGAGGCCACCGGCGATGCCGGCAAGCTCGCCGCAATGCGCAACGTGCTCGAGCCCTTCGGCATCCGCGAGATCGCCCAGTCCGGTCGCGTGGCGATCGGGCGCGGCTCGCGGTCCATCACCGACCGCACCCTGCGGACGGTCCCCGGCGCCCAGAACGCCGGTTAGGCCGCCGCCCCAACCGACTTCCATCCACAACCACAAGGAGAATCACCCGTGGCTGAGTTGTTCTACGACGACGATGCAGATCTGTCCATCATCCAGGGCAAGCAGGTGGCCGTCATCGGCTACGGCAGCCAGGGCCACGCCCACGCGCTCAACCTGCGCGACTCGGGCGTCGACGTCCGAGTCGGCCTGCCCGAGGGCTCCAAGAGCCGTCCCAAGGCCGAGGCCGAGGGCCTGCGCGTCCTGACTCCGGCCGAGGCTGCCGAAGAGGCCGATGTCGTCGTGATCCTCGCGCCGGATCAGGTGCAGCGCACGCTCTACGCCGAGTCGATCGAGCCGAACCTCGTCGAGGGCGATGCCCTCGTCTTCGGCCACGGCTTCAACATCCGCTTCGGCTTCATCCAGCCGCCCGCGGGTGTCGATGTCGTGCTCGTGGCCCCCAAGGCCCCCGGCCACACCGTGCGTCGTGAGTTCGTCGCCGGTCGTGGCATCCCGGACATCCTCGGCGTCGAGCAGGATGCCACCGGCAATGCCTGGGAGCTCACGCTCTCGTACGCCAAGGCCATCGGCGGCACGCGCGCCGGCGTCATCAAGACGACGTTCACCGAGGAGACCGAGACCGACCTGTTCGGTGAGCAGGCAGTGCTGTGCGGCGGCGTCTCGCACCTCATCCAGGCGGGCTTCGAGACGCTGACCGAGGCCGGCTACCAGCCCGAGATCGCCTACTTCGAGGTCCTGCACGAGCTCAAGCTCATCGTCGACCTCATCCACGAGGGCGGCATCGCCAAGCAGCGTTGGAGTGTCTCGGACACCGCCGAGTACGGCGACTACGTCTCCGGTCCGCGGATCATCGACTCCTCGGTGAAGGACCGGATGAAGGATGTCCTGTCCGAGATCCAGGACGGCTCCTTCGCGCAGCGCTTCATCGATGACCAGGACGCGGGCGGCAAGGAGTTCCAGCGCCTGCGCGAGGAGGAGGCCGGCCACTCGATCGAGGCGACCGGCAAGGAGCTGCGGGCGCACTTCGCCTGGCAGCAGGTCGACGACGACTACACGGAGGGCACGGCCGCGCGCTGACCCTCACCGTCGCATCACGAGCGTGGCACCCCTCCGCATCGCGGACGGGTGCCACGCTCGTTCTGTCGCGATCCCGCCTAGGCGATGATGTCGATGGTCCCCGGATCGCGGACGGCCTCGGCGGCCTCAGGGGTCAATGAGCTCCAGGCGTCGGCGAGGCGTGCCACGGCTCGTTCCATCACCTCGGGCGGCTGGGTGTAGGGCACCCGGAGCCAGTGCTCGCCGGCGTGCGGCTGGTCCCCGAAGAAGCGCGGCCCGGGCGTCACCAGGAGTCCGCGTTCCTCGGCCGCCAGGGCGAGGGCGCTCGCGCCGCGACGTGGGAGCCGGGCCCACAGCGACAATCCTCCCGCCGGATGGTTGAGCTGCCAGTCGGGGAGCCGATCGGAGAGCATCTGGATCGTCACGTCCCGCGAATGCCGAGCGTCGTCGAGGTGCGGCGGACGATCCAGGAGACCGGCGGCGACCGCTTCAGCGACGATAAGCTGGTCGAGGGCCGAGGTGCCGAGATCATGGTGCAGGCGATGCTGGATCAGCTGGGCGACGACGGTACGCGGGGCGCGGATCCATCCGACCCGCAGGCCGCCCCAGAGCGACTTGGATGCCGATCCGATGGTCAGCGCGTCGTGATGCCAGCGGGCCAGGTGCGGCAGTCGTTCTCCCTCGATCCTCAGGTCGCGAGTCGTCTCGTCGATGATGGTGGTCACCTCGTGGCGGCGTAGTGTCGCCGCGACGCGGGAGCGTTGCTCGCCCTCCATGACCGCACCGGTGGGGTTGTGGAAGTCCGGGATCAGGTAGGCGACCCGTGCTGCGGGGGCCGCTCGCTCGATGTCCGCCACCGGCCAGGGATCGGTCCCGAGGGGGAGGGGGAGGAGGCGCACGCCGGCGCCGCCGAGTGTGTCGAAGGCGTGCGGGTAGCTGCAGGCCTCGGTCAATGCCCGCTCGCCGGGACGGCATAGGGTCCGGGTGATGAGCGCCAGTGCGCCTTGGGCGCCGGTCGTCACGATGATCTGATCGGGATCGGTCGGCAGGCCGTGCTCGGTGTAGCGCTGCGCGAGTCGGTCGCGCAGCAGCGGCAGACCGTCCGGCAGATAGCCGTGGGTCGCCATCAACATCGGGAATCCCTCGATGGCCCGCTGGACCAGATGGGCGAGCTCGGGTGGTGCCGACATCGCGGCGGTGGTGAGAGCGATGGCGTCCGGGTCGGCCGAGGTCGCGAGCAGGCTGGTGGCGTTCCTCTCGGTGACCGGAAGACGGATGATCGTCCCGGAGCCCTGTCGAGATGTGGCGAGACCGCGCTCGCGCAGGACGCTGTAGGCGCGGGTGGCCGTGGTCCGACTGATGCCGGTCGCCTCCGCCAGGGCCCGTTCGCTCGGGAGCCGCGTGCCATCGGGGATGCGACCGTCGAGGACGGCCGCGGCGATCGCCGCCGACCAGGCGCGGTAGGCAGGCGCTCCTTGTTGGTGCGCGGACGGGTCCACGACGCCGGCGAGGTTCGCAGCGCTCAGGTGACGGGTCGACATGACGCCACTCTCGTGTAATTGGCTATGGAAAGCAATGCCACTCGTCAGCAGGATGGGGGTATGTTCTGGGCGATCCTGGCAAGTGGACTCATCATCGTCGCCGTGGTGGGGGCCGTCAGAGAGGTCTGGCGGGACGGATACCGGCGGACCCGGGTGCGTTGAGCCCGAAGCTGTGCGTCATGGCGAGGTCAGGACCGGCTCGGCTGCCCGCACGGTGAGCGGGGTCGATGGTCCCGTCGCGACGACGGGTTCGTCGAGGCTCGTCCACCCGCCGCCGTCGAGGGAGTACTCGACCCGGTAGCCGGCGTCCACGCGCAGCTCGACCGTTGCGGCCGCGCGGAGATACCGGTGGGTGACGGTGAGGCTCGGGTAGGGGGTTCCCGGGTCGGAGGTGGTCTGCTGCGTTCCATCCCCGTGATGCCAGGTGAAGCTGGCCGGTGTCGCGCGGATCCGGACGGCCACCCCGAGCAGGGACACGTCCTCTTCGATCTCCGGTGCGCTCGTATACAGATTCGTCGGCAGATTGACCAAGGTGGTGTCCGCCGGCTCCGCCACCACGGCGAGAGCCGGGAGGTCGACCTCTCGGACGGCTCGTTCGATCTCCTCCGGTGACGGGCCGCGTGGTGCTTCTCCTCCCGGGTCCTCGCCGGGTGCCGCCGGTTCGGAGGGGAAGCAGGGGAACCCCGCGACGCCCCGCCGGGGGCAGTGTCGCCGGCCCTCCTCGGCGATGCGGTCGCCCAAGGTCGGTGGGTCGACGCCCGGTACCGTCCCCACCGGCCCCGGAGCGCCCGGTCGGGGGGTGGGGCGTCGCTCGATCCGCTCGCCATCGATCCTCACAGACGGATTGCGCTCGTCTGGAGACACGTTGATATCGCTTGTCACCGTAACTATCAGAGCCGGAAGAAGTAGTACTCCAGCGAGCGCAATCACCGTCGCGCCCCTGGAGCAAGCTGCGAGACCCTTTTGGATTCCGCTCCAATCACAGCGGCTTCGACATTGGTTTTGTACGCCTCCGTTGACTGCTTCTCCTTGTCGGGTAGGGACTGAGTTCCCGTGGCAACAGATAGCTCAAGCGTGAGGTATTGCTCTTGCATGCCAGCGCTGAAATCGACAGATACGGCCTCGACCGTCCACTCGCCCCCGGTGAAGTAACCGCCGTTCTCGTAGGTCGACTTGTACAGCTCGATGTACTTAATGCAACCGCTGCAATCGTCGGCGGAGAGCTCTTCCAGAAGGGCCGTGTCCCCGGTGAGGGCGGTGTAGTTCAGCACCTCGATGTAGTGGCGGGCGAAGGCCTCGGCCCCGGCGGGGGAGTCGTCCTCAGCCAGTTCGGGCAGGGCTGGTGCCGTGACCTCGGGGGTCGGCTCAGGGCTCTCCTCAGGTGGCTCGGTCTCTCCCGAGCACGCCATCAGCACCATCGCCAGGATCGGCAGGACCATCCGCCGCATCGTCATCACCCCCGAAGTCGATGACACGAAAGTAGTGGTGAACGGTCCGTTTGTCACCCAGCCGGCCACCGGCTGTGGACAACCCGCACTTCGCTCGCGTCCCGAGCGCTGCTAACGTCGGCGACGACACGACCACGCCGGGGTGCCCGCGAGGGCTGAGAACACACCCGCCGAACCTGATCCGGTTAACACCGGCGCTAGGGAGCCGTATGACGTCCGAACTGTCCGTCGACGCCGTCGTCGACACTGCCCAGACGCTGCGCGAGCGCACACCGCTCGTGCAGTGCATCACCAACTACGTCTCGATGGACGTGGCCGCCAATGTCCTCAACGCGGCCCATGCCTCGCCGGCGATGGTGCACGACCAGAACGAGGCCGCCGACATGGCCGCTCTCGCCTCGGCGGTGACCATTAACATCGGCACACTCAGCCCACCGTGGGTGGAGGGCATGCACTCGGCCGCCCGGGTCGCGCGGGAACGCGGCATCCCGTGGGTGCTCGATCCGGTCGCCGTCGGGGCCACGGCCTATCGGCGCGAGACGGTCGGGGAGCTGCTCGCGCACCGGCCCGCCGTGGTGCGGGCGAATGCGAGTGAGATCCTCGCCATCGCGACCAGTCGCGGTGCCGGCCGCGGTGTGGACAGCACGGATGACTCGGTCGCGATCCGCGACGAGGCGGAGAAGCTCGCGGCGTCCCTGGGCACGGTGGTCGTCGTCAGCGGCGCCACCGATGTGGTGACCGATGGGGAACGCACCGTGCTCGTAGACGGAGGCGATCCTCGGATGCCGCTCATCTCCGCCCTGGGGTGCGCCTCATCGGCGTTGGTCGCCGCGGCCTGCGCCTGCGCGCCCGACCCGTTGACCGGAGCCGTGACGGCGATGGCCAGCCTCGCGGCCGCCGGTGAGGTGGCGGGCCGCTCAGCCACCGGTCCGGGGACCTTGCGTCCGCTGCTGCTGGACGCGCTCTACGCGCAGCAGCCGGGGGATCTCCGGAAGGTCGGTCTCCGATGAACTTCGCCCACGGGGTGTATCTGGTGACCGAGCCGATCGACGATATCGAGGAGATCGCCGTCGAGGCCGCTCGCGGCGGAGTCGACCTGATCCAGATCCGCGACAAGTCGGCCGCGACCGAGCACCTGGCAGAGCTGGCGGAACGGATCCGTTCGCGATCCGGTGTGCCGGTCATCGTCAATGACGACCTCGACGCCGCGGCCCGGGTCGATGGTGTGCACGTCGGCGTGAACGATGTGCCTCCGGCACAGGCGCGGCGCCGTCTCGGTTCTGCGGCGATCATCGGCTGGTCGATCAACGACGTGGCCCAGCTCGACGACATGGAGCAGCTCCGGGCATGCGACTACGTCGCCGTCAGTCCGGTCTGGGCGACGACGACCAAACCCGACCACGAGGCACCCCTCGGCCTCGACGGCGTCCGCGCGGTTGTCGCGCGATCAACCGTCCAGGTCGTCGCGATCGGCGGTATCGACATGGACCGCGCGCGTCAGGTGGTCGCGGCCGGCGCGGACGCGGTGGCAGTGGTCTCCGCGCTCACCCGTGCCGATGACCCACGGACCGCGGCGGAAGCGATCGGCGGGGCAGTGAGCCGGGGGAGGGCCGACCGATGAGCGAGCCGATCATGGTGACCATCGCCGGCTCCGATCCCTCCGGCGGTGCCGGGATACAAGCCGACCTCAAGACCGCCACCGCTCTGGGTGCCTACGGTGCGAGTGTGCTGACGGCGCTGACCGCACAGAACACGACCGGCGTCACAGGCATCCATCCGGTGCCCGCCGACTTCGTCGGGCAGCAGCTGGACGCGGTGCTGGACGATCTCGATGTCCGGGCGATCAAGATCGGCATGCTGGGCGATGCTCAGGTGATCCGGGCGATCGCGGCGCGGTTGCGCGATCGCCCCGACATCCCGCTGGTGCTCGATCCCGTCATGGTGGCCACCTCGGGCGACCGGCTCGTGCCCGACACGGCGATCGGGGCGATCGTCGAGGAACTGGTGCCGCTCACCGACCTGGTGACGCCCAATCTGCCCGAGGCGGCCGTGCTGGCGGGAATCGACGTGCGTTCGGTCGACGACTTCGAGCCCGCGGGGCGCGCGGTGCTGGAGCGCGGGGCGCGGAGCGTGCTGATCAAGGGCGGACACCTGGAGGGCGACGAGGTCGTCGACCTCCTGATCTCGGCCGACGGTGCGGGGCGTCTGGTCAATGATCGGATCGACACCCCGAATACGCACGGCACCGGGTGCACCCTGTCGGCCGCGATCGCGGCGCGATTGGCCCTAGGAGATGCGATGGCCGATGCCGTCGTCGCCGCTCGTGCCTATCTGCAACGGGCGCTGCTCGGGTCGGTCGGCCGGAGGATCGGAGCCGGACACGGACCTGTCGACCACCTGATCGATCTGAGGAGCCGGTGATGGGCTTCAGCGAGCGGGCCTGGCACGAGGTCGACGACATCGTGCGGCAGATCATGGAGCATCCCTTCCTTGTCGGCCTCGCCGAGGGTACGCTCCCGGCCAGGATCTTCGAGCGCTATCTGCGCGATGACGCCCACTATCTCGACCGCTATGGACGGGTGCTGGCGGCGCTGGCGGTTCGCGCGCCCACGACGGCCGATGTGGGCGCCCTCGCCGGCTTCGCGAGCGGGGCGGCCGTCGCGGAACGTGAGCTGCACGAGTCGCTGGTGGGCAGTGCGCTGGAGGCATCGTCGCCGAGCGCGACGTGCGAGGCCTACACCGGCTTCCTCATCTCCGCCGCGACGCAGCGACCGGTCGCCGTGGGGCTGGCCGCGGTCCTGCCGTGCTTCCGGGTGTACGCGCATGTGGGCGAGACCCTCGTCGCCGCATCGCATCCCGACCATCCCTACCGCCCGTGGCTCGAGCAGTACGGCGACCCGGACTTCGCGGAGGCCACTCGGAGATGCGAGGCGATCGCCGATCGCTGGGCCGGACTCGATCCGTCCTCGATCCCGGCGATGCACGAGGCCTACCGTCGTGCGACCCGGTACGAGCTGGCCTTCTGGGAGAGCGCCTGGGCCTGACCGCTCGGTGCCCGCCGTGCCGTGGTCAGCGGCGCGTGGCGATGATCAGGCTGGCATCGGGGTCGATCAGCATCTCGACCGCGGCGAAGCGCTCGTCGGTGAGCCACTGCTCGCGGATGGAGTCCACCTGGCCGTCCACGATGGGCGGCCAGAAGGAGGATGGCACGAAGTCGTCGAGCACCGCGATGCCGCCGGGCTCGAGCATCCCGGCCAGCACGTCGATATCGGCCATCACATCGCGGACATCGACGAAGAGCAGGGAGAACGGGGTGAACTCCTCGAGGGCCGACCAGTCTCCGGCCAGGACCCGGACATTCTCGGCATCGGCGAAGATCTCCTGCACGTCCTCGGCGAGCTCGGGGTCCAGCTCGGCGCTGACGATGGAGGCCTCCTTGGCGGCGCCGCTGTGCAGCCAGGCCGATCCCACGCCGCAGCCCGTGCCGAGTTCGGCGAGGGTGCCGTTGCGCGATGCGGCCAGCGTCGCGAGGAGCCTGCCGGTCTCGTGGCGGGTCGAGGTGATGAACCCGCGTCGCCGGGACAGATCCAGGGTCCGGGCGACGAGTTCGGGGACATCGGTGGGTGCGCTCACCCGCTCAGTGTGGCACGGCCGGTGGAGCTGCCCGGCCCGGTCGCCCGGCTCGTGAGACACGCACCACAAGGACTCGCGAAATGCTTCACAAAGCCGATGGTGACAGTTAGGCTGTGACTATGCGGAAGCAGCTCGTACTCATCGCTTGCCGCGGCAGGACCTCTTAGGGCCACACCTGCCGCGGAGTTTCGGCGTTGGCCCGGCGACTCCGCAGCAGATGTCCTGACCATGACCTGGTCTCCTCCTCTGTCAGAGCTCGACCACCTTCGAGCATGTGGCCTGGCGAGTCGCCGGATCGATCCGGATCCCGCTGACTCCCAGCACCCATCCCGCATCTCCTCGAAGGACACATCATGATGAACCAGCCATTGATCGAATGGGGACCGGCGCACCTGCGCGATGACGAGACCCCCGAGGCCATCGACCGCCCCGACGATAACTGATCGCTACGTGAGATACCGGTTTCACATCATGAGATCGGCTCACGTAGGATCGCGCCTATGACCACGTTCTCGCTCGCAGTCGTGCCCGGCGACGGCATCGGCCCCGAAGTCACCGCCCAGGCACTGCGCGTGCTCGACGTCATCGCCGAGCACCACGATGTCACCTTCCGTTCCACCGAATACGATCTCGGCGCGCGACGGTGGCATGAGACCGGCGAGACGCTGCCCGACGCGGTCCTGGACGAGATCCGCCAGCATGACGCGATCCTGCTCGGAGCCGTCGGCGATCCGTCGGTACCGTCCGGTGTCCTCGAGCGTGGACTTCTCCTCCGGCTGCGCTTCGAGCTCGACCACTATGTGAACCTGCGGCCGAGCAAGCTCTTCCCGGGGGTTCCCACGCCGCTGGGCGATCCGGGCGAGATCGACTTCGTCGTGGTCCGCGAGGGCACCGAGGGCCCCTATGTCGGCAATGGCGGCGCGATCCGCGTCGGCACGCCTCAGGAGGTCGCCACCGAGGTCAGCCTCAACACGGCCTTCGGCGTCGAGCGCGTGGTGCGCGATGCCTTCGCCCGTGCCCAGGCGCGCCCGCGCAAGAAGCTCACGCTCGTGCATAAGAACAATGTGCTCGTGCACGCCGGACATCTGTGGACGCGCACGGTCGACAAGGTGGCCGCCGAGTTCCCCGAGATCGCGGTCGACTACCTGCACGTCGACGCCGCCACGATCTTCCTCACCACCGATCCGGGCCGCTTCGATGTCATCGTCACCGACAACCTCTTCGGCGATATCCTCACCGACCTGGCCGCCGCGGTGACCGGCGGCATCGGCCTCGCGGCGAGCGGCAATGTCAACCCGGACCGCACCGCCCCGAGCATGTTCGAGCCGGTCCACGGGTCGGCCCCCGATATCGCCGGCCAGGGCAAGGCGGATCCGACCGCGGCCATCCTCTCGGCAGCGCTCCTGCTGGACCACCTCGGTCTCCCCGAGGCCGCGGCCGCCGTGACGTCCGCCGTCGAGACCGATATCGCTGAGCGCAGCGGCGCCCGCAGCACCGAGGAGGTGGGAGAGGCCATCGCGTCACGCGTGGCCGCGGCGGTATCGGTGGTCGCCTGACCCCGTACCGTCCGACCACCAGAAAGCAGTACCGTGACCTCTATGACCTCGCCCACGTTCGCCCCCCGCATCGAGCTCTCCGATCACGCGCGGGGGGAGGACGAGCGGGCTCGGATCCTCGACGATCCGGGCTTCGGCAATCACTTCACCGATCACATGTTCCTGACTGAGTGGACGCCGGATCAGAACTGGCACGACCCGCGGGTGGTGCCCTACGGGCCGCTGCAGCTCGACCCTGCCACCGCCGTCCTGCACTATGCGCAGGAGATCTTCGAGGGGCTCAAGGCCTACAGCCACGCTGACGGCTCGGTGTGGCTGTTCCGCCCGGAGGCCAATGGGGAGAGGCTGCAGCGATCGGCCCACCGCCTCGCACTGCCCGAACTCCCGCTGGAGTGGTTCCTCGGGTCCATCCGGGCCCTCGTCGAGACCGACCGCGCCTGGGTGCCCTCCGGCGAGGAGAAGAGCCTCTATCTGCGTCCCTTCATGTTCGCCTCCGAGGTCTTCCTCGGGGTGCGCCCCAGCCAGCACGTCACCTATTCGGTGATCGCCTCGCCCGCCGGGGCCTACTTCACCGGCGGCATCAAGCCCGTGTCGATCTGGCTCTCCGAGCAGTTCAGTCGAGCGGGAGCGGGCGGCACCGGGGCGGCGAAGTGCGGCGGCAACTACGCCGCGAGCCTGCTGCCGCAGCAGGAAGCGGCCTCCCACGGCTGTGCGCAGGTCGCCTTCCTCGATGCGGTCGAGCACCGCTGGATCGAGGAGCTCGGCGGCATGAACCTCTACTTCGTGCACGCCGATGGCAGCATCGTCACGCCCGCCCTGAGCGGATCCATCCTCGAAGGCGTCACCCGCGACTCGATCCTGCAGCTGGCCCGCGACCTCGGCCATGAGGTCGTCGAGCGCAAGGTGAGCATCGACGAATGGCGTGAAGGCGTCGCCGACGGCACGATCACCGAGGTCTTCGCCTGCGGCACGGCCGCGGTCATCACCCCGGTCGGCACGCTCAAGTGGAACGGGGGCGAGGTCACCGCCGGAGACGGCGAGTTGGGCAAGGTGACCGGGGCGATCCGGCAGGCCCTCGTCGACATCCAGTACGGGCGCGCCGAGGACCCGCACGGCTGGATGACGCGCCTCATCTGACCCGCGGGGGACACGCCTGCGCTACCCGGCAGTACGTCCGCCGTGGATGGTTGGATGGACAGCATGGACTCCTCGACGCGTAACGAGCACGATCTCATCGGCGACCGAGAGGTCCCGGCTGACGTGTACTGGGGCGTGCACACCCTGCGCGCGCTGGAGAACTTCCCGATCACGGGCATCCCGATCGAAGGCAGTCCGTACCTGGTCGAGGCGCTGGCCTCCGTCAAAGAGGCGGCCGCCACCGCCAATCATGAGCTCGGGCTGCTCGACAACGAGCGCTTCGAGGCCATCCGGGGCGCCTGCGAGCGGATCCGGGAGGGCGAGTTGCACGAGCAGTTCGTCGTCGACGTCATCCAGGGCGGTGCCGGCACCTCGACGAATATGAATGCCAACGAGGTGATCGCCAATCTCGCCCTGGAGGTCCTCGGGCACCCCAAGGGCGACTACGCGCGGCTGCATCCCAATGAGCACGTGAACCTGAGCCAGTCGACCAATGACGTGTACCCGACGGCCATCAAGATCGCGATCATCCTGGCGACCCAGTCGCTGCTGGAGGCGATGGAGGTCCTGGAGGAGTCCTTCGCCCGCAAGGCCGACGAGTTCCACGATGTGCTGAAGATGGGCCGTACGCAGCTGCAGGACGCCGTGCCGATGACCCTGGGCCAGGAGTTCCGCACCTACAGCCTGATGATCGCCGAGGACCGCGCGCGGCTCGGTGAGGCGGTCATGCTCCTGCATGAGATCAACCTCGGGGCCACGGCGATCGGCACCCAGTTGAACGCGCCCGCGGGCTACGTCCAGTCGGCCTGCAGCCATCTGGCCGAGATCACCGGCCTGCCCTTGGTGCCCGCGGTCGACCTGATCGAGGCCACCCAGGACTGCGGTGCTTTCGTGCAGCTCTCGGGGACGCTCAAGCGCGTGGCCGTCAAGCTCTCCAAGATCTGCAACGATCTGCGGCTGCTGTCCTCGGGACCTCGGGCGGGCCTCAACGAGATCAATCTGCCCGCGGTGCAGGCGGGGTCGAGCATCATGCCGGGCAAGGTCAACCCGGTGATCCCCGAGGTCGTCAATCAGGTGGCCTTCCAGATCATCGGCCACGATGTCACGGTGTCGATGGCGGCCGAGGGCGGTCAGCTGCAGCTCAATGCCTTCGAGCCGGTCATCTGTTACTCGCTCTCGGCGGGCCTCTCACGGTTGCGCGAGGCGATTCTGGTGCTCGCCTCGCGTTGTGTCGACGGCATCACCGCCAATCGCGAGCTGCTGCGCTCGGAGGTCGCGAACTCGATCGGTCTGGTGACGGCGCTCAACCCCTATATCGGCTACGCGGCCGCCACAGAGGTGGCCAAGGAGGCGCTGGCGACCGGACGCGGGGTGGCCGAGCTCATCCTCGAGCGCGAGCTTCTCCCGGCCGCCACGCTCGACGAGATCCTGCGCCCGGAATCGTTGGCGAATCTCACGCCGCGGCCCGAGCCCCCGCATGTGACCGACGACGTCAGCACCGTCTGACCCCCGTGGGGCCGGTAGACCATCAACGTCACTCGAGTGGTGGAGGCAGGCCGTCAACGCTATCGCTCACCCATGGGGTTGATGGGATACCTCCGCGCCCCGGGCGAGGTCGACCACCTACCGCCGCGGCCCTAGACGAAGAGGACGGCCGGGTCGTCGAGCAGGCTGACGTCCAGCTCGTGGGCGATGTCGTCGTAGGCGATCTCGATCCGCACCCGGCGCTCGGTGCCGACGGAGTCCGCCTGAGGATCGCCCAGACCGAAGGCGATATCGCGCAGTGTGATCACGGCCGGCCCGACGGGATCCATCTGGGGCCACTCGCCGAGGAGACGATGGGTGAGCCCGCTGGTGACCGCACCGCACATCGCCGGATCGGCGCCCTCGGGCACCGCCACGCACAGCTCGGGCAGGCCGAAGGACTCCAGCCCCCGGCTGCCGATCGCGCCCCGGTCGGCGACCTCGTAGTGCACCATGACCCAGGCATCGGAGTGCGCGAGGGTCAGCTCGGCGGCGGGTGGCTCCACGAGGCGGGGAATCGTCAGATCGACGACGACCCCGTCGTTCTCCGCTGCCAGCGCGAGGGCTGCCGCGCGGGTCTGGAGGTGAGCCTCGCCGGCCTCGGCGAGCGGCACCGAACGCAGCAGCACCCGGGCGTGCTCGCGCTCGCGCCACATCGCCAGCAGCTGCTCATTCGTGCCATTGCGCCGTAGCAGCGGCTCGAGTCCGGTGGGAAGAGGGTCGTCTCGATCGAGAGGGGTCGCCGTGACCACGGCGTACATGACATCGACGTGTCCGGGGCGTGGGACTGCTGTGGTGCTCATCGTCGCGCCAGTCTATGCTGATGCTCGTGACCAACGTCTCGATCATCATCGCCTAGCGCGTCGACACCACCCCGTCGACGCGCTGCCTCCCGTACCGGGGGGCTTTTTTGTTGGCCACGCACCCGTCAGAAGCGAAGGACCGAAGGAACCATGAGCAGCAGCGAGACCCCGGCGTTCGGCACGATGGCGCCCGGCGACTTCCACGTCTACGACACCACGATGCGCGACGGCGCTCAGCAGGAGGGCCTGAACCTCTCGGTCCAGGACAAGCTGACCATCGCCCAGCATCTCGACGACCTGGGTGTGGGGTACATCGAGGGCGGCTGGCCGGGATCGAATCCCAAGGACACCGAGTTCTTCGCGCTGGCCGCCAAGGAGCTCGACCTCAAGCACGCGACGCTCGCGGCCTTCGGCTCCACCCGCCGCGCCGGTGTCGCGGCGGCCGATGACCCGCTCGTCGCCGCGCTGCGCGACAGCGGTGCCTCGGTGGTCACCCTGGTGGCCAAGAGCCACGACAAGCATGTCGAGCTGGCACTGCGCACCACTCTGGAGGAGAACCTGGCGATGGTGCGCGACACGGTCGAGCACCTGCGTCGCGAGGGCCAACGGGTGTTCCTGGACTGCGAGCACTTCTTCAACGGGTTCCTCGACAATAAGGACTACGCGCTGGAGGTCGTGCGCACGGCGACCGAGGCGGGGGCCGAGGTCGCGGTGCTGTGCGACACGAACGGCGGCATGCTGCCGCACTGGGTCGGCGACATCGTGGCCGAGGTGGGGGAGGCCACCGGTGCCCGACTGGGCATTCATGCGCACAACGACACCGGCTGCGCCGTGGCGAACTCGCTGGCCGCCGTCCGCGCGGGCGCCACGCACCTCCAGGGCTGCATCAACGGCTACGGCGAGCGCACCGGCAATGCGGATCTCGTCACCAGCGTCGCCAATCTCGAGTTCAAGCTCGGCATGTCCGTCATGCCGGAGGGCGCACTGCGCGATGCCACCCGGATCGCCCACGCGATCAGCGAGATCACCAATTACCCGCCGTCGGCGCGCCAGCCGTACACGGGGGTCTCGGCCTTCGCGCACAAGGCCGGCCTCCATGCCAGCGCGATCCGGGTCGATCCCGATCTCTACCAGCACATGGATCCCGCGCTGGTCGGCAACGACATGCGGCTCCTCGTCTCGGAGATGGCCGGTCGCGCCACGATCGAGCTCAAGGGTCGCGAACTGGGCTTCGACCTGTCCGGCGATCCCGAGACCCTCGCCCGGGTCACCGACCGGGTCAAGCGCATGGAGCAGGAGGGCTACACCTTCGAGGCGGCCGATGCCTCCTTCGAGCTGCTGCTCATGGAGGAGGTCGAGGGTGCACGACCGAGCTACTTCGATATCGAGTCCTGGCGCGTCATCGCCGAGTCGGCAGGGTCCGGCGCCGCTGGCGAGGCGCTCGCCGAGGCCACCGTCAAGCTGCGTGCGGGTGGGCATCGTCTTGCCGTGATCGGCGAGGGCAATGGTCCGGTCAACGCCCTCGACCACGCCCTCCGTCAGGCGATCGAGCAGGTCTATCCCGATGTCGCACGCTTCCATCTGACCGATTTCCGTGTCCGCATCCTCGACCAGGGACACGGCACCGATGCCGTCACGCGGGTACTCATCGACACCAGCGATGGTGTGGCCACCTGGGTCACGGTCGGGGTGGGCGCCAATATGGTCGAGGCCTCTTGGCAGGCACTGGTCGACGCCGTCACTTACGGCCTGCGACGTCATCAGGTGACGCCGCTGCGATGAGAGTCCGCCCCACCCTCGGCCTGCTGACGGTGCTGCTCCTCCTCGTGGGCGGCACCGGCATCTACCTGGTCGACCGGCATCAGAAGAATGATGCGCTGGAACAGGCGGATGCCGAGGCGGCACGGCTCAACGGCGCGCTGGACGATCTCCAGATTCAGCTCTCCGAACGGCTCGGCGAGGTCGACCTCGTGGCCGAGCCGCACCGGGGCGCCGAGCTGTCCGAGGAGCTCAGCGGGGTGCTGCCGGAGGTGCGCGATGTCGCGGAGTACGGCAGTGAGCGCTCGGCGGCCCTGCGCGATGCGCTGCAACGGCGCGCCGCGCTGGGCGAACGGCTCGATGTGGCCGCCGATGTCCTCGCGGAGTGGTCGGTGGGCGTGCCCTTCGCGGCGGCCGCCCAGGAGGCGCTCGACGCCGATCTGCCGCAGCGCGTGGTGGGTGGTCCTGTCGCCAGCGGAGCGCCGGTGCGCGACGAGCTGATCCCGCTGATGGTCCAGGCTCAAGCGGACTTCGAGGCCGTGCCGGTGCCGCCCGGTCAGGAGGATCTCGCGGAGGGGGTCGATGCCGCTCTGCAGCACGTGATCGACGCCGCGACCAGCGCCGCGGCCGAACTCGATGCCGGCCGCAGCGCATCGTTCACCTACGGCGTCGAGTACCGTGACGCGCTACGGCCGGTCGTCGAATACGAGGCGTCGCTGCGGCAGCGGGTCGAGTCCGCCCTCGCCGCCCTTGCTCTCCCGTCGCCCGAGGAGGGTGATCCGGCTCCCGAACAGGTTCCGGTCCAGCCCGCCTCGTTCCTTCCCGTCATCGGGCGGTGAGCCACGCACCTCCCGCCCCGAGGGCGGTGGGTGCGAGGCGGGGTCAGGAGCCGGGGCGGACCATCGGGACGTGGGGGATACCGGCCTCCTCGTAGCCGTCACCGCAGCGCTCATAGCCGAAGGATCCGTACCACTGCTCGAGATAGGCCTGCGCGCCGATCCGGATCTCCTCGCCGCCCCACCGTTCGTGCACACTGGCGATCAACCGGCTCGACAGTCCTCGTCCGCGAGCATCGGCGCGCGTCGCGACCCGCCCCACGCGCCGGATGCCGTCATCGGTCACATAGGTGCGCATGTAGCTGGTGAGGCCGTGGGAGTCGGCATACCAGAGATGCGTGGTCGTGGGGAGCAGGTCGATGCCATCGACATCGGGCTCGTCGCACTGCTGCTCGACGGCGAAGACGAGATCGCGGATCTGCCAGATCGCATACACCTCCTGCGCCGTCAGCTCGTTCCCGTCCCGGACGACGGGCCCGTCGTCGACCGTCCCTCGATCGGTCATGCGACCGCCTCCTGTGCTCGATGGATGAGATCGCCGGTGACCTGCGACAGCCGCGCTCGCAGCGGCTCTGCTCGCGCGGCGAAGCCGCGTTGCCGCTGCACGTAGTCCGCCTTGCCCTCCGCGGTCTCGATGGCGATGGGATCGAAACCGTGGTCGCGCAGATCGTAGGGGGAGGCCCGCATGTCGACCTCGCGGATATCGGCGGCCAGCTCGAAGGCATCCGCGACCGTCTCGGAGTCCAGGAACGGCAGCAGCCGGAAGGCGATGCGATACAGATCCATATTGGCGTGCAGGCAACCCGGCTGCTCCAGCATCAGCTGGTTCTCGCGGGTGGGCGTCGGGGTGTTGAGCGGGCGCGCCTCATCGGTGTAGAAGCGGAAGGCGTCGGCATGCGTGCACGTCAGCCGGTGCGATTCGACCACGGCGTCGGTGCCGTCAGGGCCGAGTCGCAGCGGCACGGCATGACGCCGCTCCTGGGGCTGCCGGTAGACCATGGCCCACTCGTGCAGCCCGAAGCATCCCCACCGAGCAGGACGCCCGGCGGTGCGGCTCAGCAGCTCATGGGTCCACGCCAGCCCGGCCGAACGACCGGGAAGGCGATCGAGGTCGGCGGTGACGACGCCGTCGTCCCGGGTGCGATAGGAGGCGAGCCCGGCATGCTCGGGAGCATCGTCGAGCCCGATGCCGAGTCCGGGATGCCATCGTTCCAGCGCTCCGGGCGCGAGATTGTAGTACTCGAAGAGGAAGTCCCAGACCGGGTGCTTCTCGCCGAGCTCACGACGCCGTACGCGAGCACGCGTCCAGGGCGCGACACGGTCGCGATGTGCCTCGGCCCGGACCGACCACTCCGCCCGACTCAGGACGCGCAGTCGGCACATGTGCCGAAGATCTCCAGAGTGTGCTCGACATCGCTGAATCCGTGCTTCTCGGCGGTGGCATCGGCCCAGCGCTCGACCGCCGGTCCCTCCACCTCCACGGTGCGCCCGCAACTGCGGCACACGAGGTGGTGATGATGTCCCGACGAGCACCGGCGGTAAAGGGTCTCGCCGTCGTCATTGCGCAGTGCGTCGAGCAGGTCGGAGTCGGCGAGCGCCTGCAGATTGCGGTAGACCGTCGACAAGCCCACCGACTCGCCCCGCTGCTTGAGGATGTCGTGGATCTGCTGTGCGCTCGCGAAGCCCTCGAGGTCGGCCATGACCGCTTGGACGGCGCGGCGCTGCCGCGTATTGCGCTGGGGCGTCTCGCTGGCGGTGCTCATCGCGGCCAGTCTACGTGCCGGATCGTCGCAATGACATGACCCCGCGTGCGACGGCGGCGAGGGCGAAGACCGCCAGCGCGAGCATGACGATCGTCGGGCCGGGCTGGGTGTCGATCTCATAGCTCGCGGCGACGCCGCCGACCGCCGCCACGAGGCCGAGCCCCATCGCGACCAGGTGGGTGCTGCGGAAGGATCGGGTCAGTTGCTGGGCGGCGGCGACGGGCACGACCATCAGGGCCGACACCAGCAGGAGCCCGACCGTGCGCATCGCCACCGTGATGGTGACGGCGGCGAGGACGGCGATGAGCATCGTGTAGAGCCGCACGGGCACGCCGCTCACGCGTGCGTGATCCTCGTCCTGGCAGACCGCGAACAGCTGCGGCGAGAGGCCGAGTGAGAGCAGCACGACGACGACGCCGAGGATCGCCACCGTCACCAGGTCCGAGGAGTCGATCGTCGTGATCGACCCGAAGAGGAAGGTGTTGAGGGTGGAAGCCGACTCCCCGGCCAGGTTGACGAGCATGACACCGCCCGCGATGCCGCCGTAGAAGAGCATGGCGAGGGCGACATCTCCGCTCGTGCGAGCGTAGGTGCGCAGCAGCTCGATGCCCACGGCCCCGGCCACGGCCACGATCACCGCGGTGATCGTGGGAGCGACATTGGTCAGCAGGCCGAGGGCCACGCCCGTGAGGGCGACGTGACCGAGACCGTCGCCGAGCAGGGCGAGTCGTCGCTGGACGATATAGGTGCCGACTGCCGGGGCGGCGAGTCCGGTGACCACGGCGGCGATGAGCGCATAGCGCATGAAGTCATAGGCGAGCAGATCGGTCATCCGAGCGGCCCCTCCTCCGGCAGCGGACGGACCCGGTCGGGAGCGCCGATATGCGGGTGATCGTGGGCGTGATCGTGGCCGACGCCGCCGACGGGGCCCTCATAGGCGATGCGACCCGCGTCGATGACCACCGCCCGGTCGACGAGCGGGCGCATCGGGCCGAGCTCATGCGCGACCATCAGCACCGCCATGCCGTGATCCTCGACGAGATGCCCGATGAGGGAGGCGAGCACTTCCACGCTCTCGGCATCGACGCCGGCGGTCGGCTCGTCCATGATGAGCAGTTGCGGATCGCCGACCAGGGCGCGGGCGATATAGGCACGCTGCTGTTGTCCGCCGGAGAGCTCGGTGATCGGCTGGTCGGCCTTGCCGGCGAGTCGTACATGGGAGATGGCCTCGTCCACGGCCACACGATCGGAGCGGGAGGCGAAGCCGAGGAGAGGACGATGGGACAACCGGCCGCTCGTGACGACCTCGCGCACCGTCGCGGGTACGCCGCTGGCGCTGCCGGGCCGCTGCGGCACATAGCCCAGCCGCCAGCGATCGCGGAAGCGGGCCAGCGGAGTGCCGAACAGCTCGATCGATCCCCGCGCCGGGATGAGGCCGACCAACGCACGCACGAAGGTGGACTTGCCGGAGCCGTTGGCGCCGAGCAGCGTCACGAACTCTCCGGTCTCGATCGTGAGGTCCACGCCGCGCACGACGGGACCGCCCGCGAGGTCGACTTCGACCCCGCGGGCGGTGAGTGGAGATGTCATCGGCAGTCGTTGGCCTCTTGGAGTGCGGCGAGGTTGTCTCGCATGAGCGACAGGTAATCGGCATCGGCGGTCTCATCGGAGAGGCCCTCGATCGGGTCAAGCGTAGCCGTCTGCGCCCCGGTCTCGCGCGCGATGGTCTCCGCGAGGGCCGGTGAGACCAGTGTCTCGGTGAAGATCGTGGTGATGCCCTCGTCCTGGACGAGATCGGTGATCTCGGCGAGCTGGGCCGATGAGGGCTCGGTCCCGGGGTCGATGCCCGCGATCGGCACCTGGACGAGGTCGTAGGCGTGCGCGAGATACGAGAAGGCCGCGTGGCTGGTGACGAACTCGCGGCGCTCGCACTGGGCGAGACCGGTCTCGAACTCCTCGTCGAGGCTCGAGAGATCGGCGATGAGCTCCTCGGCATTGGCCTCGTAGGTCTCGGCGTTGTCCGGATCGGCCTTGCTCAGCGACTCGGCCAGGGCCGTGGCGGCGGGCTCGAGATTGGCCGGGTCGAGCCACAGGTGGGGGTCGACGCCGCCGTGATCGTGGCCGTGGTCGTCACCCTCATCGGCGTGGTCGTGGTCCTCGCCCTCATGGCCGTGCTCGTCTTCCTCCTCATGGGCGTGGTCGTGGTCATCCTCATGGGCGTGGTCGTGGCCGTCGTCGGAGCCGTCCAGCAGCTCGACGCCCTCGGCCATGTCGACGGTCGTGTCGGCATCGCGGTCGGCCTGCTCGACGGCCTGGTCGACCGCTGCCTGGAAGTGCTCGAGGTACACCAGCACATCGGCATCGCGCAGCTCGCCGATCTGACGCGCGGTCAGCTCGAGGTCGTGGGCCTCGACACCCGGAGAGGTGAGGGTGGAGACCTCGACCAGGTCGCCGCCGATGCGCTCGGCGAGGTACTGAGCCGGATAGAAGGAGGCCACCACGGAGATGGTGCCGTCATCGCCGGCATCGTCGGATCCGCCGCAGGCCGCGAGGGTCAGAGCGGAGGCGGCCAGCAGGGAAGGGAGAACGGACCTGTGCATGGGAACCATTCTCAGGAAGTGCCGTAAAGATTGTCAAATCAAGGGCGAAAGCGTGTCCACCATCACATCGGGCGCCCGGCGTCGAGTGAAGCATCGGGTTCGCGTCCGGCGCGGATCGATGCCGAGTAGGCTAGGGCGGCCAGGGGCGCGGAGCGTTACGACGCCTGCGAATGCCCACCGACACCCAGCCGGATTGGAAGTCTGCGATGCCCGCCTCCGTTCTCGATACCGTCATCAGCCTCTGCAAGCGCCGGGGATTCGTCTACCAGTGCGGGGAGATCTACGGCGGCACCCGCTCCGCCTGGGACTACGGGCCGATGGGCACCGAGCTCAAGGAGAACATCAAGCGCCAGTGGTGGCGCACCATGGTGCAGGGTCGCGACGATGTCGTCGGCCTCGACTCCTCGGTGATCCTGCCGACTCCCGTCTGGGAGGCCTCCGGGCATCTCTCGGCCTTCGTGGACCCGCTCGTCGAGTGCCTCTCCTGCCACAAGCGCTTCCGTCAGGACCACCTGCAGGAGGCCTATGCGGAGAAGAAGGGCCTCGACGACCCCGATGCCGTGCCGATGTCCGAGATCGTCTGCGCCAACTGCGGTACGCGCGGCGAGTGGACCGAGCCGCGGATGTTCAACGGGCTGCTCAAGACCTTCCTCGGGCCCGTCGAGTCCGCTGAGGGCCTGCACTACCTGCGTCCGGAGACGGCCCAGGGCATCTTCATCAACTTCGCCCAGGTCATGACCACCTCGCGCAAGAAGCCGCCCTTCGGCATCGGTCAGATCGGCAAGAGCTTCCGCAACGAGATCACGCCGGGCAACTTCATCTTCCGCACCCGTGAGTTCGAGCAGATGGAGATGGAGTTCTTCGTCGCGCCGGGATCGGACGAGGAATGGCACGACTACTGGATCGACGAGCGGATGTCCTGGTACACCGGCCTCGGCGTCACCCCGGACAATCTGCGGCTCTACGAGCACCCGGCCGAGAAGCTGTCGCACTACTCCAAGCGCACCGTCGACATCGAGTACCGCTTCGGCTTCACCGGATCGGAGTGGGGCGAGCTGGAGGGCGTGGCCAATCGCACCGACTTCGACCTGACGACCCACAGCAAGCACTCGGGACAGGATCTGTCGTACTTCGACCAGCCGAACAATGAGCGCTGGACGCCCTACGTCATCGAGCCCGCGGCCGGCCTCAACCGGTCGATGATGGCCTTCCTCGTCGATGCCTACACCGAGGACGAGGCCCCGAACGCCAAGGGCGGGGTCGACAAGCGCACGGTGCTCAAGCTCGACCCGCGGCTGGCCCCGGTCAAGGCCGCTGTCCTCCCGCTCTCGCGCAATGAGGCGTTGTCGCCGAAGGCCCGCGACCTGGCCGCGCAGCTGCGCCGCAACTGGAATGTCGACTTCGACGATGCCCAGGCGATCGGCAAGCGGTACCGCCGCCAGGACGAGATCGGCACACCGTTCTGCATCACGGTCGACTTCGACACCCTCGAGGACCACGCCGTCACGATCCGCGAGCGCGACACGATGAACCAGGAGCGTGTCGCCCTCGATCAGGTCGAGGGTTACCTCGCGGCGCGCCTCGTCGGCGCCTGACCGGCCGTCCGGCACGCTGACCTCGTGAGCAGGACACCGTGGTACGTCGGCGCGATGCTGGCGCTCGCCCTCGTGGCAGCCGGATGCTCCGGCGGTGACGACGATGAGGAGAAGCCCCAGGGCCTGGAGCTGCCCGAGGGCGTGACCTTGACGGACGGCGGCACGGAGCTGGAGCCGGGGGAGAGCGCGACCGTCGCCTATCCGGAGGACGCCGCCGACGCGACCGCGCTCACGGTCACCGTCGATGCGGTGGACACCGGCGGTATCGCGGACTTCTCGCTGTTCTCGCTGAGCGAGGAGGACGCCGCCTCGTCGCCCCGTTATGTGCGGGTGACGGTGGTCAACGAGGGCCCGGGCACGCCGGGCACCGCGTCGCTGCCGATCTTCCTTCACACCGATGACCGGGTGCTGCTGACGCCGAACTCGATCGTCGGGTCGTTCGAGCCCTGCGCTCCCACACCGCTCCCGGCCGACCTGGAAGCCGGCGAGCAGGTCGAGCAGTGCCTGGTCTATCTCGTGGCGCCGGACCGTCAGGTCGAGTCGGTCGATCTGCAGGTCACCGACGCCGCCTCCGCCATCCGCTGGACCCTCCCGGCCGAGGACGCTCCCGCCCCCGAGGAGTAAGAACCCGTTGAGTGTGGGAGTACCCCCACACTCAACGGGTTGGTGGGCTTCCGGTTGCGGGGGCTGGGAGACTGGATGCCATGCCCACCGCCACGCTGCCCGGACCTCTGCGTCTCGGCGACTCCGTCGAGGTCGCGACACCGGTCGTGCTCGCGCCGATGGCCGGGGTCACGAATGCGGCCTTCCGGCAGCTGTGCGCCGAACAGGGCGCGGGCCTCTATGTCTGCGAGATGATCACCTCGCGGGGGCTCGTCGAGGGTGACCGGGTCAGCCTGTCGATGCTGACCTTCGCGCCGAACGAGTCGGTCAAGTCCGTGCAGCTCTATGGCGTCGATCCAGCCACGATGGGCGAGGCGGTCCGCATCCTCTGCGGCGAACACGGTGTCGACCATGTCGACCTCAACTTCGGCTGCCCGGTCGCCAAGATCACGCGCAAGGGCGGGGGAGCGGCGCTGCCCTGGAAGGCGACGCTGCTCGGTCAGATCCTCACCGAGGCCGTCGAGGCCGCCCGCCCGTACGGCGTCCCGGTCACCATGAAGACCCGCAAGGGCATCGACGATGACCATCTCACCTATCTCGACGCCGGGCGTATCGCCGAGGACACCGGTGCGGCGGCGATCGCCCTGCACGGCCGCACCGCATCCCAGCACTACTCCGGGAGGGCCGACTGGGACTCGATCGGCGAGCTCAAGTCCGCCGTCTCGTCGATCCCGGTGCTCGGCAACGGGGACATCTGGGAGGCCTCCGATGCCCTCGCGATGATCGAGCGGACCGGCTGTGATGGCGTCGTCGTCGGTCGCGGCTGCCTGGGCCGCCCGTGGCTGTTCCGCGACCTGGCCGCGGCGTTCGCAGGGGAGACGGTGCAGGAGCTGCCCCGCCTGGGCGAGGTGATGGCGGTGATGCGTCGTCACGCGGAGCTGCTCGGCGAGTGGCTCGGCGAGGAGCGCGGCTGCGTGGAGTTCCGCAAGCACGTCTCCTGGTATCTCAAGGGCTTCCCGGCTGGAGGCCGGATCCGCGAGAACCTCGGCATGGTGTCGTCCTATGCTGCCCTCGACACGCTGCTCGAGGAGCTCGATCCCGAGCATCCCTATCCGGTCGCCGAGCTCGGCACCCCGCGGGGACGGCAGGGATCGCCCAAGCGCGTTCATCTGCCCGATGGCTGGCTCGACTCCCGAGAGCTCGCCGGCTCGATCGATGCCGCCGCCGAGGACGCCACCTCCGGCGGATAGCACCTCGGCAGATATGGATCAGTGCGGGGCGCGGGCGATCTGCTCGTCGGCGATCTGACGGGCGATCGATGCATCCAGGTGGCGGCCCTCCGCGTTCACCGGGCCCGGAGGCGTATGCACCTCGACCGTCGCCACCTTGCGCCAGCGCTGCAAGGGGCCCTGCCGGAGAGCGACCGACTGGGTCTTGTGATGAGGGACCAGATCCGTGTGCCGGGAGATCCATCCTTCGCGGGCGATGAAGGTCCGGTCGGACGCGCCCACCCAGCGGAAGCGGTACCCGATCGGGGCGAAGACCCACGACCGGCGGGAGACCGGCGTGCGCTCGACGGCATCGGGATCGGAGCCGGCGATCAGCTCCTCCGCGACCGCCCGGGCGAGCGGCGGATCGCTGATCGGCAGCAGGGTGGTGTCGGAGACACCGTTCTCCTCATCGGCCGAGGCGCCGTAGCCGGCGATGTCGACCGACAGCCGCTGCCAGCCGAGCTTGCGCCAGATGAAGGGCTCGACCACGGCGATGCCCTGCACGCGCTCATAGGGGATGGTCTGCGAGCTGCGCGAGAGCAGGCCTCGTTCGATCCGCAGACCCCGCGATCCGCGCGACAGCGTGAAGTTCCACTGGGCGATCACCCGGCTGCCGATGATCTGGATGAGCCAGAAGCCGGTGGGGATGATGCCGCCGAGCACGGCCCAGGCGTCCGGCACCGCGAAGCCGACGATCAACAGGATGACGATGGCGGCGACCGCGAAGAGGAAGTCCAGGGACAGCAGCGTGCCGATGATGATCCGGTCGGGGCCGACGACGGTGATGACCTCGCGCTGTTCCTCCGTCACCGTCGCCGCCTCGTCCGCTCCGGCGCCATGCGCGCGGGCGAGCAGGACGCGGCGCAGCTGACGAGACTCGTCGAGCGGCAGGAAGCGCAGGGTGGAGCGTGACTCTCCTCCGCCGGCCATCTCCATGTGGAGCTCCGAGAGCTTGACCAGGCGGGCGAGGAAGGGCTCGTCGATGTCGACGGACTGCAACCGCTCGTAGGGGATGCGTCGCGAGGTCCGAAAGAGCACACCGGTCTCGATGCGCAGTTCGGTGCCGTCGATGAAGTAGCGGGTGAAGTACCAGCGCAAGAAGCCCGCGATGAGGCCGATCAACAGGCCACCGGCCACCGCCGCCGCCACCGCGATGGCGCCGCTGAAGAGGCTGAAGGAGTCGCCGTTGACGAAGGCGTTGAACAGGCCGACGATGCCGAGACCGGCCCAGATACCGCCCTGCACGAGGGCGGTCAGCGGGTGGGTGCGGCGGCCCTCCGTCTGGGCACCGGCTGGAACGGCCGGGGTTCCCGGCTCATCAGGGCTTTCGAGATCGTCCGGTGGCAGCTCAGACACCGGCGCCTCCGGAGTCTCCGAGCTCGGTCAGCCGGTTGCGCAGCCGGTTGGCTTCGTCCGTCGGCACGCCCGGGATACCAGCGGCCGTCTTGGTGCTCGCGGTGTGCAGGGTGACGGTGGCGAAACCGAACTGCCGGGCGATCGGACCCGCTTCGACGTCGACGAACTGCATGCGCCCATAGGGCACGGCCACGAGCCGGCGGAACATGATGCCGCCGCGTACGACGAAGTCCTCCTGGCCCTCGGCGTAACCCCAGCTGCGGCGATTGCGCGGCGCCCACCACCAGACCCACGCGGCGATGGCGAGGCCGATGATGGCGACGGGCAGGCCCAGCCACCACCACAGGACGATCGCGAGCACGATCCCGATGAGCAGCAGCACTCCGCCGCAGACGGCGCCGATGAGTCGTCGGGCCGTCGCGAGTCGCGGGGAGACCGCGGTCCAGTCGCCGGTCGGTGAGGTGAAGAGATCGGACACGTCCACCACCCTAGTGGCCGTGACGCCGAGGCGAGGTCAGGCCGGCGGCCGGGTGATTTGACCCTCCCAGCAGGCCGGTGAGACACTGGACGATGGCAGTCACGACTGCCGGTACCCGTCTGAACTCTTGCGAAGGACACTCATGGCCAAAGCGCTCGTCGGTTATCTGGCAGGCCCGTCATATGATCACGCTGCCGGTGAGCTGGCCCGTCTGCGCCGCCGCGTCGCCGACCTCGAGGCCGAGGTCCTGCGACTCAAGGTGGAGAACGACGGTCTGGTGGATGCTCTCGGTTCCCGCGTCGACGACGTCGCCGAGCTGCTCGAACCCGCTTCGCGCTGATCACCTCCTGTGCCGTGCGCACGGGAGTCCTGCGGCGCGCGTGCCGCAGGCCCGCCGCCCCATGCCCTAGGGTGAGCCAGTAGTCCTTCCGCCGGCCGCTTCGGGAGACGTGGTGTATCTCAAGACCCTCACGCTGCGAGGCTTCAAGTCCTTCGCGTCGTCGACGACGCTGCAGCTCGAGCCCGGTATCACCGCGGTCGTCGGGCCGAACGGCTCGGGCAAGTCCAATGTGGTCGACGCCCTCTCGTGGGTGATGGGCGAGCAGGGCGTCAAGTCCTTGCGTGGCGGCAAGATGGAGGATGTCATCTTCGCCGGCACGGCCGGTCGGCCCCCGCTGGGCCGCGCCGAGGTCGTCCTCACCATCGACAACACCGACGGCGCGCTGCCGATCGACTACACCGAGGTCACCATCTCGCGGACGATGTTCCGCAGCGGTGGTTCGGAGTACGCCATCAACGGCAACACGTGCCGGTTGCTGGACGTGCAGGAGCTGCTCAGCGACTCCGGTATCGGCCGCGAGATGCACGTCATCGTCGGTCAGGGCCAGCTGGACACGATCCTGCGGGCGACCCCGGAGGAACGTCGCGGTTTCGTGGAGGAGGCCGCAGGCGTCCTCAAACACCGCAAGCGCAAAGAGAAGGCGCTGCGCAAGCTGGAGGCCACGCAGGGCAATCTCACTCGATTGAATGATGTCCTCACCGAGTTGCGCCGTCAGCTCAAGCCGCTCGGTCGTCAGGCCGAGGTGGCACGCAAGGCCGCGGTGATCCAGGCCGATGTCCGCGACGCCCGGGCGCGACTGCTGGCCGACGAGATCGTCACCGCCACCACGACCATCGAGACCGAGCTCGCCGACGAGCAGGTCCTGAAGCAGCGCCAGTCCGACACGGAGACCGCCCTGCGCGATGCGCGGGCAGCCGAGAGCGAGTTGGAGCAGGCTCTCGCCGCCGATGCGCCGCAGCTCGCAGCCGCCAATGAGACCTGGTACGCCCTCACCAGCGTGCGCGAACGCTTCAACGGGATGGCCGGTCTCGCCCGCGAGCGGGTGCGCGTCGCCCAGGCCGATGCCGACGACGACCGCGTCCCGGGCCGTGATCCCGAGGAGCTCGAGGCCGATGCGCGGCGAGCCCGCGACGAGCACGCCGAGCTGGAACGCACGGTCGAGGAGGCGCAGCGCACACTCACCGAGATCATCGAGGACCGCAAGGCCGCCGAGGAGACCTACACCGCGGAAGAGCGGCGGATCGCCGGTCTGCTCCGGGCCGCGGCGGACCGGCGCGAGGGTCTCGCCCGGCTGCACGGCCAACTCAGCACGGTCAAGAGCCGAGCGGCCGCGGCGGACGACGAGATCGGCCGCCTGACCACGGCGGCGCAGGCGGCACGGGAGCGGGCGGAGCAGGCCCAGCACGAGTTCACGGCGCTGGAGAGCCAGATCGCCGGACTCAACGCGGGGGAGACCGGTCTCGATGAGGAGCTCGAAACGGCCGAGGCGCGGCTGGAGGCCGCCGAGGAGGCCGCCAAGTCCCTCGAACGGCGTCGGCACGAGGCCGAGCGCCGCCAGGACGCCCTGCGGGCTCGTCAGGAGGCGCTCGAACTCGGCCTCGCCCGCAAGGACGGCGCCGGCGCACTGCTGGCGGTCTCCGAAGAGGTCGACGGGCTGCTCGGCTCGGTCGCGACCCTGATCAGCGTCCATGCCGGACACGAGGCGGCGCTGGCCTCGGCCCTCGGACAGGCCGCCGATGCGCTCGCGGTGTCCGGCGCACCCGCGGCCGTCGGGGCGATCGAGAGGCTCAAGGGCGATGATCTCGGCCGCGCCGGCATCGTCCTGGGCGGTGCCCCCGATCTCGCCGGGGATTGGCCCTCGCTACCGTCCGGCGCCGCCTATGCCATCGACCTGGTCGATGCTCCGGCCGAGCTCCGGCCCGCCCTGCGCCGTCTCCTCGACCGGGTGGCGGTCGTGCCCGATCTGGCTGCCGCACGTTCCCTCGTCGCCGCGGCACCCGAGGTCACCGCGGTGACCTCGGACGGTGACCGGCTCGGTGCGCACTTCGCCGAGGGCGGGTCGTCGGCGACGCAGAGCCTGCTGGAGGTGACCGCCGCGATCGAGGAGGCCGAGGCCGAGCTCTCCGAGGTCGGCGCGACCCTGGACCGGCTGCGCTTCGAGACGGAGAAGTCGACGGCCGAGCACGCCGAGGCGCAGCGGTCGGTGGATGCCGCGCTCGAGCGGCTGCACGAGTCCGATGCCGCGATGTCGGCGGTCGCCGAGAAGCTCGGCGAGCTCGGCACCGCGTCGCGCGCCTCGACGGCTGAGGCCGAGCGGCTGGAGACCTCGATCGAGCAGGCGAAGGTCGCGCGGGAGGAGGCGCTGGCCGGGCTCGCCGAGTTGGAGGAACGGGTCGAGCAGGCCGAGTCGGCGCCTGAGGAGGAGCCGGACACCAGCCATCTGGAGGAGCTGGCGGATGCCGCCTCGGCCGGACGGCGCGCGGAGACCGATGCCCGTCTCGCCCTGCGCACCGCGGAGGAGCGCGCCCGTGCTCTCGCCAGCCAGGTCGAGAACATGCTGCGGGCCGCGGCCGCGGAGCGCGAGGCCCGGCAGCGGGCGGCGGAGCGTCGCGAGCAGCGTCGGCGCGAGGCGGAGACGGCCACCGCCGTGATCGAGGGCATCGAGGCCGCATTGCAGCGGCTCGCCGTGTCGATCGAGAGAGCAGCGCAACGGCGCACGGAGATCGAGCAGGCGCGTGCCGGCCGCGAGCAGCAGGTCCGCGAGGTCCGCACACGGGTGCGCGATCTGGAGAACGAGCTCAAGCAGCTGACCGACTCGGTGCATCGCGATGAGATGGCGCGGTCCCAGCTCGTGCTGCGCCTCGAGCAGCTGCACGAGCGGGCGCTCGCCGAGGTCGGCATCGACCCCGAGACACTGGTGGCCGAGTACGGTCCGGACCAGCTCGTTCCGGTGCTGGGGGAGGAGGATGCTGAGCCGGTGCCCTTCGTTCGCGAGGAGCAGGCCAAGCGTCTGAGGACCGCGGAGAAGTCGCTCGCGATGCTCGGCAAGGTCAATCCGCTCGCCCTGGAGGAGTTCACCGCCCTGGAGGAGCGTCATCAGTTCCTCTCCGAGCAGCTCGACGATCTGAGGAAGACCCGTCAGGATCTGCTGGAGATCGTCGAGGAAGTCGACCGGCGGGTGGAGCAGGTCTTCACCGAGGCCTGGCAGGACGTCGAGCGCGAGTTCGCCCATGTCTTCAGCCGGCTCTTCCCCGGCGGCGAGGGCAAGATCGTGCTGACCGACCCGTCGAACATGCTGACCACCGGCATCGATGTCGAGGCCCGGCCTCCGGGCAAGAAGGTCAAGCGGCTCTCCTTGTTGTCCGGCGGTGAGCGGTCCCTGGTGGCGGTGGCCTTCCTGGTGTCGCTGTTCAAGGCCCGGCCGAGCCCCTTCTACATCCTCGACGAGGTCGAGGCGGCGCTCGATGACACCAATCTCGGGCGTCTCCTGGAGATCTACGAGGAGCTGCGCGCCAACAGCCAGTTGATCGTCATCACCCATCAGAAGCGCACGATGGAGGTCGCCGACGCCTTGTACGGCGTCTCGATGCGCGGCGACGGCGTCTCTGCGGTCATCAGCCAGCGACTGCGCGACGACGAGGAAGAGGCATCGTGACCGAACGGCTCCGCTCGGCCTATCCGATACTGCGTCCGATCGGCACCCGGTGGGAGGACGAGGATGTGTACGGTCACGTCAACAATGTCAAGTACTACTCGTACTTCGACACGGCGGTCAACGGGTACCTGATCGAGGCGACCGGCATCGATATCCGTCGGCTCGACGCCTACGGCATCGTGGCCGAGACCGGCTGCCGGTTCCTGCGCGAGCTGCGTTTCCCGCTGCCGGTCGAGGCGGGTCTCGCCGTCACCAAGCTCGGCCGGTCGAGTGTGGTGTACGAGATCGGCCTCTTCCAGGGTGTCGACGAGCCGGCGGCGGTCGGTCGTTTCGTGCACGTGTACGTGGCGGGGGAGGGCCGCGACGTCACGCCCGTCCCCGAGCCGATCCGCGCCGTCCTCGAACCCCTCGTCGTCTGACCCACCTACGCTCTCGTCGAGGGCTTCCGCGAGTGGTGCGAATTCGCCCCCGAGATCGCCGGAGGGGGGCGAATGTGCACCAATCGCGGACGAGATTGCACCACTCGCGAGCCACCGGGGACGGGGGATGAGGCATGGCCACCCACTCACCTTGTGAAGATCGTCACAAACGCTTGTGAAAAATGGAACTTGACCCTCGGGCGGGCGTACGCTGATCTCGTCGGCACAGGGTCGTGTCGACTGTGGCGAAAGGACAAAGGCGATGGAGGCACTCGACCTCGCGCGCTGGCAATTCGGTATCACGACGGTCTACCACTTCTTCTTCGTCCCCATGACGATCTCGCTGGCCTTCCTGGTCGCCATCATGCAGACCGCATGGCGCCGCACGGACGACGAGAAGTGGCTCCGGCTCACGCGCTTCTTCGGCAAGCTCTTCCTCATCAACTTCGCGATGGGCATCGTCACCGGCATCGTGCAGGAGTTCCAGTTCGGCATGAACTGGTCGTCCTACTCGCGGTTCGTGGGCGATATCTTCGGCGCTCCGCTGGCGATCGAGGGACTGCTGGCCTTCTTCCTGGAATCGACCTTCCTCGGTCTGTGGATCTTCGGCTGGGACCGGCTCAAGCCGGGCCTGCACCTCGCCTGCATCTGGATCGCCGCCATCGGGACCGCCGTCAGCGCCTACTTCATCCTCGCCGCGAACTCCTTCATGCAGAACCCGGTCGGCTACACCTTCAATGCCGAGCGTGGGCGGGCGGAGCTCGAGAGCTTCGCCGAGGTGCTCACCAACAAGGTCGTCCTCATCACCCTGCCGCACACGCTCTTCGCCGCCTTCATGGTCGGCGGCGGCTTCGTCGCGGGCGTCGCCTTCTGGAAGCTCGTCCGCAAGCCGGGTGAGGACGCCAGCGCCTACCGCAGCGGCGTCAAGCTCGGCGCGATCGCCCTGTTGATCGCCGGCCTCGGCACGATCGTCACCGGCGACATCCAGGGCAAGGTCATGACCGAGGTCCAGCCGATGAAGATGGCAGCCGCCGAAGGCCTCTACGAGGATGCGCAGCCGGCACCCTTCTCACTGCTCACGATCGGCACGCTCGACGGCAGCGAGCCGATCTTCCAGCTGGAGATCCCGCACCTGCTGTCCTATCTCGGCACCGGATCCCTCGACGGAGAGGTGCGCGGCATCGACTCCCTCAACGAGGAGTACCGCGAGACCTACAGCGAAACGGGCCTGGAGGACTTCTCGCCCAATATCCCGGTGACCTACTGGAGCTTCCGGATGATGATCACCGCCGGAGCTCTCGCGATGATCGGCGGTGCCTGGCTGCTCTGGTCGATCCGTGGCGGGCACACCCCGCAGCTCGGCACCCGCCGCACCCGGCTGCTGCTGTTCACCGCCGTGATGCTGCCGCTGCTGCCGATCGCAGCCAACTCCTTCGGCTGGATCTTCACCGAGATGGGGCGGCAGCCGTGGGTCGTGTTCGGCCTGATGCCGACGGCCACGGGAGTCTCTCCCTCGGTGTCGGCCGCGCAGGTCTGGACATCGATGATCGGCTTCACCCTGCTCTACGGCATCCTCGCCGTGATCGAGGTCAAGCTCCTCTTGCGCTTCATCGGCAAGGGCCTGCCCGATGCGAATCCGCCGGCCGAGGAACCCGATGACGACCCCAACGCCCCGCTGGCCTTCGCCTACTGAGTGAGGACGGACTCATGGAACTCACCACGCTCTGGTTCATCTTCATCGCCTTCCTCTTCGTGGGCTACTTCGTCCTGGAGGGATTCGACTTCGGCGTCGGGATGCTGGTCGGCATCTTCGCCAAGAACGACAAGGAACGTCGCGTCCTCATCAACACCATCGGCCCGGTCTGGGACGGCAACGAGGTGTGGCTCATCGTGGCGGGCGGTGCGATGTTCGCCGCCTTCCCCGAGTGGTACGCGACCTTGTTCAGCGGGTTCTACCTGCCGCTGTTCCTCATCCTGATCGCCTTGATCGTGCGGGGCGTGGCCTTCGAGTACCGCGGGACCCGTGACGAACAGCAGTGGCGGGACCGCTGGGACTGGATGATCATCATCGGCTCCTTCGTCCCTGCGTTGCTGTGGGGTGTGGCCTTCGCCAATATCGTGCGAGGTGTCCCGATCGACGCCAGCGGCGAGTACGTCGGCGGATTCTTCAATCTGCTCAATCCCTACGCTCTGCTGGGCGGCCTCGTCACCCTGTCCGTCTTCCTGGTGCACGGCGCGCTCTTCGTGGCGCTCAAGACCGCCGGCGAGATCCGCGAGCGCGCCCATGTCTTCGCGCAGCGTGCCGGGGTCGTGGCGGGCGTACTGGCGGTCGCCTTCATCGTCTGGACCGGTCTGTCCCATGGCGAGGCGATCGTGTGGGTGCTCGGTGTCCTCGGCGCGGCGGCCTTCGTGGCCGCGATGCTCGCCTCCTTCGCGCAGCGCGACGGCTGGGCCTTCACCGGCACCTTCCTGGCCATCGGCTTCGTGGTGGCGATGCTCTTCGTCGCGCTCTTCCCCGAGGTCATGCCCTCGACGGTCGATCCCGCGTACGGCCTCACCGTCGAGTCCGCCTCCTCAACGCCGTACACCCTGAAGATCATGACCTGGTCGGCGGTGGTCTTCCTCCCGATCGTCATCGGCTACCAGATCTGGTCGTACTGGGTGTTCCGCAAGCGCATCAGCGCCGAGCAGATCCCCGCCGATGCCCACTAAGCCACTCGATCCGCGCCTGGTGCGACGGTCCGCGACGGTCCGTCGGCACCTCGGCTGGAGCGTCGCGCTCGGCACCGCGACGGCGGTGCTCGTCATCGCGGTCTCCTGGATGGTGGCCGAGGTGGTGGCGCGGCGGTTCGAGGGCAGTGCGGTGTACGCCCTGCCGCTCGGGATCGTGCTGGCCTTCGGGCTCCGCGCGGTGGTCGCCTGGCTGCACGCCGTGATCGCCGAGCGCGCGTCGGTGCGCGTCAAGGCCGAGCTGCGCGCCGAGGTCGTCGATGACCTCCTGGACCCGCGGCGGCTGGGACCGCGCCCGGAGAGCTCGCGGGTGATCGCCCTGCTCGGCCCGGGCATGGACGCCTTCGACGGCTATATCGGCCGCTTCCTGCCGCAGCTGGCGCTCGCGGCCATCGTGCCGGCCGCGGTGATCGTGGTCGTCGCCTGGGTCGACCTGCTCTCGGCCGTCATCATCGTGGTGACATTGCCGCTGATCGGCATCTTCATGGCCTTGGTGGGTCTGCTCACCCGCGACAAGGTGCAGCGCCGATGGGCCGCGATGGAGCGCCTCGGCCGGCACTTCGCCGATGTTCTCGACGGGCTCGTCGTGCTCAAGATCTTCGGCCGGCCCCAGGAGAAGGGGCTCCGGGAGGTGGGCGACCGGCATCGTGACGAGTCGATGCGGGCCCTGCGTCTGGCCTTCCTGTCCTCACTGGTGCTCGAGCTGTTCTCCACCATCTCCGTCGCGCTCGTCGCGGTCAGTGTGGGTCTGCGTGTCGTCGAGGGGAATATGGAGCTCGGCCCGGCGATGCTGGTGCTGCTCCTGGCCCCGGAGGCGTACCTGCCGGTCCGGCGGGTCGGGACGCTGTTCCACGATTCGACCGAGGGTGCCGAGGCGACGGTCGAGATCCTCGAGCTGCTCGATCACGAGCGTCATGGGGGAGAGACGCCGCCGCCGCGGGAGGCGGTGTCTGTGTTCGTCGAGGATCTCGAGGTCGACCATGGCGACCGAGGGCGGCCCTCGCTCTGCCTGGACCGCTTCGCGATCCATCCGCAGGAGTTCGTCGCCGTGACCGGCCCTTCCGGCGGCGGCAAGTCGACGCTGCTCGCCGTGCTACTCGGCATGCTCCGGCCGGATGCCGGCACCGTGCGGGTGGGGGAGACCGACCTCGCCGAGCTCGACATCGCCGCCTGGCGCGAGCAGATCGCGTGGGTGCCGCAGGTACCGGGGCTGATCGAGGGGACGATCGGCGACAATGTCGCGCTCGGATGCCCCGATGCGGACCGCGCGGCGATCGAGCGGGCCCTGGGCGACGTGGGACTGCCGCTGAGCGTCGATCGGCCAGTCCGCGAGGATGCCGCCGACCTGTCGGCGGGCGAGCGACGCCGTCTCGCGGTGGCCCGTGCCCTCCTGCGAGTGCGCGAGAGCGGAGCTTGGCTGGTGTTACTGGACGAGCCGACGGCGGGCCTCGATGCCGCCCACGAGGCCGCGCTGATCGCCGCCATCCGCCGACTCGACGTCACGGTGCTCGCCGTCGCGCACCGGCCGGAGACCATCGCCGCGGCGGATCGCATCGTCACCGTCGCCCCCGTCGAGGCGGCGGCGGTATGAGGAGCTCGGCGAGTACCGAGATTTGCTCCCCATTCGCCAACCGGGGGCACTGCTGGTCGACGAATGGGGAGCAAATCTCGGTACAGGGGGAGGTCTCGTGAGCGGGGAGGGGCGCGACTGGAAGCGCGGCCGGCGGCTGGGACTGGGCGTGCTCATGGGCGTGCTCGCCCAGCTCTCGGCGATCGGACTGCTGTTGGCGGCCGCATGGCTCATCGTCCGAGCGGCCCAGCAGCCCCCGGTGCTCTACCTCATGGTGGCGATCGTCTCGGTCCGCGCCTTCGGCATCGCCCGCGCCGTCTTCCGCTACGTCGAGCGGTTGATGACCCACGATGTCGCGCTCCGCGATGCCACGGCGGATCGAGTCGATGTCTACCGCCAGCTGAACCGGATCGCTCCGGCGGGACTCACCGGGCAACGGCGCGGCGATGTGGTGAGCCGGGTGGTGACCGATGTCCAGACCCGGCAGGACCGGCTGCTGCGGATCCGACTGCCCTGGTGGACCGGGTTGCTGGCCTCGGCGGTCGTCATCGGCGTGGTGGCCGCCCTGGATCTCCGCTCCGGTCTCGTGGTCGCCGCCGGTGTCGCGCTGAGCGCGGTGGCGATCAGGAGCACGGTCGCCCGTATCACCGCCCGGCGTGACGGGCAGCGCGCGGCAGCCGCACGGGGACGGCTGGCCGCCGACGTGTCGCAGCTCGTGCTCGCCGGTCCGGACCTCGTGGCCTTCGGTGCGGGCGACCGATTCCGCGAGACGACGGACCGCTCCGTCGTCGAGCTCGCCGGCGCCCAACGACGCGGGGCGGGTGCGGTGGGTCTCGCGTCGGCCATCGTGCTCGCGGTGACCGGCGCGGCCGTCGCCCTCATCGCCGCCTGGTCGACCGGGGCTCCCGTCGTGGTCGTGGGTGTCCTGATCCTCGCGCCGATCGCCTTGGCCGAGCCCCTGGAGGCGTGGGGCGATGCCGAGCGCCATCGTCCCTCGGTCGCGGACGCCGATGCGCGTATCGCCGCCCTCGCGGCGCTCCCCGCTCCGATCACCGAACCCGATCAGCCGGTGGCGCTTCCGGTGTCCTGGTCCCTGTGCCTGCGCGGTGTCGCGGTGGGTTGGGAGAGCACCCTGGTCGAAGGCATCGACCTCGACCTCGACGAGGGAGATGTCGTCGCGCTCACCGGGCCCAGCGGCATCGGCAAGTCGACCCTCGCGTACACGCTGCTGCGTCTCATCGAGCCCCGCGCCGGAGCCATCCAGCTGGGCGGAGCCGATGTCCGCGAGCTCGGATCGGACGATGTCCGGACGCGTATCGGATATCTGGGTCAGGACGAGGTCGTCTTCGACACCACGATCCGTGAGAATCTGCGGATCGCCGACCCGAAAGCCGACGACGATGCCGCGATGGAGGCCCTCGATCGTGCCGGTCTCGGCGACTTCGTGCGCTCGCTGCCACGTGGTCTCGACACCCCGGTCGGGGAGCACGGCGGCCGACTCTCCGGTGGCGAGCGTCAGCGGTTGGCGCTGGCGCGACTGCTGCTGGGCGATCATCGGATCGTCGTCCTCGACGAGCCGACCGAGCACCTCGACGCTCCGACCGCGCGGGCGCTGCTGGACGACCTGCTCGACCTCGCCCCCGAACGCAGCGTCATCGTCATCTCCCACGCTCCGGAGGTTCTCGAACGCATCGAGCGCGTGGTCCGGCTCGACGCCGCCTCCATCCGTCTCTGAGACGGATCGGGCGCGTGAGCCGACACCGCGGCGGGGCGTCCGTGGACGACAGCGCCATCTCCTAGGGTGGTGGGGTGACCACCGAACTGCTGATCATCCTGCTCATCGCGGTCGTCGTCGTGGCCGGCGCCGGTATCGGGCTGCTGGTCGCGCGCAAGAACCGCGGCCTGCCCTCGCCCCGTGATCTCGACCAGATCACCGAGCGCACCATCGACCATCCCGAGGAGCCGGAGCCCGGACCGGTCGATGACGGGCTCCTCGAGGACGACTTCGTCGAGCTGGAGGAACCACGGGCCACCGACACCGGTGCTCCCGTCGCCGAGACCCCGGTCGAGGAGCCCTCGGCCCCCTCCGTCGAGGTGCCCGAGCCGCCGCAGGGCCGACTGGTGCGCCTGCGCGCCCGGCTGGCACGTTCTCAGAGCAGCCTCGGCAAGGGGCTGCTCAGCCTCCTGGGCGGTGGCAAGCTCAGCGAGGACGACTGGGAGGAGATCGAGGACACCCTGCTGGCGGCCGATGTCGGCGTGGGTCCGACCACCGAGCTCGTCGCCAATCTGCGCGCCCGTCTCTCCGCCGAGGGCGTCTCCGATGCCGACACCGCGCGGGCGATCCTGCGCGAGGAGCTGATCGGTCTGGTGGGCCCGTCCCTCGACCGCACCCTGCACGCGACCGGCGATGACGGCGCCCCGGGCGTCGTCCTGGTCGTCGGAGTGAACGGCACCGGCAAGACCACCACCGTCGGACGGCTCGCCAGGGTCCTGGTCGCCGAGGACCGGACGGTGCTCCTGGGCGCCGCAGACACCTTCCGCGCGGCCGCCGCGGACCAGCTGGAGACCTGGGGCCAGCGGGTCGGCGTGCCGACCGTCCGCGGCCCCGAGGGCGGCGACCCGGCCAGCGTCGGTTTCGACACCGTCAAGCGGGGGATCGATGAGAACGCCGATGTCGTGCTCGTCGACACCGCCGGACGCCTGCACACCAAGGCCGGGCTGATGGACGAGCTGGGCAAGGTCAAGCGCGTGGTCGAGAAGCAGGCGCCCGTGACCGAGGTGCTGCTGGTCATCGACGCGACCACCGGACAGAACGGACTCACCCAGGCGCGCGTGTTCTCCGAGGTCGTCGACGTCACCGGCGTGGTGCTGACCAAGCTCGACGGCACGGCCAAGGGCGGCATCGTCGTGGCCGTGCAGCGCGAGCTCGGCGTGCCCGTCAAGCTCGTAGGCCTCGGCGAGGGCCCCGACGACCTCGCACCGTTCGAGCCCGAGGCCTTCGTCGACGGGCTGCTCGGCGACTGAGACGGGGGCTTCCACCCCCTGGACGCCCTGCGTCACGCAACGTTTACGTGAACGCTCCGGTTGTCACGTGCTCGAAACACTGACGCACGGCCACCGAAACCACGCTCCGTGAACGTTGTCCCCGACCGGTCGAGCGACCGGTGGAGGGAGACGGATCAGGATGTTGGATACCGGAGTATCCGCGTGGATGCTGACCTCGGCATCGCTCGTGCTCCTGATGACACCGGGGCTTGCGTTCTTCTACGGCGGCATGGTGCGCGGCAAGTCCGTGCTGAACATGATGATGCTGTCGTTCGGGGCCATGGCGGTTGTCGGAGTGATCTACGTGCTGTGGGGCTGGTCGATGTCCTACGGCGCATCGGTGGGTGGTTTCTTCGGGAACCCCTTCGACCAGTTCGGTCTGGGCGGCTCGTTCGACCCGATCGCCTACCTGGACGACGCCGAGACGGTCTA
>JAEZEJ010000014.1 GCA_023417775.1 Actinomycetes bacterium | reverse complement strand
GCGGGGCGGGGGGGCCCCCCCCCCCCGCCGCCCCGCGGCTCTCATCACAGAGGACTGATTCGATGCAACTGATCCACGATCCGCTCCCACGACGTACCCAGGTGATCCTGGGCGTCGTCGGCGTGGTCGGCTTCGTCGCGGTGCTGGAACTGGTGATCCGCACGGGTCTCGTCTCCGGTGCCGGCCTTCCCCTGCCCAGCGCCGTGGGCGACCAGGTCGTCAACCTGCTCGGCGACGGCGAGTTCTGGACGCAGATCGGCTTCACGCTGCGGCAGTGGCTGCTCGGGCTGGTGATCGCATCGGTCGTGGGCATCGTCCTCGGCGGGCTGATGGGCGCGGTCCCGACGATCTTCTCCATGTTCCTGCTGCCGGTCGAGATCCTCCGGCCGCTGCCGTCGATCGCCGTCGGCCCGCTGCTGGTCCTGCTGCTCGGGGCGGGCATGCTGCCGCTCTCGCTGACCGTCGCGCTGGCCTGCATGTGGCCGATCCTCTTCAACTCCATGTACGCCGCCCGCGCGGTCGACCCGGTGGCCATCCAGACCGCCCGGACGCTGCACGTCTCCCGGTTCGGGGTCCTGATGCAGATCCGCCTGCCCGCCGCGCTGCCCTTCATGTTCACCGGCATCCGGGTCGCCGCGTCGATCGGCCTGATCGTCGCGGTGAGCGCCGAGCTGCTGTTCGGCTCCGGACAGGGCATCGGCGGCTACATCCTGGTGGCGAGCACCAATGCGAGCAATCTCGACGGCGTCTACGCGGCGACCCTCGTGGCCGGCGTGCTGGGCGTGCTCGTCACCGCGGTCCTCGCCTCCATCGATCGACTGGCCTTCGGCTGGAAGGAGGGGTTGGCCCAGTGACCTCCATGACCCACGACGAGTCCACCGCGATGCCGCGCGCTCGTCTGCCCCATCGCCTCGGACCCCTGCTCAAGACCGCGGGCATCCGGCTCATCGTCCCGGTGCTGCTGGTGTTCCTGTGGTGGCTGGGCTCGCGCAGCGAGACCAATGGCCTGTTCATCGCGCCCCCGCTGGAGGTCGCGCAGCGGGTGGTCAGCGACTTCCTGAGCACCGATCCCCGGCACTTCTTCCTCGGCGACGTCGCCCGCGGCGACCTCATCCCGAGCCTGTGGCGGGCGGCGCTGGGCTTCTGGCTCGCCGTGGTGGTCGGCGTCGGGCTCGGCATCGCCCTCGGCCTGCAGCCGGTGCTCGCGGCACTCGTGCAGCCGCTCGTGCACCTCGGTCGGTCACTGCCGACACCCGCCCTCATCGGCGTGTTCTTCCTGCTGTTCGGCACCGGCGACTGGCCCAAGGTGCTGCTGATCGCCTTCGGCATCGTCTGGCCGATCCTGTTCAACACCATCGACGGCGTGCAGAGCATCGGCACCGCACGGGCGCACGTCGCGTCCGTCTTCAAGATCTCCTCGTGGGATGTGCTGACCCGCATCGTGCTCCCCGGGGCGGCACCGAAGATCTTCGCCGGCGTCCGCGTCGCGCTCTCGCTCTCGCTGATCCTCATGATCATCTCCGAGCTCCAGCGCTCCAAGAACGGGCTCGGCAATCTGCTCGTCTCGAATCAACGGAACTTCGACTATCCGGGCTTCTGGTCCGTGCTGGTGGCGCTGGCGCTCATCGGCATCGTCCTCAACGTCCTACTCGTCCAGATCGAACGCCGGGTCCTGGCCTGGCACAGAGGAGTGACCCTTCAGCATGACTGACCACGCCCCCGAGCAGTCCGCCCCCGCGGAGCTCGTACTCGAACAGATCTCGAAGACCTACGGTCAGAACCGTGCCATCGGCGATATCAGCGCGACCATCCCGGCCGGCAAGGTCTCGGTCATCGTCGGCCCCTCGGGAGCCGGCAAGACGACCCTCCTGCGCATCATCACCGGGCTGGAGGAGGCCACCAGCGGACGAGTGCTCTTCGACGGCGAGGTCGTCAACGGCGTGCCCGAGGGACTGGCGATGGTCTTCCAGGACTACTCCCGGTCGCTGTTCCCGTGGATGCGGGTCGAGGACAATGTCGCCTTCCCGCTGCGCCGCCGGACCTCCAAGGCCGAGCGTGCGCGACGGGTGAAGGAGGCGCTGCAGGCCGTCGGCCTGGACGGCAAGGGCCGGCTGTACCCGTGGCAGATGTCCGGCGGCATGCAGCAGCGTGTCGCGATCGCCCGGGCGCTGGCCTGTCAGCCGCGCCTGCTGGTGATGGACGAGCCCTATGCCTCGGTGGACGCGCAGACCCGCGCCGAGCTGGAGGACCTGCTGCTGTCGATCCAGGAGCAGCTCGACATCACGGTGCTCGTGGTCACCCATGACATCGACGAGAGCGTGTACCTGGCGGATCGGATCATCGTGCTCTCGAGGCCGCCGAGCACCGTCGCCGAGGTGATCGACGTCGGCCTCGCCCGTCCGCGTGACCAGATCACGACCAAGGAGGAGGCCGAGTTCGTCCATGCGCGAGCACACGTGCTGCGACTCCTGCGCGGCACCGCGACGCCGGACGATGCGTCGGACGTGCGGGTGGCCTGAGGACATGAGGGAGACGACCATGAAGCAGCGCGATATCGCGATCGTCGGCGGCGGCATCGGCGGGATGGCCGCGGCCATCGCGCTGGACAAGGCCGGGCACCGGGTCCGGGTCTTCGAGCAGGCGCCCGGCCTCGGCCGGGTCGGCGCCGACATCAATCTGACGCCGAACGCCGTCCGCGCGCTCGACGGTCTGGGTGTGGGTGAGGAGCTGCGGCGCACCGCCGCGCGGCCCACACACCGCATCAGCCGGACCTGGGACACCGGCGAGGTCACATCGCGGCTGGAGATGTCCGATGCGGCCGAGCGGGCCTACGGCTCGCCGCAGTTGACGATGCACCGGGCGGACCTGCTCGCCGCCCTGCAGCAGGCGCTGCCGGAGGGCTCCCTGGAACTCGACAAGCGGTTGACCTCGCTGGCCGAGGACGCCGATGGCGTGGAGCTCGGCTTCGCCGACGGCACCACCTGCCGTGCCGATCTCGTCATCGGGGCGGACGGCATCCATTCGGCGGTCCGCACCGCCGTCCACGGTCAGGAGCATCCGGAGTTCACGGGTGTGGTCGCCTTCCGCGCGGTCGTGCCGGCGGAGAAGCTGGCCGATCAGGCCGATCTCGGGACCTTCACCAAGTGGTGGGGGCCCGACCCGCAGACGCAGATCGTCACCTTCCCGCTCAACCGCGGTGACGATGTCTTCATCTTCGCCACGGCCCCGCAGGACAGCTGGCTCGAGGAGTCGTGGACCACGCCGGGCGACTCCGACGAGCTGCGCTCGATGTACGCCTCCTTCCACCCGGAGGCCAGGCGGCTGCTGGACGCGGTCGACGAGGTGCTGAAGTCGGCGCTCTACGTTCGCGATCCGCTGCCGCGCTGGTCGACCGATCGGGTGACGCTGCTCGGCGACGCCTGCCATCCGATGATGCCGTTCATGGCACAGGGCGCCGGACAGGCGATCGAGGATGCGGTGGTGCTCGCCCGGGCGCTCTCCGAGCCGGGTGAGCTCGGCGACCGCCTCCGCGCCTATGAGGAGGCGCGGCACGATCGCACGGCGACGATCCAGATCGGTTCGCGCGGCAACGAGTGGCTCAAGGACTCCGGCGACGGGGACTGGGTCTACGGCTACGACGCCTGGACCACGCCCGTCTCCTGAGCCCGCCTCCGCCTCCTGAGGGCGGTGCGTGGCCACCCATGGTCTGGTCGGGGTGGTTGATGGCTCACCGCCTCGTGACCCGGGTGGATTCCGGTGCGTCGTCGACCACCGAGCGCGCCCCGTCCACGAGCTCGACCACGGCGGTGGTCGACCACTCACCGCTCCGGCGGAGGTGGCGCTGAGACGACCGGCCGAGGGCGCGTGCCGGGGCTACACTGATGGCCGTGCTCGCTCCCGCCGTCCGTGCCGCACGATCAGGGGGAGAGGCCGACCGAGGGGGAGCGATGTGGCGTGCCGTCCGCTGGTCGCTGGCGCTCGCCGTCCTGGTGACGCTGCTGCTGGGCGGGGCCGCCTCGGCGACGACCACCGAGCAGGACGGCCCGGTGCTGAGGGTCGGTACCGAGGGCACGTATCCGCCGTTCACCTTCCGCGATCCCGACACCGATGAGCTGACCGGCTACGACATCGAGGTCATCGAGGCGGTCGCCGACCGGGCCGGTTGGCGGCTGGAGTTCGTCGAGACGCAGTTCGACGCGATCTTCCCGGCCCTCGATGCCGGTCGCGTCGACGTCATCGCCAATCAGGTCTCGATCAATCCCGAGCGCGAGGCGCGGTACGCGCTGAGCGAGCCGTACACCTACTCGCGAGGCGTGATCGTCACGCGCTCCGATGACGACTCGATCCAGAGTCTCTCCGATCTCGAGGGCAAGACCACCGCCCAGTCCAGCACCACGAATTGGGCCGCGATCGCCCGCGACGCCGGCGCGAAGGTCGAGGCGGTGGAGGGCTTCGCCCAGGCCGCCGAGCTCTTGGTGCAGGGGCGAGTCGATGCGATCGTCAACGACAACATCGCCGTGCTGGACTATCTCGCCACGACCGGCTCGGATGCGGTGAAGATCGCCGCCGATGCCGACCAGGAGACCTCCGAGCAGGCGCTCGTCTTCCGTCAGGACGACGCCGCCCTGCGCGACGAGGCCGACCGGGTGCTGAACTCGCTGCGCGAGGACGGCACGCTGGCCGACATCTCCGAGAGCTACTTCGGTGCCGATGTGTCCATCGAGGACGGCGGGGAGGCCACGACCGAGGGTCGCGGCGGGCGATCGACCTGGGACGTGCTGCGAGCCGAGGCGTGGCCGATGACCGTCGCCCTGGTGAAGGTGACGATCCCGCTCACGGCCGCCAGCTTCGTGCTCGGACTGGTCCTGGCCCTGGGCGTCGCGCTGGCGCGCATCTCGCGCAGTCGCTGGCTCTCCTGGCCGGCAGGGGCCTTCGTCTCGATCATCCGTGGGACGCCGTTGCTCCTGCAGCTCTTCGTCGTCTTCTACGGCCTGCCGCAGCTGGGCCTCACCTTCGACCGCTTCCCGGCCGCGGTGGCGACCTTCAGCCTCAATGTCGCCGGCTATGCCGCCGAGATCATCCGGTCATCGATCCTGGCGGTGCCCCGCGGTCAGACCGAGGCGGCTCGCACGATCGGCCTGGACTATCGCCAGACGCTGCGGCGCATCATCCTGCCGCAGGCTCTGCGCACGGCCGTCCCTCCGCTGTCCAATAGCCTGCTCTCGCTGGTCAAGGACACCTCCCTCGCCTCGGTGCTGCTGGTCACCGATCTGTTCCGGGTGGCGCAGGTGGCGGCGGGGGAGAGCAACGAGTTCCTCGCGCTGTACGCCTTCGCGGGGCTCTACTACTGGATCGTGTGCTGGCTGCTGTCGCGGGCCCAGCATCGCCTCGAATGTCGACTGGATCGGTACGTGACATGACCTCCTCCTCGCCGCTGCTGCGCGCCCACGGACTGCACAAGTCCTTCGGCGACCGCTCCGTCCTCCGCGGGGTCGATCTCGATGCGATGCGGGGCACGGCCACGGCGCTGCTCGGGCCCTCGGGCTCGGGCAAGACGACGCTGCTGCGCTGCCTCAACGCCCTCGACGTCCCCGAGAGCGGCATCGTCTCGATCGGCGAGGTCGAGGTGGACTTCGATCGGCTGCCCTCCGGGCGCGGTCGTGAGAGCGCACTGAGGGCGCTGCGCGCGCAGTCCGGCATGGTGTTCCAGCAGCACCATCTCTTCCCGCACCTCACCGCCCTGCAGAATGTCATCGAGGGGCCGATCACGGCGCAGCGCCGACCGCGCGACGAGGTGATCGCCGAGGGGCGGACGCTGCTGGAGCAGGTGGGCCTCGCCGACCGCGAGGACGCGTATCCCTCGCAGCTGTCCGGTGGCCAGCAGCAGAGGGTGGGCATCGCCCGGGCGCTGGCGATCAAGCCGCATGTCGTGCTCTTCGACGAGCCGACCTCGGCCCTCGACCCGGAGATCGTCGGCGAGGTGCTGGCGGTGATCCGCGATCTCGCCGGGCAGGGCTGGACGATGATGATCGTGACCCACGAGGTGCGATTCGCCGAGGCGGTGGCCGATCAGGTGCTGTTCCTCGACGACGGTGTCGTCATCGAGCGGGGCACCCCGGCCCAGGTCATCGGCGACCCCGAGCACGAGCGGACCCGGAGGTTCCTGCGGCGGGTGCTGAACCCCGGCGTCGAGTGATCAGCGGGGCTCGATGACGAGCGTGTCACCGGCCACCCGCACCTGACGCAGATCCTCGACCTGGGCGTCGACCTCGGCGCCCTCGAGATGATCGCCGACACCGACCACAGCGGCGACCCCCGCGGCCCGTGCGGCGGCGATGCCGGCGGGTGCGTCCTCGAACACGACGCAGACGGACGGCGCCAGGCCGAGGCCCTTCGCTCCCCGCAGATAGGGCTCGGGGTCCGGCTTGCCGTGGACCACGTCCTCGGCCGCGATGATGTGCTCGGGGCGCGCGATCCCGACTGCGTCGAGACGGGCTCGGACGAGCCGGCTGGTCCCGGAGGTGACCACCGCCCACCGTCCGGAGGGAAGGGCACGGGTCAGGCCGCGTGCTCCGGGAATGTCGTGCGTGCCCGCCGCCCCGGCGATCTCGGCCTCCTCCAGGAAGATCTCGGCTTCCGCCCTCTCCTCGGGCCCGACGTAGGAGGCCACGAGGTCCGCCGCGCGCACACCGTGCCGCATCTGCGTGCGGTAGTCGAAATGCGGGGCATAGCGCGCGGCCCAGGCATCCCAGGCGTCGCCGGCGGCGTCGAGGGAGTCCACGAGCACGCCGTCGCAGTCGAACAGGACACCGTCGAAGCGAAACTCCATATCGTCATTCTCCATGCCCGGATGCGGGCGCTCGTGGCCCGTTCCGGGGCAGTGAAATGGGCCACAACCGGCCCGATCTCGGCGACGGGGGTGGGACGGGGCGGGGAGGCCTGGAGTCAGGTCAGTGTCGAGAGCCGGTCGAGGGCTTCGGTGAGGACCTCGGGTCGCTTGCAGAAGGCCCAGCGCACGAGCGGCCGGCCGGCGTCGCGGTCGTCGTAGAAGACCTCCTGGGGCACCGCCACCACGCCCGCGAGCTCGGGGAGCCGGCGGCAGAAGTCGATCCCGTCGTCGAATCCCAGCGGGCGCACATCGGGGGTGGCGAAATAGGTGCCCTCCGGGACGACGACCTCGAAGCCGATCTCGTCCAGACCCGAGCACAGCAGGTCGCGTTGCGCGCGAAGTCGCGAGCGGAAGGCCTCGAAGTAGGCCTCATCGGCGCCGAGCGCCGCTGCGGCAGCGGGCTGCAGGGGAGCTCCGGACGTATAGGAGAGGAACTGCTTGACCCCCATGACCGAACGCAGCAGTTCAGCCGGCCCGGTCGCCCAGCCGATCTTCCACCCGGTGAGCGAGAAGCTCTTGCCGATGCTGGAGATGGTGATGGTGCGGTCCCGCATCCCCGGCAGCGCGGCGATGGGCAGGTGCGGGGTGCCGAAGGCCAGGTGCTCGTAGACCTCGTCGCTGATGACGACGAGATCGTGTTCGACGGCCAGCGCGGCGATCGCCTGGAGCTCCTCGCGGTTCAGCACCGCTCCCGTGGGATTGTGCGGCGAGTTCAACAAGATGGCCGTGGTCCGCGAGGTGATGGCCGCACGCATCGCGTCGACGGGCAGCCGGAAGTCGGGAAGGCGCAGCGTCACCGGCACCCGGGTGGCCCCGGCCATCTGGATCATGGCCACATAGGAGTCGTAGTAGGGCTCGAGGACGACGATCTCGTCCCCGGGGTCCAGCAGCCCGAGCAGCGAGGCCGCGATGGCCTCGGTCGCGCCGGTGGAGACGACGACCTCGGTCCGCGGATCGATCTCGAGCCCGTACCAGCGGTACTGGTGCTCGGCGATCGCGCGGCGCAGCTCGTCGATCCCGATGCCGGGGGCGTACTGATGGTGACCGTGGCCCCGGACCGTCTCGGCGGCGTGAGCGAGGATCTCGTCGGGGCCGTCGGTGTCCGGGAAACCCTGACCGAGGTTGATCGCCCCGGTGCGCCGCGCCAGCTCGGTCATCTCGGCGAAGATCGTGGTGCCGAGGCCGGCGAGGCGCGTGCTGGAGGTCTTCATCGGATCCGAGGATACCCGCGGATCGACGAGAAAGGCCTGAGGACAGAGGTCGGCCCGCCGTTCTCGGGGGGTGAAACGGCGGGCCGATGGGCTAGTCAGTGGAA
>JAEZEJ010000008.1 GCA_023417775.1 Actinomycetes bacterium | reverse complement strand
CGGTCTCGGGCTCGGGCTCGGCGACGGCCTCGGCCGGCTCGGCCGCCGGAGCCTCGTCGGTCACGGTCGACTCGGCGGGCTCGGCGGACGGCTCGTCCGCCTCCTCGGCCTTGGCGGCGGGCTCCTGCGCCGGCTTCTCCTCGTCCGGTACGTTCGCGTCGCCCTCGGCGGCCGCGCCCGGGTCGGACTCGGCCGGCGTCGGATCCTCGCGGACGGGCTCCGGGTCGGTCTGGGCCGGCTCGGACTCGTCCTCGGTGGCGACCGCGACGGGCTTGGTGCCCTCGTGGTCGGCGCCGGTCTCGGGAGTGGCCTCGCCGGACTCGAAGATGCCGCCGGCGGTGCCCTTGTCGTCGACCGCGATGTTGTGCTTCGCGGCCATCTCGGCGTCCTCGGCGCGGCTGTCGCCCTCAGGGTTGTCGAGGTCGTCGCCCGCGTCCTTCGGCGCCTCGGCCGACTCGTGCGCGTCCGCCGACGGGCCGACGTCGGCCGTGTCGGTGATCGTCTCGGGATCGGCCTGCGCCTCGGGTCCGGGCTCGGCGTCGGTCGGCTCGTCGCCCGAGGTGGTGTCCTCGGTGGCGGCGGCCGCGGTGACGGCCTCGGCCTCGGCGACGACGTCCTCCTCGGAGCGCTTGACCGCCTGCAGCAGCAGCTGCGCGACATCCAGCACCTCGACGTTGACGAGCGACTCGTCCTCGGCCTGCTTGGCGGTCAGTCCGTCGGCCAGCATGACGCGGCAGAAGGGGCAGCCCACGGCGATCTGCTCCGCACCGGTGCCGATGGCCTCCTCGGTGCGGTTGATGTTGATCCGCGAGCCGATCTTCTCCTCCATCCACATGCGCGCGCCGCCGGCGCCACAGCAGAAGGAGCGCTCCTTGCTGCGGTCCATCTCGACGTAGTCCGCGCCCGTGGCGCCGATCAGCTCGCGCGGCGGCGAGTAGACCTGGTTGTGGCGGCCCAGGAAGCACGGGTCGTGGTACGTGACCTTGGCCTGGGGAGCGGCGGACGCGACCGGCTTGAGCTTCTTCTCGCGCACGAGGCGGTTGAGCAGCTGCGTGTGGTGCACGACCTCGAGCTCGATGCCGAACTCCTTGTACTCGTTCTTGAGCGTGTTGAAGCAGTGGGCGCAGGTCGAGACGACCTTCTTGACCTTGGTCTCCTCGAAGACCGCGACGTTCTCCATCGCGAGCTGCTTGAACACGATCTCGTTGCCCGCGCGGCGAGCCGAGTCGCCCGAGCAGGTCTCGCCGTCACCCAGCACCGCGAACGAGACGCCCGCGATGTTGAGCAGCTCGACGACGGCCTGCGTGGTCTTCTTCGCGCGGTCCTCGAACGCACCGGCGCAACCGACCCAGAACAGCCACTCGACCTCGTCGAGGGACTCGACGTCGGTGCCGACCTGCTTGACCTCGAAGTCGAGCTCCTCGGCCCACTTCATGCGGTCGCGCGGGTTCATGCCCCACGGGTTCCCCTTGCGCTCGAGGCCCTTGAAGATGTTGTTGAGCTCGGCGGGGAAGTTGGACTCGACGAGCACCTGGTAGCGGCGCATGTTGTCGATGTGGTCGACGTGCTCGATGTCGACGGGGCACTGCTGGACGCAGGCGCCGCAGTTGGTGCAGGACCACAGGACATCGGGGTCGATGACGCCGAAGAGGTCCTCATCGCCGATCAGCGGTCGCTCCAGCTCGCGCTTCTCGTCCTCGGTGAGGGTGTCGGCATCCTTCTCCAGCAGCGGCACCTTGGCGTAGGCGTGCTCGCGCAGGCCCATCATGAGCAGCTTGGGGGAGAGCGGCTTCTCGGTGTTCCACGCGGGGCACTGGCTCTGGCAGCGGCCGCACTCGGTACAGGTGGTGAAGTCGAGGATGCCCTTCCAGGAGAAGTCCTCGACCTTGCCGACGCCGAGCTTCTCGAAGTCCTCCTCCTCGAGGTCCTCCATCTTCTCCATGTCGAGGCGCTCGCCGTTGAGATAGAGCGGGACGAGGCCGCCGAGGGCGGTGCCGCCGTCGACCTCGCGCTTGAAGTAGATGTTGAACCAGGCGCTGAACCGGTGCCAGGCGACGCCCATCGTGATGTTGCGGGAGATGACGGCCAGCCACACCATCGCCATGAGCACCTTGGACAGCGCGAGCAGCACGATCAGGGTCTCGGTGCCGGAGGTCGAGAGTCCGCTGAACAGGGTCTCGCCGATCCAGCCGGTCAGCGGGAAGTGCGCGAAGTTGGCGTGATCGGAGCCCTCAGCCTGCAGCAGCCGGTACTCGCCGGCGCGGATGAAGACACCCGCCAGGCCCTCGCCGAGGATGATCAGCTCGACGAAATACGCCTGCCAGAAGGTGGAGCCGAAGAAGCGGCTCTTGCGGTCGAGCTTGCGGGGGTGGTTCTTCTGGCGGAGGTAGATGAGCGCCGCGATGCCGATGACGGTCAGCCAGGCGAGCAGGTCGGTCAGCCAGATGAAGGGATACCAGGTGCCGATGATCGGCAGCAGGAAGTGCGGGTCCCAGACCTGGAAGTAGCCGCTCAGCACCGCGGTGCTGAGATAGATGAACCCGGCGAAGACGAACCAGTGCATGACGCCGACGAAGGTCCACTGCAGCATGCGCGTGTGGAGCACCGTCTCCTTGAGCATGGTGCCGATACGCTTGGCGGGCTGATCGGTGCGGCCGACGGCCGGCTGCCCGGCGCGGATGACCCGCAGCATCTGACGGATGCCGACGACGGCGAGGTAGACCGCGACGGCGGTGACGGCGAGCGAGATGACGCCCGCGACGACCGAGAGGGTGCTCATGCGGCCACCGCCTCAGGAAAGGCACGGTAGGCGACGGCCGGCATGAGATGCCTCATTGTTCGCTCGCTTCGCTCGCTCATGCGGCCACCGCCTCAGGGAACGCACGGTAGGCGACGGGATAGGCCGGTGCCGGCGTGAGGAGATGCGTGCCGCTCACTCGCTGGCGCTCGTTCATGAGGATCCTCCGGATCGGGCCGTACAGATGGAGCCGACACTAGCGCCGCCTGAGCGACCTGCCTCACTAAGGCAAGCCAAACACCACGGCGCGGCGATCGACCTGAGTCGATGTTACCCGAGGGTAATCAAGTGAGTCCCGAGCGGGCCGAGGTCGGCGATCGTCCGTATCGTGCATTTTATCTTATTTGGAGTCGACGGGCAGGGAGGAGGCCGGATTGCGCGGGACGAGCGCCACCGCCGCCGCGGCGAACACGGCGACCCCGCCGAAGCCCCATCCGTAGCCGGCGTGGGTGACGACGATGCCGAGCAAGGGAGGGACGGCGGCGGCCGTGAGGTACTGGCCGGTGTTCTGCAGGCCGAAGGCGCGACCAGACCAGAAGGCCCCCGCCCGTTCGGCCACGGCGGTGAACGCCAACCCGTTGTCGGAGACCGTCACGACGGTGGCGAGCACCGCCACCGCGATGCCGACGGGCGAGGCCTGCATCAAGCCGAGCGCCACCATGACGACCACGGCCGCGATGGCCACCCAGCGGAGCGGGCGCAGCCTCGATCCGATCCGATCGGACCACCAGCCCGCCGCGATCCTCCCCACCGCCGACAGGGCGTGCGTCGCCCCGACCAGGATCGAGGCCGCTCCCACCGACCAATCGTGGATATCGACGAGCCACAGCAGAAGGAAGGTCCAGACTGCGTACTGAGGGATCACCAGGAGGGCCGAGGCGAGGTGGATCCGTGCCAGCACCGCATCCTGGCGGTACGGATTGGCCGCACGGGCCTCCGCTCCTCACGCCGGACGGGGAGGCCGGGGTGGATCGACGATGAGCAGCGCCGCGAGGGTCGCGGCGAGGGCGATCGCCGCGACCACGGCACAGGCGGTGTGCAGACCGGCTCCGGCGACGGTGCTGGGGATGATGAGAGCGGCCGAGCCCACGCCGAGGGGGAGAGCGGTCTGGCGGATCCCCATCGCCAGACCGCGCCGCTCGGACGGGAACCATCCGACGACCAGCCGGCCGCTCGCGGCATTCGAGCTGCCGACTCCGATACCGCAGACGAAGAACCAGAGGGCGAGAGCACCCAGGGAGGAGGCCGTGATCGCCCCGACCGCCCCGACGGTCACGAGGCTCAGGCCGGCGAGCATCGCCCGCCGCTCGCCGAAGCGGTCCACGATCAGTCCCCAGGCGACGAGCGTCAGCATCGTGCCCAGCGCCGGAGCCGAGACGAGGGAACCGGCGGTCACCAGGCTGACGCCCTCGGACAGGTGCAGATACGGGATGAGGAACGGGGGCGTGCTGACCACGAGCGTCCCGGCCCACTGTCCGAGCATCCCGACCGTGAGCATCAGCCAGGGACTCACCGGACGATCGGACACCCGCTCATCGTCGCAGGCGGTCCGGAGCCGCGTCCTTCCCACTGCGGAGGACGCGGTAGGTCATCATCCTTTCGGCCCTGGCGCCGGTACATTGTCGACGTCATCGGGGGTCGATGAGGGTGAGCGTCTACCGCCCCTGTGCGGCGGATGTCATCGACGCCTCGCGGATCGCGAGGATCACGCGGGCACGCCGAGGTGCGCGAGCGCCTGCTTGAGCAGATGCCCGCGTCCGCCCTCGAGCTGATCGAGCACGGCCGGACTGGCCGCATCGTCGGGGGTCAGCCAGGACAGCTCGAGGGCATCCTGACGGGGCGCGCACTCGCCGGTGACGGGCACGACATAGGCCAGGGCCACCGCATGCTGGCGCGGGTCGTACATCGGAGTCACGCCCGGCACCGGCATGTACTCCGCGACCGTGAACGGCGTGATGGAGGCCGGCAGCCGCGGGAAGGCCGTGGGGCCGAGGTCCTTCTCCAGATTGCGCATCAGCGCGCCGCGGATCGACTCGCCGTGCAGCACGCGTCCGGAGACGAGGGTGTGGACGATGTCCCCGGTCTGCGGGGAACCGCGCAGCAGCAGCCCGATGTGCTCGACCTGCCCGGAGGCGTCGATCCGCACCGGGACGGCTTCGACATAGAGGATCGGGACCCGCGAGCGGGTCTCGTCGAGCTGGAAATCCGACAGCCAGCCGGGGTTCGGGTCAGGGGTGCGCACCGAGGACATGACTCCATTGTGGTGGACGGGTCCACCGAGCGGTCGGCGCTGTCGCGGCGCGCCGACTCTCAGGAGCTCGTCGTGGCGATGATCGTGGGCGTGAACACGGCGACCGCGAGCGCGGCCTGGGTCTCGGCGATGGCGTCCTTGACGCCTGCGCTGGCCCAGTCGGCGGCGCTGATCTGCGCGGCCGCCGCCTTGGCGGCCTTGAGCTCGTCGCGCGTGGTGACCAGCTTGAGCTGATCGCTCGCCTGGAGGAGGCCGATCAGCGGTCCCGAGGCGCTGTCGACGGGCAGGCCGCGCAGCAGGGAACCGCGGATGCGGGCGATCAGGTCCTCGCGGCGAGCGAGATCCACCACGTCGTAACGGCGCAGCCCGAAGCCGAGGAAGGACTCCTGCCGGTCGCGGACCTGCCCGGTGCCGACGAGCCGCCGGTAGGCGTTCTGGACCCCGTTCTTGCCCAGTCGGGAGACCGCATCGGCCGCCTTGCGGGTCTTGCCGTCGCGGATCCTGGCCAGTGCTTCGTCGACCTCGGGATCGGCGCACGGGGACCCGTCGATCACCCGGACGCGCACCTTCTTGGCGGTTCCCTCGACCGCCACGCGGTGGGCGGCGACGAGGTCGAGGAGATGCGCGCCGCCGATGATCGCATCGTTGTTGACGCTGCTGAGCGTGAGCTTGTGAGTGGTCGGATCGGTGGCCACCAGCACGAGATCGGTCGCGATGCTCATGGTCCGAGCGTAGAACGGAGCGCCGGTGTCCGCTGTCCTCGCTACTGTGAGGTGATGTCCTCCGAACCCGATCCGAAGCTCGTCGAGCTCGCCCACCAGCTGTTCGACGACGCGCGCGCCGGACACGACGAGCGGCTGGCCGCCTATGTCGATGCGGGAGCTCCGGTCGACCTGACGGACGCGGCCGGCAACACCCTCCTGATGCTCGCGGCCTATCACGGGCATCCGGCCGCGGTCGCGGCACTGGCGGAGCGCGGAGCCGACGTGAATCGTCTGAACGACCGTGGGCAGAGCCCGCTCGCGGGGGCGATCTTCAAGGGTGAGGACGGGGTCGTGCGGGTGCTGCGCGAGCACGGGGCGGACCTCGACGCCGGTACCCCGTCGGCGCGAGCCACCGCGGAGATGTTCGGGCGCCCCGATCTCGTCGAGTGACACAGCGCCCCTGTACCGTAGGGCCAACGACAGGGGAGCGCCAAGCAGAGGGCGCTGAGAGTGCGGAGAAGCCGCAGACCCTTGAACCTGCTCCGGTTAGCACCGGCGAAGGGAGTCACGATGAATTCTGCACACCATTCCACGATCGACCTGCGGTACCGCACGATCGATCTCGTCACCATCGCCACCTTGGGCGTCGCCTTCGGTGTCGTCTTCTGGGCCTGGGGGAAGCTCTACGAGCCGATCAGCAATCTCGCGCTCTTCGCCTTCCCGCCGTCCTCGGCCTTCCTCGGGGGAGTATGGCTCCTCGCCGGCGTCGTCGGCGGCCTGATCGTCCGCAAGCCCGGTGCGGCCTTCGCGACCGAGTTCATCGCCGCCGCCGTCTCGGCGATCATCGTCGGCGGCACCCAGTGGGGCTTCGGCGTCTTCGCCTCGGGGCTGTTCCAGGGGCTCGGCGCCGAGCTGATCTTCCTGCTGTTCTTCTACCGCCGCTTCGGCATCGGCGTCGCGGCGCTCGCCGGAGCGATGTCGGCCGCCTTCGAGTCCGTCTACGAGTGGATCTCCTACTATGCCGACTGGGACTTCGGCTACAAGCTCGCGCATCTGGGATTCTTCGTCGCCTCGGGCGTGCTGGTCGCCGGTATCGGCGGATGGGTATTGACGAGGGCGCTGGCCAAGGCGGGCGTGCTCGACTCCTTCGCCGCCGGACGCGAGAACACCGTCGAAGTCTGATGGACCGCGGGGCGGCCCGCTTCCGCGGGTTCTCCTGGCAGCCGGTCGGACGCCGGCAGCCGACGATCGACGGACTCGACCTGAGCATCGAGGCCGGCGAGCGCATCCTGCTCGTGGGGCCGAGCGGCAGCGGCAAGTCGACCCTGCTGCACGCGCTCGCCGGCGCCCTCGGCACGACGATCTCCGGTGAGGCGAGGGGGACGGCGGAGGTCGCGGGGAGGCTCGGTCTCGTCCTGCAGAACCCGGCCGATGCGATCGTCGCGGAGCGGATCGGCCGGGACGTCGCCTTCGGCCCGGAGAACCTGGGTCTCTCGCGTGAGGAGATCTGGCGACGGGTCGACGCCGCGCTGACGGCGGTGGGCCTGGGCTACGACCGCGACCGGTTCACCTCGGCCTTGTCCGGGGGCGAGCAGCAGCGGCTCGTGCTCGCCGGGGTGCTGGCCACCGAACCCGACCTCGTCCTGCTCGACGAGCCGACCTCGATGCTCGATGCGACGACTGCGGGGCAGGTGCGGGACGCGGTGGTCGGCGCGCTCGGCGATCGCACCCTGCTGGTGGTCGAGCATCGCTTCGAGCCGTGGCTGGATCAGGTCGACCGGGTCGTCGCGCTCGCCCCCGGCGGCACGGTCGCCTTCGACGGGACGGTGGACGACTTCCTCGCGTCGGGCGGGGCACCGGGACTCTGGATGCCGGGGGCGCCGCCTCCTGAACCGTTCGACGTGCCGCTCGACCTGGTCAAGCCGCTCGCCGATCCCGAGCCCGTGGTGGCGCGAGGACTGACGGTCGAGCTGGTGACCCGTACGATCCGCGGATCTCGGCGTTCGACGGCCCTCGACGGCTTCGATGCCCGTATCGACCCGGGCCGGGTGCTGGGGGTGACAGGACCGAGCGGGTCGGGGAAGTCCACGGCCCTCGTGACGATGACCGGTCTGGTGCGGCCGGCGGCCGGCACCGTCTCGCCCGATCTCAGCCGGTGCCGCTCGCGCGAGCTCGCGCGGCGGATCGGCTGGGTGCCGCAGAATCCCGAGCTGGGCTTCCTGACCACGTCGGTACACGATGAGGTCGAGCGCACGGCCACGGCACTGGGGACATCGGTCGAGGTCGATGCCCTGCTGGAGCTGGTGGGGCTGGCGCGCTTCGGGCCATCCCATCCCTATCGCCTGTCCGGTGGCGAGCAGCGGCGGCTGGCGATGATCAGCGCTCTCGCGCACCGTCCGGGAGTCGTGGCGCTCGACGAGCCGACGGTCGGACAGGACCGTGACACCTGGGCGATGGTGACCGGCTGGTACACGGCCGCCGCCCGTGCGGGCGCCGCCGTGGCCCTCGCGACCCATGATCCGGATGCTCCCCGCGACGTGGAGGTGACCCTGTGAGCCGATCACCTTGTCAGAGGACGCGCGAGGTGGCTCCCTGGCCGCTCGGACGACTGCAGAAGCACATCTCGCGTCCCGCGGGGCGGGGGTGGACGGCGTGAGGGCATGGGTGACGCGGGTCAATCCGCTGGTGCTGTTGGCGGTCGGCGCCTGTTCGCTGGTCGGGTCGTTCGCGATCCGCTCGTTGCCGATCGCGCTGATCACGGTGGGGGCCTACGCCGTGGCGGCGCTGCTCCTGCTGCCCTCGTGGCGGTACCCGTTGCTCTGCCTGGCGTTCTCCGGCTTCGCCGCCGTGACGATCGTGTACTCGACCTGGCGTCTCGGCGGCCAGGACACCGAGACCGCGGTGGTCGCCGGCCTGCGCATCCTCGTGCTCGCCTGGCCCGGATCGGTCGTCGTCGGCTTCCTCGACCCCGGGAGGCTGGGGGACTACGCCGCGCAGACCCTGCGGCTGCCCGCCCGGCCCGTGGCGGCGTTCTCGGCAGCGCTTCAGCGATTCGCCGGATTCGCGCAGACCTGGACCGATCTGGAGCGCACCCGTCGCGCCCGTGGTGTGGCGCCGGGACGCCATCCGATCGCGATGACCCGATACAGCGGCTCGATGGGCTTCGCGCTGCTGGTGCAAGCGCTGCGGGGCGCATCGTCGTCCTCGATCGCGATGGATGCGCGAGGCTTCGGCTCGGCCGGATCCCGGACCTGGGCCGAGCCCGCCACCTGGACCAGAACCGATCTCGCCGGCCTCATGCTGGCCGCCGTCCTCGGTGCCGTCCCGATCGTGCTCCTCGTGGGAGGTCGGTAGACATCAGACGACATCTGCTCGGCAGTACAAGTGCCTGACCGTCAACGAATCATCGGGATGCGGAACGCGATCGCCCACGAATAGCGGCGCCATCGACGACGAGATCGTGTGGGCCGCCGTCACCACGCGGCTTCCCGGGCCGATCCGGGTTCTTCAGACCCTGCTCGAAGACGCCGAGCCTTCGCCCGAGTGAACGCCGCGCTCGCGCCTCAGCCGCGCTTGCGGGAGGCGCGGGCGCGGTCGCCCGCGTTGAGGATGACCTTGCGGATCCGCACATTGGTGGGTGTGATCTCGACGCACTCGTCCTCGCGGCAGAACTCCAGGCTCTGCTCCAGGGACAGCCGCTTCGGCGGGATCAGCTTCTCGAAGTTGTCCGAGGTCGCCGAGCGGATATTGGTCTGCTTCTTCTCCTTGGTGATGTTGACGTCCATGTCGTCATCACGGGAGTTCTCGCCGACGATCATGCCCTCGTAGACCTCGGTGCCCGGCTCCACGAACAGCGTGCCGCGCTCCTGCAGGGAGGTCATCGCGTACGAGGACGCCGCGCCCGCGCGGTCGGCCACCAGGGAGCCCGATGGACGGGTGGAGATCTCACCGAACCAGGGCTCGTAGCCCTCGAACACGTGGTTCGCGATGCCGGTGCCGCGCGTATCGGTGAGGAACTCCGTGCGGAAGCCGATCAGACCGCGCGAGGGCACCAGGAACTCCATGCGCACCCAGCCCGTGCCGTGGTTGACCATCTGCTCCATGCGTCCCTTGCGGACGGCCAGCAGCTGGGTCGTGGTGCCGAGGTAGTCCTCGGGGATGTCGATCGTGAGGCGCTCGACGGGCTCGTGGAGCTTGCCGTCGACCTGGCGCGTGACCACCTGCGGCTTGCCGACGGTCAGCTCGAAGCCCTCACGGCGCATCTGCTCGACGAGGATCGCGAGCGCCAGCTCGCCGCGGCCCTGCACCTCCCACGCGTCGGGGCGGTCGGTCGGCAGCACGCGGATCGAGACATTGCCGATGAGCTCGGCGTCCAGCCGGTCCTTGACCAGGCGGGCCGTGACCTTGGTGCCCTTCTCCCGTCCGGCGAGGGGCGAGGTGTTGGTGCCGATGGTCATGGAGATCGCCGGCTCGTCGACAGAGATGAGCGGCAGCGCGATCGGGTTCTCCGGATCGGCCAGGGTCTCGCCGATCATGATCTCGGGGATGCCCGCGATCGCCACGATATCGCCGGGCCCGGCCTTCTCGCCGGGCTTGCGCTCCAGCGCCTCGGTCACCAGCAGCTCGGTGATCTTCACCCGGTCGACCGAGCCGTCGCGCTTCATCCACGCGGCCTGCTGGCCCTTCTTCAGCTCGCCGTTCTTGACGCGGACCAGCGCGAGCCGGCCGAGGAAGGGCGAGGAGTCGAGGTTGGTGACGTGCGCCTGCAGCGGTGCGCCTTCGTCGTACTCCGGGGCCGGGACGTAGTCCATGATCGTCTGGAACAGCGGGATCAGGTTGTCGTTCTCGGGCAGTCCGCCGTCGGCCGGCTGCTCGGTCGAGGCGCGACCGGCCTTGGCCGAGGCGTAGACGACCGGGAAGTCGAGGGCGTCGTCGGCGGCATCCTCGGGCAGCAGGTCCATGAACAGCTCATAGGCCTCGTCGACGACCTCGCTGATGCGGGCATCGGGACGATCGACCTTGTTGACCACGAGGATCACCGGCATCTTGGCCGTGAGCGCCTTGCGCAGCACGAAGCGGGTCTGGGGAAGCGGGCCCTCCGAGGCGTCGACCAGCAGCACGACCGCGTCGACCATCGACAGGCCGCGCTCGACCTCACCGCCGAAGTCGGCGTGGCCGGGGGTGTCGATGATGTTGATCGTGACACCGCCCTCGGCACCGGGACCCTCGTAGCGGACGGCGGTGTTCTTCGCGAGGATCGTGATGCCCTTCTCGCGTTCGAGATCGCCGGAGTCCATGACCCTCTCGGTCACTTCCTGGTGTTCGGCGTACGCGCCCTGCTGCTGGAGCATCGCGTCGACGAGGGTGGTCTTGCCGTGGTCGACGTGGGCGACGATGGCGACATTGCGGAGGTCAGAGCGTGTGGGCACTGACAAATCCTATGTCGGGCCGTCGAATTCTCCGACATGGGACCGGAGAAAAAGGCTGCACCGTGGCAAAGGTCACGCTGTTGAAAAGGTTGCAACAGCGTTAGTATCTCTGAGTGACCGCATCGGATGTTCGCGCTGCCGCGTTCTCGGATCTCGAGACCTTCCTCAGCCGCGTGTTCATCAACGCCGAGTCGGAGGCCTATGAGGTCTTCCTCGCCATGGACCTGTCCTTCTCACAGGCCCGGACCCTGTTCACCCTGGCCCAGACCGATGATCCCCTCCCGATCGGCGAGATCGCGCAACTGGTCTCCCTCTCGATCGCGTCGGCCGGCCGGAACGTGGACCAGCTCGTCAAGCTCGGCCTCGTCGAGCGCGACGAGTCCGAGCGTGACCGCCGGGTGAAGCTCGTCGCGCTGACCACCCAGGGCCGAGAGCTGGCCCGCGCGCACCTGGACGCCAAGCGCGGCTCGGTGCGCGCGATGCTCGACCGGCTCGAGCCCGGCCAGTGCGAACGGCTCTCCGCCGCGCTCGCTCCTCTTCTCGAACTCACGAAAGACGATCTCCATGACTAACGCTCAGTCGGCACCGGAGTATCCCGACAAGATCGACGCCGCCGTCCTCAAGGTGGCCGGCGTCGTGGTGCTCGGTGCCATCATGTCCATCCTGGACATCACCGTCGTCAACGTCGCGCTGCCGACCTTCCAGACCGACTTCGGTGCCGTCGACCAGCCGCTGGCCTATTCCACCGTCGCGTGGACGGTGACGGCCTACACGCTGGCCCTCGCGACCGTCATCCCGCTCACCGGGTGGGCGGCCGACCGGTTCGGCACCAAGCGGCTCTACATGACCGCCATCGCCCTCTTCACGATCGGATCGGTGCTCTGCGCGATGGCGTGGAGCATCGAGGCGCTCATCGCCTTCCGCGTCGTCCAGGGACTCGGCGGCGGCATGCTCATGCCCCTCGGCATGACGATCATGACCCGTGCGGCCGGCCCGCAGCGGATGGGCCGGTTGATGGCCATCCTCGGCGTGCCGATGCTGCTCGGCCCGATCCTGGGCCCGATCCTCGGCGGCTGGCTCATCGATGCCGCGAGCTGGCACTGGGTCTTCCTCATCAACTTGCCCATCGGCCTGATCTCACTCGTCTACGCCTGGCGCGTGCTCGACTCCGACCGGCCCGAGCCGAGCGAGTCCTTCGATGTCGTCGGCATGCTGATGATGAGCCCCGGTCTCGCGCTGTTCCTGTTCGGCATCTCCTCGATTCCCGAGGAGGGCACGATCGCCGCCCCCAAGGTGTGGATCACCATGCTCATCGGAGCGGCCCTGGTCATCGGCTTCGTGTTCTACTCCTTCAAGCCCCAGCATCCGCTGCTGGATCTGCGGCTGTTCCGCAATCGCAACCTGACGGTCAGCATCATCACGATGTTCCTCTTCGGGGCGGCGTTCTTCGGTGGCCTGCTGCTCGTGCCCACCTACTTCCAGCAGGTGCGCGGCGAGAGCGTCCTGATGGCCGGTCTGCTGGTGGCCCCGCAGGGCATCGGCGCGATGCTGACGATGCCCATCGCCGGCGCACTGGCCGACCGCTTCCCGGTCGGTCGCATCGTGCCGGTGGGCCTGGTGCTGATTCTCATCGGCATGTTCGGTCTGACGCAGATCGAGGCCGACACGTCGTACACCTTCCTCATCGGAACGCTGTTCGTCATGGGTCTGGGCATGGGCGCCACGATGATGCCGATCATGACCAGCGCCTTGCGGACGCTGACCCACCACGAGGTGGCCCGCGGATCCACGTTGCTCAACATCACCCAGCAGATCGCGAGCTCGGTCGGCGTGGCGATCATGTCGGTGCTCTTGACCAATGGTCTCAAGAGCAGCGACCTGGCGGGGCCGGCGATCGCCTCGCAGGCGGATCCCTCGCTGGTCGACCGGATCGGTGGGCCGGCGGCCGTCGCGAAGGGTCTGTCCGATGCCGCCGAGGCCTTCGCGCACACCTACTGGATCGCCTTGGCCATGGTGGCGGTGACGGTGGTGTCCGCGCTGTTCCTGCCGAAGAAGCGGGAGACCAGCCGTCTCCTCGACGACGAGGGCCAGCCGCCGGTGGTCATCCACTGACCTCGGCCCGAGATGGACGAACGCCCCGGCGGAGCAGCTGCTCCACCGGGGCGTTCGCCGTGACGCGTCAGCTCGTCGGCTGATCGGTCCCGTCCTCGTTCGACTCGAAGTCGTAGTCGTCGAGGGCGGTCGTGACGCGTTCGTCGACCTGATCGCCGAAGTGGTCGTCGAAGTTCTCCGACAACTCGTCCATCACATGCTCGGTGAGCGCCGGCGCCATCTGCTCGGTGAGCTCCCGTTCCAGCTCCCGCTGACGGGCGCGGAGCCCGAGCCTGCGGATCTCGCGGTGCTCCAGCTTGAGCGCCTTGTAGGTGGCGAAGCACATCGCGATCATGATGAGGCTGAAAGGTACCGCGGTGAGGATCGCACCGGTCTGCAAGGCCGTGAGACCGCCGGCGAGCAGCAAGCCGATCGCCACGCCACCCTCGATGAAGGACCACAGCACGCGACTCCACGTCGGCGGCTCGGCGTGTCCGCCGTGGCTGAGCATGTCGACCACGAGCGACCCGGAGTCCGAGGACGTCACGAAGAAGATGACGATCATGATGATCGCGATACCGGCCAGCAGATTGCCCGCAGGGAGGTTGCTGAGCATGTCGAATAGCGCGTTCTCGGCCGTGACACCCCCGTCGCCATCGGTCAGGTCCCGGCCGTTCATCTGCTGGAAGATCGCGGTACCGCCCATGACGGTGAACCACGCCATCGTCACGAGGACCGGCACGAGCATGACGCCCGCGACGAACTCGCGGATCGTCCGACCACGGGAGATCCGGGCGATGAACAGGCCGACGAAGGGGGACCAGGAGATCCACCAGCCCCAGTAGAAGGTCGTCCAGGTGGCCTGCCACTCGATGCCGGCCGCACCGGTCAGCGCGCTCGTGTTGAAGCTCAGGGGGATGAGATTGAACAGGTAGTTGCCGATGTTCTGCACGAAGTCGCGCAGCAGGAACAGCGTCGGGCCGAGGATCAGCACGACCAGCATGAAGACGCCGGCCAGGCCGAGGTTGATATTCGACAGCCACTTGATCCCGCGGCCCACGCCGGAGACCACCGACATCGTCGCGAGGGCCGTGATGGCGATGATGAGGGCGACGAGATGCCAGTCGAGGACTTCGTCGATGATGCCGAGGTGCACGAGGCCGGCGGAGATCTGCTCGACGCCCAGTCCGAGAGAGGTGGCGACGCCGGCGACCGTGCCGATGATGGCGAAGACGTCGATGGCGTCGCCGAGACCGCCCTTGACACGGTCGCCGAGCAGGGGCTCGAGCGCCCACCGCAGTGAGATCGGCCGGCCCTTGCGGTGGATGGCGTAGGCCATCGTCAGACCGACGATCACGTAGATCGCCCACGCGTGGAAGCCCCAGTGCAGGAAGACCTGGGACATCGCCGAGTTGACGAGGGACCCTTCGGAGCCCTCGACACCGGGCTTGGGGTCGACGAAGAAGGTGAGTGGTTCGGCGGCGCCCCAGAAGACCAGGCCGATGCCCATGCCGGCGGCGAACAGCATCGAGAACCAGGCGAAGATGCCGAACTCGGGTTCGTCCTCGTCCTTGCCGAGGGTGATGTCACCGAACCTGCCGGCTCCTACCCAGACGGCGAAGATGACGAAGGCGGCGACGAGGAGAACGTAGTACCACCCCAGTCCGTTGACGACATTGCTCTGCAGCGTGCCGAGGGCCTCGCCCACGGTGCCGGGGAAGATCATGCTGAGCGCGACGACCAGGGCGAGGAAGCCCAGCGCCGGATAAAAGACGCCGCGACGCAGGGTCGCGGCGCCGTCGTTTGTGGCTGTGGCCACGGTCACTCCTTGGAATTGAGGTAAAAACCGTGCCCTACTGTGGCATTGGGAGGAGTGTCCCGCAAATCGGCTCCCGCCTCACCGAGGGGTCAGCGGCCCCTTGGCGATCTTGTGAGCGGCGGCCTGCGCGAGCGGTTTGACGACGATCAGATCGACGTTCATGTGGGCCGGTCGGGAGGCGATCCAGCTGATCGTCTCGGCGATGTCGTCGGCGACGAGAGGGTCCGTGACACCCTGGTACACCTGGTCGGCTCGGTCCTGGTCACCACGGAACCGTGTGAGCGAGAACTCCTCGGTGTGCACCATGCCCGGCGCCACCTCGGTCACCCTGAGCGGTTCGCCGTTGAGTTCGAGACGCAGGGTCTCGGTCATCACCGTCACCGCGTGCTTGGCCGCCGTGTACCCGCCTCCACCCTCATAGGCCACGTGCCCTGCCGTGGAGCTGACGTTGACGATGGTCCCGGTGCCGGACTGGGCGGCACGCAGCGCCCCGATCAGCGCGCGGGTGACATTGAGGGTCCCGATGACATTGTTCTCGTACATGCGGCGCCAGTCGGCGGGGTCACCGTCGACGATCGTCTCCAGGCCGAGGGCACCGCCGGCGTTGTTGACGAGCACGTCGACCTGAGGGCCGGCAGCCTCCGCGAGCTGGGCGACCTGATCGGCATCGGTGACATCGCAGCGGACCGCGGTGCCGCCGATCTCGGCGGCCAGAGCCTCGACGCGGTCGGTGCGGCGGGCGGCGCAGACGACGTGGAAGCCGTCGGCGGCGAGGACGTGGGCGGTCGCTGCGCCGATTCCGCTGCTGGCTCCGGTGACGACGGCGACGGGGGGAGTGGTCATGGGGTCATCGTCCCATCATGTGTGCTCGGTGGCGATCCTCAGGAGGGCCTCTGCCGTCGCCGACAGCCGGCGGTCCCATGACCACAGCACCGTCAGCGGCCGGAGGAGATCCAGGGCCGTCTCGATCTCGACGAGCTCGCCGCGGTCGAGGTGGCCTCGAACTGCCCGACGGGAGACCACCGCCGGACCGATGCCGGCCTGCGCGGCGCCGATGAGGCTCGCGGTGGAGCCGGCTTCGAGGGCGATGGCGGGTGCGGTGCCGAGGACGGAGTCGAAGGTGCTCCGCGTGCCGCTGCCGGGTTCGCGGAGCACGAGGGGCTCGGCGGCCAGCTCGGCGGCGGTCACCGGTGTGTCCCTGCCCGACCAGCGGTGCCCCGGCGCGACCACGATGGCGAGGACGTCCTCACCGACCCGGCGATGGGCGAGGTCGGTGGGAAGTGTGGTCGTCTCGATGAAGCCGAGGTCCACCTCGCCGCGGCGGACGCGATCGATCACGCTGGTGCTGTTGACGACGTCCAGGTGGGGCGCGGCATGCGGTCGACGGATCCGCAGCTCGCCCAGCCACGCGGGGACGAGGAATCCGGCGACGGTGAGACTGGCGGCGAGGCGGACATCGCGGTCGTGGTCGCGGCGCAGCGCCTCCAGGCCGGCGGTCATCGCGTCGATGTGCTCCATGACCTCACCGGCCCAGCCGGCCACCGCCCGCCCGTCGACCGTGAGATGCGAGCCTCGGGCCGAGCGCTCGACGAGGGTCAGACTCCACCGGGCCTCCATCGAGCGCAGTCGCGCGCTCGCCGCGGGCTGGGTGATGCCGAGGCGCTCGGCCGCCCGGCCGATGCTGCCCAGCTCGTCGACCGCTAGCAGCACCTCGACCGCCTCCAGATCAGGAGTCATAGATCCAGTTTATGGGTCGCGGTCGATCGCGGGTCTACTGGTGGCCGCCGAGGCCGCCGAGGCTGGGCCTATGACCTCGACGATCCGCTCCGCCCTGCCTCTCGCGGCGGTCGCCGTGCTGGCGCTGGTGGTGGACGGCGGGCCGGTCAGTCCGTTGATGCTGGCTCTCGTGGCCGGTGTGCTCTGCGCTCAGCTGCCGTGGCCGACCGGCTCGATCGAGGTTCTCGGCAAGACCACACTGCGCCTCGGCGTGGTGCTGCTCGGACTGCGGCTCAGCGTCGACGTCGTGGCTCAGGTCGGTCTCGAGGGGATCCTCATCGTGGTCGCGACCATCGCCGCGACCTACACCGCGACCCAGCTGGTGGGCCGGTGGCTCGGTGTCGACGAGGACCTGCGCACCCTGGTGGCCGTGGGCTTCTCCATCTGCGGAGCGGCGGCCATCGCCGGGGTCCAGGATCTCGTCCGCGCCCGTCGCATGGCGGTCGCTCAGGCGGTCGCCATGGTGACGATCTTCGGCAGCGCGATGATCGTCCTCGTCCCCGCGATCACCGGTCTGCTGGGACTCAGCGATCGACAGGCGGCGGTCTGGGCGGGCGCGAGCATCCACGAGGTCGCCCAGGTCGTCGCGGCTGCGTCGGCGGCCGCTCCGCTGGCCGTCGGGATCGCGGTCTCGATCAAGCTCCTGCGCGTCGCGGCGCTGGCGCCGATGTCGCTGGTGGTCTCACGGGCCGCGGGCGGACCTCGCGGCGTGCCGTGGTTCGTCATCGGCTTCGTCATCGCCGTCCTCATCCGCACGACCGGAATACTGCCCGCGGGGATCCTGGACATCGCCGATCATGCGACCACGGCCTTGCTCGCGGCCGGCATGTTCGCGCTGGGGCTGGGGGTGCGGCTCAGCGTGCTCGCCCGGGGCACCGGCCGCCTGGTGGCTCTCTCGGCGGTGAGCACCACGGTGGCGGCCGGAGTCTCGCTCGTCCTCGTGGCCTGGCTCGTCCATTGAGCGACCGCTCGGCATGCCCTTCAGGGCCGATGCGCGAGAATGCCTAGGTGGACATCAGCCGAATCGCCATGCTGTCGGCGCATACCTCGCCGCTGGAGCAGCCGGGTACCGGCGACGCGGGCGGAATGAACGTCTACGTGCTGGAGCTGTCGCGGCGCCTGGCGCAGCGCGGCATCGCGGTCGACATCTTCACCCGCTCCACCTCCCGGCATCTGCCGGCCGTGGTCGACGCCGAGTCGGGGATCCGGGTGCACCATGTCGCCGCCGGCCCCTTCGACGGACTGCAGAAGAACGACCTGCCCGCCCAGCTGTGCTCCTTCGTCCGCGATGTCATGCGCGTCGACGTGGAGAACGGGCCCGGCTATTTCGACCTCGTCCACTCCCACTACTGGCTCTCCGGACAGGTCGGCACGGTGCTGCGCGAACGCTGGGGCGTTCCGCTGGTGCACTCGATGCACACGATGGCCAAGGTCAAGAACGCCGCGCTCGCCGAGGGCGACGCACCGGAGCCGCTCGGCCGGGTCTGGGGCGAGGAGGAGATCGTCCGGCACGCCGACTGGCTGGTCGCCAATACCGATGAGGAGCGACGCGAGCTGCTCGAGCTCTACGGCGCCGATCCGCGGAGGGTCGACGTCATCCACCCCGGTGTCGACCTGGACGTCTTCAGCGCCCGTGATCGTGGCGAGGCGCGGGAGCGTCTCGGCATCGACCGCGAGACGCCGCTGATCGTCTTCGCCGGACGCATCCAGCCCCTCAAGGCCCCCGATCTGGTGCTGAAGGCCGCCGCGGAGCTGCGCGATCGGCACGGCATCGCCGCAGAGGTGGCCGTGATCGGCGGGGCCTCCGGCAGCGGCCTGGAACGCCCCACCGAGCTGAACGACCTGGCACATGCGCTGGGGATCGCGGACCGGGTCCGTTTCGTGCCCACGGTCGACCAGAGCACCCTCGCCGACTGGTACGCCGCCGCGTCGACGGTCTGCGTCCCGTCCTATAACGAGTCCTTCGGGCTGGTGGCCATCGAGGCGCAGGCCTGCGGCACGCCCGTCGTGGCGGCGCGGGTCGGCGGCCTCACGACCGCGGTGGCCGACGGAGTCACCGGGACGCTGGTCGACGATCACGATCCGGTGCAGTACGCCGCGGCGCTCGCGCCCTATCTGACCGATGCGGGGCTCCGCACCACGACCGGTGCCAAGGCCGTGGCCCATGCCGAGTTGTTCAGCTGGGAGGCGACCGCGGAGCGCATGATCGCCTGCTATGAGGCGGCCGCCGGTCGATCGGCCACGAAGGAGGCACGATGAGCACCCCCGTCCACGACACCATCGTCGCGACCCTCGACGAGGCCGGGCTGACCTGGGTCCGTCACGGCGAGGACGTGTTCGAGGTCGACCTGCCCGGCGAGCGCAAGCTCACCACGACCTGCCGTCTGGACGTCGGACGCCATGCGCTCGGTGTGCACGCCTTCGTGGCCCGTCGCCCCGATGAGAATCACGAAGGCGTCTACCGGTGGCTGCTGGAGCGTAATCTCAAGCTCTTCGGTGTCGCCTTCGCGGTCGACTCGGCCGGCGATATCTATCTCGACGGCCGGATGCCGCTGCACGCGGTCACGGCCGAGGAGCTCGACCGGCTGCTCGGCTCGGTGCTGACCTATGCCGACGAGTCCTTCAACACGATCCTCGAGCTCGGCTTCGCCAGTTCGATCCGCAAGGAGTGGGAGTGGCGCGAGTCGCGGGGGGAGTCGACCCGCAATCTCGAGGCCTTCCGCCATCTGCGTCCCACCGGCGGTGCCGAGTGAACGCGCCGAGAACCGAGATGTGCTCCCAGTTCGTCGACCCGGGAGGGTGTCCATCGACGAATGGGGAGCACATCTCGGTACAGGGAGGGGAGCGATGAAGGCGACGGTCTTCGTCGACGTGATCGACGCCTGGTCCTATATCGGGGCGGTGCGCTTCGAGCGGGCGGCCGCGATGTACACGATCCTCACCGGCGAGGCGATCGATATCGGCTACCGGGCCTGCCGCGTCCCCGGCGCCCCCTCGGCATCGGAGGTCGCTCCCGCCGCGAGGATCAGCGGTATCGAGTTCAATCTCGACGAGATCGTCCCCGCCGACTCCACCGACGCCTGGAGGCTGCTCACCTGGGCGGTCGAATCGGAGGACGGCGTCCAGCGCGAGCTGCTGCACCAGCTGTGGCGAGCGCACTTCCTCGAGGGCGTGGACATCGCCGACCACTTCGTCCTGGTCAGCCGAGCGGCCCTGTCCGGTCTCGATCTGGAGACCGCCGAGGGACTCCTGGCCAGCACCGAGTATGCCGAGGATGTCGAGAAACAGCGCCAGACCGCCGAGCAGGTCGGTGTCGACCGGACGCCCTTCATCGTCGTCGACGCGTCACGCACGATCAGCGGAGTGCACTCACAGGACGACTATCTGCAGGCGCTGCATCGCATCGCCAGCGACGGCTGACGACCCTCAGCGTGCCAGCGGACGCAGGGTCGAGGGAGCGGGGAAGGGCAGCCGGTAGTACACCTGAGGCGCCCCGACGGCCCCGCCGTCGTCCTGCTTGACCTCGATCCTCGCCGGTGTCACCTCGGCGATCCGGACCCGCAACCACTGCCCATCGTCGAGTCGCAGCTCGTACAGCTCGGCGAGATAGCCGATGCCGTGGTCGTCGAGGGTGGTCTCGGCGATCTCCCAGTCCACGACATCGGTGAGCTCGCGGCCCAGCAGGTCCACGGCGACGAAGCCGTCGTCGCGCATCACGATCCAGCCGAGGCGCTCGCCGTCGCGCCCGCGGCGGTGCTCGATCCAGGAGGGGTTCACGGGCTCAGCCTAGGGGGCCACGACCGGGACCCGGCGGCCGCAGGACACTAGGCTGGGGGCATGAGCACCCTCGTCCTGTTGCGTCACGGCCAGAGCGTCTGGAACGCCACCAACCAGTTCACCGGGTGGGTCGACGTCGATCTCACCGAGCAGGGAGTCGCGGAGGCCGAGCGCGCCCCGGCGCTGCTGGCGGAGGCCGGCATCCTCCCCGATGTCCTGCACACGTCGCTGCTGCGGCGGGCGATCCGTACCGCCCAGATCGCCCTCGACGGCATCGACCGTCACTGGATCCCGGTCAAGCGCTCCTGGCGTCTGAACGAGAGGCACTACGGGGCGCTGCAGGGCAAGGACAAGAAGGCGACGCTCGAGGAGTTCGGCGAGGAGCAGTTCATGCTCTGGCGCCGGTCCTATGCCACGCCGCCCCCGCCGCTCGACGATGACTCGGAGTACAGCCAGGTCGGCGACCCGCGCTATGCGGACCTCCCGCCGGAGCTGCTGCCGCGCACCGAGGCTCTGGCGCAGGTGATCGACCGCATGCTGCCCTACTGGTACGACGAGATCGTCCCGGATCTGCGCGCCGGCAAGGTCGTGCTGGTCACGGCGCACGGCAACTCGCTGCGTGGTCTCGTCAAGCACCTGGACGGGCTCAGCGAGGAGGCGGTGGTCGGTCTCAACATCCCCACCGGGATCCCGCTCGTCTACGATCTCGACGATGATCTGCGTCCCACCCAGCCCGGCGGACGCTATCTCGATCCCGAGGCGGCGGCGGACGCGATCGCCGCGGTCGCCAACCAGGGCCGCTGACCAGCGGGTGGTGAACTGTCCCGTACTCCGGACCGTCGGGTGCGGGGCAGCTCACCGCCCGGGCGCGGTCGATCAGCTGCCGTATTTGTAACCGAGTCCGCGCACCGTGGTCAGCAGCACCGGCCGGGCGGGGTCCTCCTCGATCTTGGCGCGCAGTCTCTTGACATGGACATCGAGGGTCTTGGTGTCCCCGACGTAGTCGGCGCCCCAGACGCGGTCGATGAGCTGCCCGCGCGTCAGCACGCGCCCCGGATTGCGCAGGAAGTACTCCAGCAGCTCGAACTCCTTCAGGGGAAATCGCACCTCCTCGCCTCCCACGGTCACGGTGTGCCGGTCGACGTCCATCCGCACGGTGCCCACGTGCAGCGCGGACTCGTCGTCGGCCTCCTGCACCGGGGCGCCCCGCCGGAGCACCGCACGGATGCGCGCCAGCAGCTCGCGCGGCGAGTACGGCTTGGTGACATAGTCGTCGGCGCCCAGCTCGAGCCCCACGACCTTGTCGACCTCCGTGTCCTTCGCGCTGACCATGATGATGGGGACCTGCGAGGTCTGGCGGATATGCCGGCAGACCTCGGTGCCCGGCATCCCGGGCAGCATGAGGTCGAGCAGGACGATATCGGCGCCGCCCCGGTCGAACAGGTCGACCGCATCGGGACCCGTCTCGGCCACGGCGACCTCGAATCCCTCCTTGCGCAGCACATAGGAGAGAGCCTCGCTGTAGGAGGCCTCGTCCTCCACGATCAGGACCTTGGTCACACGTGCTCCTCTTCGAGTCCCGGTGCGGGCAGCACCAGGGTGAACGACGAGCCGACTCCCGGCTCGCTCCAGACTTCCACGGTGCCGCCGTTGCTGGCGGCGACATGCTTGACGATCGACAGCCCCAGCCCGGTGCCGCCGGTCGCGCGTGCCCGCGCCGGATCGACCCGGTAGAACCGTTCGAAGATCCGCTCGAGCTCGGCATCGGGGATGCCGATGCCGGTGTCCGAGACCGTGATGCGGACATCGTCGCCGGCGCGTTCGGCGTTGATCGAGACGCGGCCTCCGGGGTCGCTGTAGGTGACCGCATTCTCGACGAGATTGCTGACGGCCGAGTGCAGCTGTGCGCGGTCTCCGTAGACGGCGAGATCGGAGCGCGGGGTGGACGCGATCTCGATTCCCCGTCCATCCGCCTCGGTCATCGAATGCTCGACCGCCTCGGCCACGAGCTCGTCCACCCGCACCGCGGCGATGTCATCGCTCGCGGTGTCGTTCTGCAGCCGGGAGAGGTCGATGATCTGCTGCACCAGACGGGTGAGCCGATCGCTCTCCGCGCGCATCCGCTGGGAGAAGCGCACGACGGCCTCGGGATCGTCCGAGGCCTCTCCGACGGCCTCCGCCAGCAGGTTGATCGCCCCGATCGGGGTCTTGAGCTCGTGGCTGACATTGGCGACGAAGTCTCGGCGGATGGTCTCGACCTGTCGCTCGCGGGTGCGGTCCTGGACGAGGACGAGACGCAGCGAGCTGGTCAGGGGGGCTACGCGGGCATGGACATTCAGCGGGGCGCGACGACGGCGTCGGATGACCAGATCGGCTTCGCGCACCCGGCCGTCGCGTTGTACCTCGCGCGCCAGGTCCGCGAGTTCGGGGGGCCGCAGTGCGTCATCGGCCACGATGCCCAGCGCGATCGCCGGCGCCGAGGCCTGGACGACGGTATCCGAGGCGTCCACCAGCACGGCTGAGGAGGACAGCACCGCCAGCACGTCCTCGACGCCCCGCGGGATGAGCGGCTCCTCCTCGTCAGGCAGGGACTGCTGCCGGGTCTCGCTGAACCGCCACACCCAGGTCAACACCGCGCCGAGGACGACCCCGAGCATCCCGACGATGATGTAGCTGGCGCTGGCTTCCACACCGATGATCGTAGGCCTGCCGTTCACCCGACGTCCTCCCGGAGGCTGCCGGGTGAGCAGCTTTCGGCTGCCGTTCATGTGCCGTTCACTGCCGGTCGCCGGCTGTTCATTCATGCGGCGTACGGTCAGGTTCCATGCGAGACCAGTATTACGAGCAGCTCGACCGGATCGTCGAGGATCTCGTCTCCCTCACCACCACCGTCCGACGAGCCGTCGCCGACTCGACCACCGCCCTGCTCGAGGCCGATACGGCGATCGCCGAACGCGTCATCGACGGAGGTCGTGATGTCGATGAGCGCATCGACGAGGTCGAGGAGCGCGCCTTCGTGGTCCTCGCGACCCAGCAGCCGGTGGCCTCGGATCTGCGCCAGGTCGTGGCGGCTCTGCGGATGCTGGCCGATCTGCAGCGGATGAACGCCCTGGCGGTGCACGTCAGCAAGGTCGCCCGCCGGCGCATGCCCGGGTCGGCCGTCCCCCTCGACGTGCAGCCCACGATCCGCTCCATGGCCTCGGTGGCCGATGCGATGATCGACCAGGCCTCACGGATCGTGGCGAATCGCGATGTGAGGGCGGCGGCGCAGCTCGAGCTCGAGGACGACACGATGGACCGGTTGCGCACCGAGCTCTTCCGCATCGTCCTCGACGACTCCTGGGAGCACGGGCTGGAGCCGGCCATCGACCTCGCCCTCCTCGGCCGCTACTACGAGCGGCTGGGTGACCACGCGGTCAACATGGCCCGCAGGGTCGTCTTCCTGGTCACCGGCGAGCTGCCGGTCTCCGGCTGAACCAGACCTCACTGATCGACGAAGGGGCGCCCCGCGGGGGGGGCCGTCGTCGCTCGGCGGCGG
>JAEZEJ010000154.1 GCA_023417775.1 Actinomycetes bacterium | reverse complement strand
GTGGGGCGCGCGAGCCCGCGGTGGCCGCCGCCGCGGTGGGGGGGGCGCCCCTCGTGCTGTGTCGTGCCGGCGGTCAGTGGACCCGCGGGACGCCGGTCTCCGAGACGCCCTGGAAGTCCTCGCCCAGGTCGACCGGATGCTGATCGGCATCGCGCAGATGCTCCTCGGCGTGCTGCATCTCCTCGACGGTCGGCCTGTCGAAGGCGCCGGCGTAGTACCAGCGACGCAACCGGGCGCGCAGCTTGGCCTTGCGGCCGTTCGGCGCGGCGACCCCGTTCTCGTCGACGAGCTCGGGAGCCTCGAGGGCCACCGTCGCGGCCTTCGAGCTGGTGAGCGTGTACTGCTTGTCCAGCGCCAGCGGGGCGTGACGCTCCGAGTACCCGCCATCGGGCGAGCGGTCGATGACACCGGTCTCGAAGCCGTGCGTCAGGACCTCATGATCCTTGCGCTGCAGGCTGATGCAGATCCGCCGCGTCACGATGAAGGCGATGATCGGTCCGAGGAAGAACATCACCCGCAGGAAGTAGGTGATCGAGTTCAGATCCAGGCCGAAGCGCAAGGCGATGACATCATTGCCGCCACCGATCCAGAGCAGACCGAAGGCCGTCATGCCCGCGACGCCCAGTGCCGTACGCGTCGGCGCGTTGCGCGGACGGTCCAGCAGGTGATGCTCGCGATCGTCGCCGGTGATCCAGCGCTCGACGAAGGGCCAGGCGCCCAGCAGCGTGAATAGGATGCCCAGGGCGCCGAGGCCCGGGATCAGCACGCTCAGCGGCCAGGTGCTGCCGAAGATGTCGAACTCCAGCGGCGGGAAGATACGCAGTGCACCCTCCGCGAAGCCCATGTACCAGTCCGGCTGCGAACCGGCGGTCACCTCGGCCGGGTTGTACGGCCCGTAGATCCAGATGCCGTTGACCGTGAAGGTCGCCGCCAGGAAGGCGATGACACCGAACACGATGAAGAAGAAGCCACCGGCCTTGGCCGCGTACACCGGGAGCATCGGGTAACCCACGACATTCTCGTTGGTGCGTCCGGCGCCGGGGAACTGCGTGTGCTTGTGGTAGACGAGCAGCAGCATGTGCGCCGCGATGAGCCCCAGGAGCAACGCGGGGATCAGCAGGATGTGCGCCATGTAGAGGCGCGGGATGATCTGATCGCCCGGGAACTCGCCCCCGAAGAGGAAGAACGAGACGTGGGTGCCCACCAGCGGGATCGACTTGATCATGCCGTCGGCGATCCGCAGGCCGGTACCCGAGAGCAGGTCATCGGGCAGCGAGTAGCCGCTGAAGCCGGCGAGGATGCCGAGGGTCAGCAGGCCCAGGCCGATGAGCCAGTTGATCTCACGCGGCTTGCGGTACGCGCCGGTGAAGAAGACGCGCAGCATGTGGATCATCATCGCCGCGATGAACAGGTGGGCGGCCCAGTGATGCATCTGGCGCAACAGCAGGCCACCGCGGACGTCGAAGCTGATGTCGAGGGCCGAGGCGTAGGCGACGGACATCTCGACGCCGTTCAGCGGGCGATAGGAGCCCGTGTAGACGGTCTCGGCCATGCTCGGGTCGAACCACAGGGTCAGGAAGACACCCGTGATGAGCAGGACCACGAAGGACCACAGTGCGATCTCGCCGAGCATGAACGACCAGTGCTCGGGGAAGACCTTGCGCAGGTTCTTCTTGCCCAGGGCGGCGAGGCCGAGACGCTCGTCGAGCCAGCCGACCGGTCCGGCGAGCTTCTTGCCCGTCTTGGTGTCCTCGACGGGCGTATAGGTGGAGGTCATGCGTTCTCCTCGTCAAGCCGCTTCTGGTCCCGATCGAGGAAGGAGTACGAGGGGCCCACGATCTCGGGGAAGTCGCTCACCGCGATCAGATAGCCCTCGTTGTCCACCGCCAGGGGGAGCTGGGGGAGCGGCCGGTATGCCGGGCCGAACACGACCTTGCCGTTGTCGGCGAGGTCGAAGGTCGACTGGTGGCAGGGGCACAGCAGGTGATGGGTCTGCTGTTCCCACAGGCTGATCGGACAGCCGACGTGGGTGCAGATCTTGGAGTAGCACAGGATGCCGTCGATGCCCCAGTTCTCGCGACCCTCGGCGGGAGTGATGTCCTCCGGGCGCATGCGCACCAGGATGACGGCCGCCTTGGCCTTGGCATTGAGGACATCGTGACCATGCATGACGGCATGGCCCTCGTCATCGGTCTCATAGAAGATCGCCGGCTGGCCGTTGACCAGCTGACCGACCTCGATATCGGCGGGTCGCAGCGGCTGGCCGGAGACATCGTTGACGACGCGCATGCCCGCCTCCCACACGGTGTGGGCGAGGGTGTCGCCGGGCAGCGGACCCATGTCGCGGAGCATGACGATCGCGGGCAGCCCCATCGCGCCGAGGGCGCCGAGCAGGCTGTTGCGGATCAGCGGGCGGCGTCCGATACCGGACTCCTCGACGCCGTCGTTCACGGCGGTCATCGTCGCGGTGCGGTCCTCGACCGAGGAGGCCGCCGGGTGGCGCATCTCGATCATCTCGTGATCGCCCATGAGCTTCTTGGCCCACTGGATGATGCCGATGCCGATGAGCAGCAGGGCGCCGGCCAGGGTGATGCCGAGCGTGAAGTTGAGAGCGGACCAGTTGGTGCCGGGGATGACGATCAGCTCGTCCTGGCCGATCGTGAAGTAGGCGACGCAGAAGCCGATCAGCAGCAGTGTCGCGATGCCGAACATCCCGGCGATCTGACGCTCCGTGCGCTTCTCTTGCACCGGGTCGACGTCCTGCGGACGGTACTGGTGCGCCGGCAGGCCCGGGTCGGCGATCGGATCGCCGGCGGGGGTGCGCTGTTCGATATCGCTGCTCATGCCGCCACCGCCGAGGAGAAGACAGGATATGCCGGTGCCGGCATGAGGTGCCTCATCGTTCTCTCGCTTCGCTCGTTCATGCCTTCTTCTTCGTTCTCGTGCCGTGCCAGCCGATCCAGGTGGCGAAGCCGATCAGGCCGCCGATGCCGATGACCCAGACGAACACGCCGTCGCTCACGGGGCCGAAGTTGCCGCCGCTGAATCCGCCGTAGTCGGGCTCGCTGCTCATCGCCTTGACGTAGCCGATGACCGCGCGCTTCTCCTCGGGGGTGATGACATCGTCGGAGAAGACGGGCATCTGCTGGGGGCCGGTCTGCATGGCCTCGTAGATGTGCTTGGCCTCGACACCGTGCAGGGTCGGGGCATAGCGGCCGTTCGGCAGCGCGCCTCCGGCGCCCACCGAGTTGTGGCATGCGGTGCAGTTGGTGCGGAAGAACTCTCCGCCCTGGGCGATCTCCTCATCGGAGAGGCTCTCGTAGTCCAGATAGCGCTCATCGGGGATCTGCGGTCCCGGGGCGAGCGAGGCGACATAGGCCGCCACCTGCGAGATCTCGTCCTCGGAGTACTCGATCTTCTTGCGAGGGGCCTGCGGTGCGGTCTGCGCCATCGGCATCCGGCCGGTGCCCATCTGGAAGTCGACCGATGCAGCCCCGACGCCGATCAGCGAGGGACCGTAGTTGCCCGGCTCGTCATCGGTGCCCTCGGTCACGATGCCCTGGGCGTTGACGCCGTGGCAGCTCGCGCAGCCGACGAGGAACAGCTGTCGTCCCGCCTCGATGTCATCGATCGAGGAGGTCTCGGCCGTCGCCGCCTTGGGGGCCACCGCGGCATACAGGCCTCCCGTGATGAGCAGGCCCACCGCGAGAACTAACAGGCCGGCCAGGGGGTGGCGGCGTCTGGTCGACAATGTGCGCACCGAGAACCTCATTCCTCAACGATTTTCGTCAGCGTATCGGTGATAACGCGGGGATGTGACGCTTAGGTGAGCCTTGCTCACTGGATCAGGTAGATGGCCGCGAACAGCGCGACCCAGACGACATCGACGAAGTGCCAGTAGTACGACACGACGACCGCCGAGACGGCTTGCTCGTGGGTGAACTTGCGCGCCACATAGGTGCGCCCGATGACCAGCAGGAAGGCCAGCAGCCCGCCGATGACGTGGATGCCGTGGAAGCCGGTCGCCAGGTAGAAGAGGCTGCCGTAGGCCGAGCTCTGGATGGTCACGCCGTGCTCGACGAGCTCGGCGTACTCGAAGGCCTGGCCGCCGATGAAGATCGCCCCCATGATGTAGCTGAGGATGAACCACTCGCGCATGCCCCACTTGCCGATCTGCAGCAGGGAGCCCTCGCGGCCGGCGCGGCCGCGGACCGCGGCGAACACGCCGAACTGGCAGGTGAACGAGGACAGCACCAGGATCGTGGTGTTGGCACTCGCGAACTGCAGGTTGAGGAGCGCGGTCTCCTGCGCCCACAGCTCCGGGGCCGCGCTGCGCACGGTGAAGTACGCAGCGAACAGCGCCGCGAAGAACATCAGCTCGCTGGAGAGCCAGACGATGGTGCCGACCGTCACATACGACGGTCGCCCTTCGACGCCGTGGAGCCGGGACGCGGGGATCGCAGAAGTAGTCGCCACGCTCTCATTATGTACGATTCGATTGTGACCGGTCACGACACCCTGCGGGTCCTCATGTACAGCGATGATCGCGACGTTCGGATGGCGGTGAAAACCGCCATCGGGGAGCGTCCGCACCCCGACCTGCCGAGGGTCGAGTTCGTCGAGGTGGCCACCGAGCCGGTGGTGCTCCAGCGACTCGACGAAGGCGGTATCGATGTCGTCATCCTCGACGGCGAATCGGTCCCGGTCGGGGGCATGGGCATCGCCCGGCAGATCAAGGACGAGGTCTTCCACGCCCCGCCGATCATCGTGCTGACCGCTCGCGAGCAGGACGCCTGGCTGGCCACCTGGTCGCGGGCCGAGGCGGCCGTACCGCAGCCGATCGACCCGCTGCGGATGGCCGATGTCTTCTGCGAGGTCGCCCGCGGTCTCGCCACCGCTCCCCGATGAGCCACACCTGGCCCCAGGTGCTGACCTCGCTCGTCGGGGGTACGGACCTGGACGCCGAGACCGCCGAGTGGGCGATGGGGCAGATCCTGTCCGGGGAGGCCTCGGCGGCCCAGATCGCCGGCTTCGCGGTGGCGCTGCGGCAGAAGCAGGAGACGCTGGCGGAGGTCGAGGGCCTCGTGGCGGCGATGTACGCCGAGGCGACGACGCTGCGGATCGAGGACCGGGTGGTCGACATCGTCGGCACCGGCGGCGATATGGCCAAGACCGTCAACATCTCGTCCATGTCGGCGGTCACCATCGCGGGAGCCGGGGTCGGGGTCGTCAAGCACGGCAACCGCGCGGCGTCCAGCCAGTCCGGCACCGCGGACGTCTTCGAGCGTCTCGGGGTGCGCCTCGACCTGCCGGCCGAGCGGATCGCCGATGTCTACGCCGAGGCGGGCATCACCTTCTGCTTCGCGCCGGTGTTCCATCCCGCACTGCGGTTCGCCGGACCCGTGCGCCGGGAGCTGGGCATCCCCACGATCTTCAACTTTCTCGGGCCGTTGACCAATCCGGCCCACGCGTCCGCGGCCGCGATCGGCTGCGCGGACGCCCGGATGGCCCCGCTGATGGCCGGCGTGATGGCGGGTCGGGGGGCCGAGGCCTTCGTCTTCCGTGGGGACGACGGGCTCGACGAGATCACCGTCTCCGCGACCACGCAGGTGTGGCTCCCCGGGCCCGACGGGCGGATCGTCGCCGAGACCTTCGACCCGCGTGAGCTGGGCTTCGAGCTCGCGGCGCCCGATGCGCTGCGGGGAGGCGATCCGGAGTTCAACGCCGATGTCTTCGGACGCGTCATCGACGGCGAGACCGGTCCGGTGCGCGATGCGGTGCTGCTCAACGCCGGTGCCGGCATCGCCGCACACGCCGCGGAGCCGGGAACCTTCGCCGAGCGCCTGGGAGCGGGGGTGCGGCGCGCCGCCGAGTCCCTCGACTCCGGCGCCGCGCGGGCCACCCTGGACCGCTGGAGCCAGGTCACCCAACGCCTCGCCGGCTGACTCTCTCCGACCTCGGCCCCCTCCGGTGGGTGGTGAGCTGTCAACCACGGTCGGGTGAAGGCGGTGGTTCTTCGGGCACCCGAATCATGCGGGTCACGATCGCGGTGCGTCAGCAACCACCTGCTGCACGTGCGTGGTTGATGAGTCACCGCCCGGCGGCGGGGTGCGATATCGGTGAGCTGTCGACCACGGTCGTCCCGGTCGGTGGTCGGCCACTCACCGCCCTGGGGCGAACTCTGCGGTCAGTCCAGGCCGATGGAGAAGGCGTCCTCGAGGTCGTGGCGGCTGAACGCGCGATAGGCGATCTGCGTCTGCGTGCTGAGGACACCGGGCACCTTGTTGATGCGATCGGGCACCACCCGGGCGATCTCGTCGTGCGAGCGGACCCGCACCATGGCGATGAGGTCGAGCTCGCCCGTCACGGAGTAGACCTCGCTCACGCCCGAGATCTCGGCGATCTGCTGGGCGATCTCGGAGATCTGCGAGACCTCGGCCTCGATGAAGACAATCGCGGTGATCACACAGCGAGCATAGAGCGATCGACCTCATAGCGGGCGAGGTGGCGCGCGGTGCTCCAGCGCGGCGAGGACCAGGTGCCCTCGATGAGCCGCACTCCGGGCTGTTCGAGCCAGCGGATCACCGCCTCGGTCTCCTCGATCAGGGCTGCGGGTGCAGGGCCGGTGGGCGCGGGGACCGACTCGGCAGCCGCCACGAGGGCGTCGATCCAGGGCCAGGTGGCGGCGCGGCGGCCCAGGATGCCCGCCGCCGCCAGCCGTCCGTGCCGCACGATGTGGACCTCCCACCCGTCCGCGTGCGGGGCAGCGGCGATCAGCTGCGGGACGGCGGCGAGAGCGGTCAGCCGCTGGGTCCGCCGACTCCCGCGGAGGAAGGCGGTCAGCCGATCGCGCCAGACCCCGGCCTGCTCGTACCGCTCACCCGCGGCCAGCTCGCGCATCTTGGCGTCGAGGCGATCGACGACCGCCGCGTGTCGATCCCCGCGCAGTGCGTCGCGCAGCCGCTCGACCTCCTCGGCGTACCCGGCAGCGTCGATCGAGCCGTCGCAGGGGGAGAGGCAGCGGCCGAGATCGGCGAGCGCGCAGGGCGAACGACGCGGCTCCTTGCCGAAGCGCGTCGTGCACTGGCGCACCCGGAAGGTCTCGTGCAGCGCGGCGACGGCCGCCTCGGCGGCGGAGCGGCGGAAGGGGCCGATGTAGTCGGCGTCATCGCTCACCCGGGTCACGATCGACAGCCGTGGCCAGGGCTCGCGGGTCAGCTTGATCCAGGACTGGCGCTCGGGGAACTTGGAGCGCCGGTTGTACGGCGGCCGGTGCGCATCGATCAGTCGCAGCTCGCGGACCGCGGCCTCGAGCGCGCTGCTGCAGGTGACGGTGTCGACCCGCTCGGCGATCGCGAGCATCTCGCCCATCCGCGAGCGCGACTCCGAGCGGGTGAAGTAGGAGCGCACCCGCTTGCGCAGGGACCGTGATGTGCCGACGTACAGCACCCGGTCGTCGCGGTCGCGGAAGAGATACACGCCGGGCGCATCGGGCAGGCCGTCGGCGAGGTGGCGTCTGCGGCGCTGGGCCGGCGCGACCGCGGCGGTGAGATCGCGGACCTCCTCGAGGGTGTCGACCCCGAGAGAACCGAGGCGTTCGAACAGGACGTGCAGGACGTCGACCGTGGCGCGGGCATCGGTGAGGGCGCGGTGATCGGGCACCACCTGGGAGAACCGGGCGGCGAGGGTGGCGAGCTTGACATTGGGGACCTCGTCGCGCAGCAGCGCTCGCCGGGCGATGACCGCGGTGTCCAGCACCTCGAAGCGCGGCCATGGCAGCTCCAGCTCCGCGGCGGCGTGTTTGAGGAAGCCGGTGTCGAAGGGGGCGTTGTGGGCGACCAGCACGCAGCCGTGGGCGAACTCCAGGAAGCTCGGGAGCACCTCGGCGATGCGGGGCGCGTCGATGACCATCTGGTCGGTGATGCCGGTGAGCACGGTGATGAAGGCGGGGATCGACTCGTCGGGATTGACCAGGGTCTGGAACTCGCCGAGCACCTCACCTCCGCGCACCTTGACCGCCCCCACCTCCGTGATCTTGGACCCCTTGGCCGGGGACGCCCCGGTGGTCTCCAGGTCGACGATGCAGAAGGTGGTGTCGTGCAGGGGGCGGCCGAGGTCGTCGAAGCTGGGCTGGAACACGTCGATCACGGTAGAGACGCCCACCGTCAGTTTCGGGGGACGGGCGGCGCCGCGCGAAACTGTCAGTGGCCCGCTCTAGCGTCGGCGACATGAAGGACATGAGCTTTGCCACACCGCTTCCCGACCCGGGTGGAGATCCTCTCGTCGTCGACTGCGACAGCTGCGTCGTGCGTAGCCCGGGCGCCTGCGGCGACTGCGTCGTCAGCGTGTTGCTCGGGCCGCCGGAGGATATCGTCGCGCTCGACGATGCCGAGCGAGACGCCCTCGGGGCGCTCGCCGATTCCGGACTCGTGCCACCACTTCGGCTGTTGACCCTCGACGATCCGCCGACGCACCGCGACGCGAGTTGAATCAGCCCCGCTCGTTGCCTAGAGTGATGCCTTGTGTCATCGATGAACTCCGTCGACCGACGGGGGCGATGGCACCGCCGAATCGCCTTCGGGCGGACCGGGGAACCAATCAGTGTGGGGTGAATCCTCGCCGGGCCACGTCCGGTGGGGTAGGGCAGCCTTGAGCCCGAATCCGTCAGCTCACCCGGTAGGCGTCGAGGTATCGAGCAGGAGTTGATCCGTGCCACGCACGCATCGCACGACGCGCCTTCGCGCGTTCGCCGTCGGAACGACGTCATTGGGCCTCGCGGCCGTCATGAGTCTGACGTCGGCACAGGCCGATCCGCAGGTCACCGCCGACGATGTCGAGCAGGCCTTCCATGCCGCCGAGGCGGCCAATGAGGAGGTCAACCAGCTCACCGAGGACCAGGAGACCCTGCAGCGGCGCATCGATGCCCTGACCCAGGAGATCGAGCAGGTCCAGGCGCAGTACGACTCGCAGCGCACCGAGCTGGAGTCCGCCATCGTGCAGCAGCACCTGGACGCGCCCCTCGGCCCGACCGTCAACCTCATCGCGAGCAAGGACGCCCAGGTCTTCCTGGACGGCCTCAGTGCGGTCGACGCGCTCAACACCTCGCGTTCGGAGGCGCTCGATGCGTTCTCCGACACCAACCGCGACCTGCAGAATCGCCAGAAGCAGCTCGAGCAGCACCGTGCCAAGCTCGAGGCCGCCGTGGCCGAGGCCAAGGAGAAGCAGGCCGAGGTGCAGAGCGCCTACGACCAGGCTCAGGCCGATCTGGAGCGTCTCGATGCCGCCGAGCAGGAGGAGATCAACGCTCCCGGCGAGACCGAGGCCCCCGCGGTCGACATCCCGCCCGGCAGCGGCAACGCGCAGGCGGCGATCGAGTTCGCCCTCGCCCAGCTCGGCGATCCCTATGTCTACGGCGGCACCGGCCCCGACAGCTGGGACTGCTCGGGTCTGACCCAGGCCGCGTGGGCGGCAGCGGGCGTCTCCCTGCCCCGCGTCGTCGGACCGCAGGTGAACGCCGGTACCCGTATCCCGATGAGCGAGGTGCAGCCGGGTGACCTCGTGGCCTACTCGAGCATGTCGCATATCGGCATGTACATCGGCAACGGCCAGGTCATCCACGCGCCGCGTCCGGGCAAGACGGTCGAGATCGTCGGTCTCGGCGGCTTCGACGTCGCCGCCCGCGTCGGCTGATCCAGCGACGCCATGGCGGAGGGGCCCGCGACGGGACCCTCTCGCCTGCTGAGGGCGAATCTGATCGCCCTCGTGATCGTGGTGCTGATGGGCGCCGGGGTGCTGCTGTGGCAGCAGCCCTGGCGCCCATCGGCGTCTCCACCCGAGGTCTCCTATCCCGATGACGCCGCGCGCGTGGTCGACCGGCAGCTGCGGGAGATGAGCGGCTCGATCGGAGAGGACCTGATCGCCGCCGCCGGGGGAACCGAGACTGCCCGGACCGCCGCGGTCGCGTTGACGGCGGTGGGTGGAGCCGATCCGGTCTTCTCCTACCGTGACGGCGGACAGGCGCCCACGCGCGCCGACGGCTCGACGACGGTCACCGTGCACGTCACCTGGCGGACGGACGGCTCCGTGCTCCCGGCCGCCGAACGGGACAGCGAGGTCGATCTGGTCATGCGCCCGGCCGGGGACGGTTTCGCCTGGACGGGCACGGCAGCCCGCGACGACGCTCCGTTGCCGTTGTGGATGGCCGGCGAGGTCGAGGTCCAGGCCGACCAGGACGCGGTGGTCGTCGCTCTCGGGGGCGCCCAGGTCGAGGACATCGCGCCGCTGGCTGCGACTGCCGCGCAACGCGCGCGACGCGAGCTCGGGGAGACGGTCGGAGACCGGCTCGCCCTCGTCGTGCCCGCGACCGATGCCGGGCTGGGGCGTCTCGCCGGTCGGGCTCCGGACGAGGCCGCGGCGATCGCCGCGGTCACCACACGCCTCGACGCCGCCTCCGATGAGGGGGCGGTGGTCGCCCTCAATCCAGCGGTCTTCGCCGAGATGGACGAGCGCGGCCGGCAGATCGTCCTCACCCATGAGGCGGTCCACCAGCTCACCCGGGTCGTCGGCTCGCGGGTCGAGATGTGGGTGGCCGAAGGCTATGCCGACGAGATCGCCCTGCGCGGTGACGACGCCTCCCTGGCCACCAGCGCTGGGCGCATCCTCGCCGAAGTGCGCGAGAGCGGCGCCCCCGGCGCCCTGCCGACGCCGCAGGACTTCGCCGACGCGGGCCGGGTCACCGCCGTCTACGAGTCCGCCTGGCTCGCGATGCGCATGCTGGTGGAGGACTACGGCGACGAGCGGGTGAGGGCGTTCTACGATGCCGTGGTCGCCGGAGCCGATGTGGACACGGCGCTGCGCGAGACGCTGGGCACCGATCTGGCCGCCGTCACGGCCCAGTGGCGCGAGCAGCTGGAACAGCTGGCCTCGTGATCATCCGACCGGCGGCGGTGGACCATCACCTCTATCGAAGATCGACCGCTGCCGGCGGGATGAGGATGGGCTACCGGGCCGGTCGTGGGGGCGTTCAGCGGACGTAGAGGGCTTCGACCGTGTCGTGGAAGTCCCGCAGCACGACCGGCCGCTTCACCTTGAACGAGGGGGTCAGGTAGCCGTTGTCCTCGGTCCAGTCCTCGTCGAGGATCACGAACTTGCGGATCGACTCGGCCCGTGACACCTGCGTGTTCGCCTCGTCGATCGCGCCCTGGATCGCCTCGCGCAGGGCATCATCGTCGAGCGAGCCGTCCCAGTGCTCCGGATCGATCGTCACGAGCGCGGCGATGAACGGCTTGCCATCGCCGACCACGAGGCACTGGCTGACATAGGGATGTGCGCGGACGCGGTCCTCCAGCACGCTCGGGGACACGTTCTTGCCCCCCGCGGTCACGATGATCTCCTTCTTGCGCCCGGTGATCCGGATGAAGCCCTCGTCGTCGATCTCGCCGAGGTCGCCGGTGTGGAACCAGCCGTCCTCCGTGAGCACCTGCGCGGTGGCCTCGGGATTGTTCCAGTAGCCGCCGAACACCTGGGGGCCGCGGAAGAGCAGCTCGCCGTCCTCGGCCACCTTGACCTCGGTGTCGGGGAAGGGGAGGCCCACGGTGCCCATCCGCTGCCGCTCGACGCGGTTGGCGGCGAGCGCGGCGGTGGTCTCGGTCAACCCATAGCCCTCGAGCACGGTCACGCCGATACCGCGGTAGAAGTGACCGAGCCGGTCGCCGAGCGGCGCGCCGCCGGAGATCGCATAGCCGGCCTTGCCGCCGAGGGCATCGCGCAGCTTGCCGTAGACGAGCCGGTCGAACAGCGCATGACGTGCGCGCAGGCCGAGACCGGCGCGCCCGCCGTCCTCGGTCGCGCGGCTGTAGGCGATCGCGGCCTGGGCGGCGCGGTCGAAGATCCTGCCCTTGCCCTCGGCATAGGCCTTGGCGCTGGCGGAGTTGAAGACCTTCTCGAAGACCCGCGGCACGCCGAGCACGAAGGTGGGCTGGAACTCGCCCAGGTGCTCGACGAGGTCCGGGATATCGGCGGTGTGGCCGAGGACGGCACCGGAGCGGATCGCCCCGATCTGGATGATCCGGGCGAAGACATGGGCCAGCGGCAGGAAGAGCAGGGTCGAGGCCTCGGGCTCGGCGAACATCTCCGGCAGGATCTCGATGGCGCCGCCCAGCTCGGCCCGGAAGTTGCCGTGGGTCAGCTCGCAGCCCTTGGGCCGCCCGGTCGTGCCGGAGGTGTAGATCAAGGTGGCGATCGAGTCCGAGGACAGCGTGGCGAGGCGCTCCTCGATCGCGGCATCGTCGATGTCCTCCCCAGCGGCGGCCAGCGCGGTCAGGACCTCGTCGACGGCGCGGATCATCCGCACGTTCGGAGCCTCCGAGCGGGCCTTCTCGACGCGATCGCGATGGTCATCGGTCTCGACGAAGACATGGGTGGCACCCGAGTCGGAGAGGATCCAGGCGATCTGCGAGGCCGACGAGGTCTCGTAGACCGGCACGGTCACGGCACCGGCCCACCAGATCGCGTAGTCCAGGACCGTCCACTCGTAGCGGGTCTTGGCGATGATCGCGACCCGGTCGCCGGCGTTCACGCCCTCGGCGATCAGCCCCTTGGCGGCCGCGACAACCTGGGCGTGGAACTCGCGGGTCGTCACGTCCCGCCATTCGCCGTCGACGCGCTGACGCAGCGCCACCGCGTCAGGGGCCTCGACAATGCGATCCAGCAGGTCGTGCGAGAGGTTGCCGAGTTCACTGGCGTCCGGAGTACTCACAGCACGCCACCCTACTCCCGGTGACCCCTCGTCAGGGCCGCCCCTCGCTAGTGCCCTGCGTCGAAGGTTCATCACCGCTTTTCGCCGCCCGGGCGGCGCCCCGCTGCGTTGGCGTCACTCGAAAGGCGTCCAGCCTGCCTGCGCTCCGCCGCCTTGCGGTGCATCCACCCGGACGACGCCTCTCGGCAACGAACCTCCGACACAGGACACTAGGCTGTGACGGGGAGCGATGCTCCCGGCCGTTCCCACCGACTCAGGAGATCCGATGGCGCGCACCGAGAGCAGCATCGTCGTGGCCGCCCCCGCGGCCGATGTCATGGCGGTGATCGCCGACTTCGAGCGCTACCCCCAGTGGGCCACCGGCATGCAGGAGGCCAGCATCGTCGCCGATGGTCCGGGCGGACGTGCCCGCGATGTGCGGTTCGTGTTGGCGGCGGCGCCGATCAGCGACGAGTTCACGCTGCGCTACGAGTGGGACGGCGACCGGGGGGTCTCCTGGAGCCTGCTCGGCGAGGCCTCGATGCTGACGACGATGGACGGCGCCTATCTGCTGCGCCCGGTCGACGCCGGCACCGAGGTGACCTATCAACTGCATGTCGACGTCAAGGTGCCGCTGCTCGGCATGCTGAAGCGCAAGGCCGAGAAGGTCATCGTGGACACCGCCCTCAAGGGGCTCAAGAAACGGGTCGAGCAGACGACCGGACAGGCCGATGGCTGACCGGCTCGCCATCGGCATCGACATCGGCGGCACCAAGATCGCCGCGGGTGTCGTCGACGAGGACGGTCGTCTGCTGGCGCAGAGCCGGCGCGAGACGCCCACCACCGACCCGGTGGCGATGGTCGACGCGATCGCCGAGATCACCGCGGAGTTCCGCGAGGACTGGCCGGTTCGCGCGCTCGGTGTCGGCGCCGCCGGGTATGTCGACGCCTCGCAGTCCACGGTCGTCTTCTCGCCCCACCTGGCCTGGCGGCACGAGCCCTTGAGGGATGCCATCGCCCGGCGTACCAGGTTGCCCGTGCTGGTGGACAACGACGCCAATGCGAGCGGCTGGGCCGAGTGGCGCTTCGGGGCCGCCCAGAACGAGCCGGACCTGGTCATGGTGACCCTCGGCACCGGCATCGGGGGAGCGATCGTCATCGACGGCCAGCCCTATCGGGGGCACTTCGGGATCGCGGGGGAGTTCGGCCACATGCAGGTCGTCCCCGGCGGCCGGGCCTGCGAGTGCGGCAACAGCGGATGCTGGGAGCAGTACGCCAGCGGACGGGTCCTGCAGCGGCGGGCGCGCGCGGCGGTCGAGGAGGGGACCCCGTTCGGCGCGGCGCTGCTGGCCGCGGCGGAGGGCGAGGCCACGCGTGTCGACGGAGCGCTGGTGGGCCGGTTCGCCGCCGACGGGGACGAGGAGGCCGTCGGCTGGCTGGCCGATGTGGGCGACTGGCTCGGTGTCGGCCTGGCGAATGTCGCCGCCGCCCTCGACCCGGGCGTCTTCGTCGTGGGCGGGGGAGTGAGTGCCAACGGGGCATTGCTGCTCGGCCCGGCGCGGGCCGCCTTCGCGCGGACCCTCACCGGTCGCGGCTATCGAGCCGAGGCGCGGATCGTCGGTGCGCATCTGGGCCCCGAGGCGGGCCTGATCGGCGCTGCCGACATGGCGAGGATCACAGCTCGGCGCCGTCGTCTGGCCAGTCCCGGTGCGAGGGTCCGCGTTCGGGGAGGCGCCAGAACAGCCAGGCCACCGAGACGATCGAGACGACCGTCAGCAGAGCAATGAGCCAGCTGTCGACCCAGAAGCCGAAGAGGAAGGACGCGACCACCACGACGGGTGCCCCGAGCACGCCGGCCCATGCGAGTCCGGTGCCCGGAGCCGGGCGGACGTGCGCGGGAGGGACCTGGCGGTAGAACGGCACCTCGTCGTCGTCCGCGTCATCGCGCAGCTCCGGCGGCAGGTCGTCCAGGTCGCTCGGCCCGTCGGCCCCGGCGGCGACGGCGTCCTCCGCCTCATGGTCCGCGGCCTCGCGCTCGCGGGCGTGACGTTCGGCGGCCTCGTCGAGATCGGGCAGATCGCTCAGATCCAGATCCAGTCCCTCGACGATCCGATCGAATGCATCGCGCTCATCGCGCTCGTCCATGTCGACATCCTCGCACCAGTGGGGTCACGCGGGCCAGGGGAGGTATGGTTCCGTCGTGCTCTATTGGTTCTTGAAGTACCTGGCGTTGGGTCCGCTCCTGCGGGTCATCTTCCGGCCGTTCGCCGAGGGCCTCGAGAACGTGCCGGACGAGGGTCCGGTCATCCTGGCCGTCAACCACCTGTCGTACAGCGACTGGCTGTTCATGCCGCTGGTGATGCCGCGACGGGTGACCTTCGTGGCCAAGGCGGAGTATTTCGAGGCGCCGGGGGTCAAGGGCTGGCTGCAGAAGAAGTTCTTCGGCGGCACCGGCCAGGTGCCGATCGACCGCACCAGCGGGTCGTCGGCCGCGGGAGCGCTGAAGACCCAGCTGCGACTGCTGTCGGAGGGACAGGTCTGCGGCATCTTCCCCGAGGGCACCCGCTCCCACGACGGCAAGCTCTACCGGGGACGCACGGGGGTCGCGCGGGTCGCGCTCGAGGCCAAGGTGCCCGTGATCCCGGTGGCGGTCATCAATACCGATGTCATCGCCCCTCCCGGCAAGGTCTTCGGGCGTTTCGCCAAGCCCGGTGTCCGGTTCGGCGAGCCGCTGGACTTCAGCCGTTACGAGGGCTTGGAGGGCGACCGCTTCATCCTGCGCGCGGTGACCGACGAGATCATGTACGAGATCATGAACCTCTCCGGCCAGGAGTATGTCGACCTGTACGCCCAGGACGCGAAGAAGCGCGACAAGGAACGGGCGGATGCCGAGCGCAAGGCCGAGGAGAAGGCCGCCGCGGACGAGGTCTGGGACGAGATCAGCGAGTAGGGCGGAAACCGCATTTCGGCCCGGCGACACTCACCCGTATCCTGGTGGGGTGAGCATTCCCAGCCTTGACGATCTGCGCGCGATCGGTGCCGCGCAGCAGCCGACCTATGCCGACTCGATCGATCGCGATCGCACCGTCGACACGCTGCGGAAGATGCCCCCGCTCGTCTTTGCCGGCGAGTGCGACGCGCTGCGCGACAAGATGGCCGCGGTCGCACGCGGAGAGGCCTTCCTGCTGCAGGGCGGCGACTGCGCCGAGACCTTCGAGGGAGTCACGGCCGAGAACACCCGCAACAAGCTGCGGGTGCTGCTCTCGATGGCCGTCGTGCTGACCTATGCGGCGAGTGTTCCGGTGGTCAAGGTCGGCCGGCTGGCGGGACAGTTCGCCAAGCCGCGGTCGAGCGACTCCGAGACCCGCGACGGGGTGACCCTCCCGGCCTACCGCGGCGACGCGGTCAACGGCTTCGAGTTCACCCCCGAGGCGCGCCGGCACGATCCCCAGCGCCTGCTGGACGTCTACCACGCGTCCAGCTCGACCCTCAATCTCATCCGCGCGTTCACGACGGGCGGCTACGCCGACCTGCGCCAGATGCACGAGTGGAATACGGACTTCGTGCGCAGCAGCCCGATGGGCGAGCGGTACGAGCGGGTCGGCGCCGAGATCGACCGCGCCCTCGCCTTCATGGCGGCCATCGGCGCGGATCCGGCCGAGCTGCACACGGTCGACTTCTACTCCTCGCACGAGGCGCTGGTGCTGGAGTACGAGCACGCGCTGACGCGCATCGACTCGCGCACGGACCGCCCCTACGATGTCTCGGGCCACTTCGTGTGGATCGGCGAGCGGACCCGTCAGCTCGACGGCGCGCACGTGGAGCTCCTGAGCCATATCGCCAATCCGATCGGCGTCAAGCTCGGCCCGACGTCGACCGCCGATGACGCGATCGCGCTCTACGAGAAGCTGAACCCCGAGCGCACCCCCGGCAAGGTCACCTTCATCACCCGCTTCGGCGCGGAGAAGATCCGCGACCTGCTGCCTCAGCTCATCGAGAAGGTCGGCGCGGCGGGTGTCGAGGTCGCCTGGGTCACCGATCCGATGCACGGCAACACCTTCGCCACCGACAACGGCTACAAGACCCGTGACTTCGATGCGGTGATCGACGAGGTCCGCGGCTTCTTCGAGGTCCATCGCTCGCTCGGCACCTGGCCCGGCGGCCTGCATGTCGAGCTGACCGGCGATGACGTCACCGAATGCGTCGGCGGCGGCTCGCGGCTCTCGGCGGCCGACCTGGAGACCCGCTACGAGACGCTGTGCGATCCGCGCCTCAACCGGGCCCAGTCCCTCGAGCTGGCCTTCCTCGTCGCGGAGATGCTCGGCCACAACTGAGCCCTGCACGGGTACGCACCCCTCGCCGCTGGGAGCGGTGGCCTACGCACGTCTCCCGGCCCGCGAGGGGTGCGTAGCTCACCGCTCGCCGGCGGCGTGCGCGGGAGAATCGGTCAGCTGAAGAAGACGGTGATCGTGTCGCCGCGCTCGCGCTCCGAGCCGGGGCTCGGGCTCTGGAACCGGACCTTGGGCTCACCGCCGGCGAGCGGATTGCGCGTCGCGTTGATCTCCAGTCCGAGATCCTCCAGGGCCTTGCGCGCCTCGTCCTCGGTCATGCCGGACAGGTCGGGCACCTCGATGATCTCGGGCCCCTGGGAGACGACGATCGTGACGGTGTCCCCGCGGAAGCCATTCCCGCCCTGCGGGTTCTGCGAGATCACGACGCCCTCGTCGACCTCGTCGCTGAACTGTTCGTCGACATTGACGAGGAAGCCGAGGTCCTCGAGCCCGGAGCGCGCCTCGTCGGCCGGCTTGCCGGTGAAGTCGGTGATGCCGATCGGCTCGCGTCCCTTGCTGATGACCAGGTCGAGGGCCGTGTCGCGCTTGACCCGCTCCCCGACATCGTGATTGGCGACGCGGATCACGCTGCCCTCGGGGATCTCCTCGTGGAACTCCTCGGGCAGGTCGCCCACGGTCAGATTCAGCGAGCCGATGACGGTGCGCGCCTCGTCCAGGGTGCGACCGGCCAGATCGGGCACCTCGTAGCGCTCCTGCCCCTTGGAGACCGTGATGGAGATCGTGGCGCCAGGCAGCACGCGCTCGCCGGCCTCGGGGTCGGTCGAGATGACGTGATCGGCCGGGACCTCCTCATGGAAGGCCTCGGGCGCGAACTCGACCTCGAAGCCGGCCGACTCGGCGGTGTCGACGGCGTCCTCCCGGCTCAGACCGGCCAGCTCGGGGGCATCGGTGTAGCGACCGTCGGCGAGATACCAGCCGCCGAAGGCGACGACCGCGAGTGCGACGAGCGCCGCCAGCAACAGCACCGCGCCACGCTGTGGACGGCGTCGCGCGGGCGGTGCCTCGTCGGCCGCGGCGTCACCCGCCTCGGCGGGCGCCGGAGTCCACGCCATGGTGTGCTCGGGTACCGCCGCCGCGGTGGCGACCGTCGCCTCCGTGTCGGCCTCGGGGGGAAAGCCGGTGAGATCGACCTGCTGGGTTGGCTCGTCGGCGGATGACGGCCGGCGCGACGGACGCAGATCGGCCACCAGCTCCGGATCATCGGGCAGGCCGGCGGCGAGGGCATGGCGGACCTGACGCACCTGGTGCAGCAGCACGCGGGCATCCGGTGAGCGCCGCTCGGGGTCTCGGGCCGTCGCCCGGGCGACGAGGGCATCGACATAGTCGGGAAGCTCGGGCACCAGCGTCGACGGCGCGGCGACGTCCTCGTTGACGTGCCGGTAGGCGACCTGGATCGGAGTGTCGGCGGCATGGGGCTTGTCGCCGGTGAGCATCTCGAAGAGCATCGCTCCGCAGGCGTACACATCGGCGCGTGGGTCGGCGGCGCGGTGCAGGACGACCTCGGGGGCCAGATAGGAGACCGTGCCGATGAGCGCACCGCCGCCCGAGTGGGTCGTGGAGGTGCTGACGGCGCGGGCGAGGCCGAAGTCGGCGACCTTCACATCGCCCGACGGGGTGATCAGGACGTTCTCGGGCTTGACGTCGCGGTGGATCAGTCGTGCCGCATGAGCCTCGGAGAGGGCCTGCAGGATCGGGTCGAGGAAGGCGAGCGCCTGCTGCGGCGACATCGGGGCGGTGTCGCGGATGACATCGCGCAGCGTCCGTCCGGGGACGTACTCCATCACCAGATAGGTGATGTCGCCGTCGGTGCCCTGATCGAAGACCGCGACGACGTGACGGTGGTTCAGCTTGGCAGCGGCCTTGGCCTCGGCGACGAAACGCTGCCGGAAGTCATCGGCGTCACCGAGATCGCCGTGCATGATCTTCACCGCGACGACACGATCCAGACGCAGATCCGTCGCCCGGAAGACGCTGGCCATCCCGCCGCGGGCGATACGCTCGTGGATCACGTAACGCTGGTCGAGCGTATGCCCGACCAGCGCCTGATCTCCGGCGACGCTCACGTCTGTCCTCCTGAACCTGGGACGGCGGCTCGTCCCGAGCCCCTTCGAGTGTAGAGAACCCCGCGCAGAGGTCGGCTGATCCGGGCCGCGATGGCGCGCCCGGGTCTCAGCGCACGCGACGTGTCGTGGCGCGCGCGAGCGGCCCGAGAACGGCCACCGCCTGCTCGCCGAGGGCCGCCAGGGCGGCATCGGACCGCGCCTCCAGGCGGGCGATGTCGGCCTCGACATCGGCGCGGGCGCCGCTCCGGTCGATCAGCATCGTGAGCTCGGCGACGGTGTCGTCGCGTCCCAGCAGCGAGAAGAGCCGCTGCGGGTCATCGCGCTCGGCGGTGCGGGCGATCAGCACCGTGCGCTTGCCCTCGCGCAGATCGTCCCCGGCCGGTTTGCCGGTGGTGGACGGGTCGCCGAACACGCCCAGGATGTCATCGCGCAGCTGGAAGGCCTCGCCGAGGGGGAGCGCCACGGCGGAGAGCCCGTCGATGAGCTCGGGGGAGGCGCCGGCGAGCGCCGCACCGACATGCAGGGGACGCTCCACGGTGTACTTCGCGGACTTGAAGCGGACCACCCGCAGCGCGTCCTCGGCGTCGAGCCGGTCCCGGGTCTGGGCGACGACATCGAGATACTGTCCGGCGATGACCTCGGTCTTGGCCAGGTCCCAGTAGCCGAGCGCGCTGGGAAGATGCCAGTCCTCCTCCTGGGGGACCGAGCGGACGACGTCATCGGCCCAGCTCAGCATCAGGTCGCCCAGCAGGACCGCGACCTGACCGCCGAAGCGCTCCGCATCGCCGATCCGGCCCTCGCGCCGGTGCGCCTGCTCGAAGGCCCGGTGCACGCTGGGGCGTCCGCGGCGGGTGTCGGACCCGTCCATCAGGTCGTCGTGGACCAGCGCGCTGCCCTGGAGCCATTCGAAGGCCGACGCGGCGCGGGCGATCCGCTCGTCTCCGGCGGCGCCACCGGCGATCAGCCAGCCGGCATAGCAGAAGAGAGGGCGCAGCAGCTTGCCGCCGCCGACGAAGTCCAGCGCGGCGTCCACGATCCCGGCGACCTCGTCGTCCACGACGGCGAGATGTCCGCGCTGCAGCTCGGCGAAGCGCACGAGCTCACGCCCCACCTGCTCTCGGAATGTGGAATCGTCGAGGGAGGTCGTCACGGCGACGACGATACCGTGGAGCCGTGCCCGTACCTGATCGCTCCCTCGTCGACGCCCTCCACAGCGACCGCCCCACCACGTCCTTCGAGTTCTTCCCGCCGAAGGATGACGAGGGTGAGGCGCAGCTCTGGCGGACGATCGCCGACCTCGAGCCCTTGGACCCGACCTTCGTGTCGGTGACCTATGGGGCCGGAGGCACCCATCAGGACCGCACGATCCGCGTCACCGAGAGGATCGCGCGGGAGTCGTCGATGAAGCCGGTGGGTCACCTGACCCTCGTGGGTCAGAGCACCGCCGAGATCGAGAATGTGCTGAAGCAGTACCTCGCGGCGGGGGTCGATCACGTGCTGGTGCTGCGCGGCGACCCGCAGGGCGGGCCCCGGGCGCCGTGGGAGCGTCACCCCGAGGGCATGGACCACGCGATCGAGCTGGTCGAGCTCGCGGCGCGGCTCGGTGGCCTGACCGTCGGTGTCGCGGCCTTCCCCGAGGGGCATCCCGATGCGGCCGACCGGGATGCGTGCGCCGATGTGCTGGTCGCGAAGGCCGAGGCCGGAGCCGAGTTCGCGATCACCCAGCTGTTCTTCCGCGCGAGCGACTATGTGGATCTGGTGCGCCGGCTCGCCGACCGCGGCTGCGATCTGCCGGTGGTCCCGGGCATCATGCCGATCCTCAACCTGGCCCAGGTCTCCCGGATGGCCGAGTTGTCCGGTGCGGCGCTGCCCGCCGAGGTGCTGGAGCAGATCGAGCCGCTCGCCGAGGACCGCGCCGCGGTGCGGGCCAAGGGCATCGAGCTCGCGACGCAGTTGTGCCGCGATGTGCTCGCCGCGGGAGCGCCCGGTCTGCACTTCATGACCCTCAACCGGTCGAAGGCGACCCGCGAGATCTTCCAGGCGCTGCGCGACGAGGGACTCATCTGATCGGCACCGCGCTCCGAGGGCGGTGAGTGATCAACCACCGTCGGCGGGCACGAGACAGGCGCGCCCGATCGTGGGTGATGGCGCACCGCCTCGGCACCGCGATGCATCGCGGTGCGTGGCCAACCACGAGGGGCGGGGTCGTCGTTGATGACGCACCGACCTCGTCAGGGCCCGATGGCGGTGACCGGTCGACCACCCGGATCGTCGCTGCGAGGGGCGTGCGCGGGAGGCGACGGGCTACCGCTCTCGAGTGGTTGACCACTCACCGCTCGCGGCGACCCATCGCTCGCGGCGCGTGGCGGGCCACCGGAGTGCCCCGCAGAGGGCCGGGGCCGGATGGCGACACCGTAAGCTGCCGCCCATGGCGAGGATCGTGGTCGTCGGCGCGGGATTCGCCGGCCTGAGTGCCGCCGCGCGGCTCGCCAAGCTCCGCCACGAGGTCACGCTCCTCGAACGCGGCGACGAGCTGGGGGGCCGGCTGCGCGGTCTCTGGTGGGATGACCACGCCTGGCAGCTGTATCCGGACACCGTGACCCTGCCGGGGGTCTTCCGCGATCTCTTCCGCAAGTCCGGTCGTCAGCTGGACCGGGTCCTCGACCTGACCCCCGCCGGGCCCCGCCGGCACATCCTGGTGCGGGGCCGTCGGTGCGATGTGCTCGATCTGCCCTTCGGCATGCGCGGCGACCAGCATGATGCCATCGAGCAGGCCTTCGGCGGCGACCAATGGTCGCCCTGGGTCGACTCGCTCGCTCCCCGGTGGGATGCCTTCCGTCGCCGGGTCCTGGACGAGGTCTACGACGGCTCCCTCGAACCGGCCTATCGGCGACAGATCCGGCCCCGGCGCTCCCTGCGGAGGGTCGCGCGCCGGGACCTGCGGGATCGACGCATGCGCTCGCTGGTGCTCGATGCCGCGCGGCTGGAGGGGGACGATCCGGCACAGACTCCAGGTGTCGTGGCCGTCTGGCACTACGCGGAACGCAATTTCGGCCGCTGGCGGTTCGAGGGAGGGCTCCCGGCCCTGGCGGATGCGCTGACGCGGCGGATGAGCGAGCGCAAGGTCGACGTGCGCCTGGACACCGAGGCGCATGATGTGCGCCGCGCCGCGGACGGACGCGTCACCGGAGTCGACACCGATGCCGGTGCGGTGGACGCCGAGGTCGTCGTCTGGTGCGCTCCCGCTCTGCCGGCCTCCGCCGCCGAGCCGAGCCTGGTGCGACGGATCCCGGCTCCGCGCACGCTGCTGCGGCTGTCGGAGGATCCCGGACTGCCCGAGGACATCGTGCTGCACGCCGATCGTCCGGTGCGGGTGTGGCGGTCGGGACCCTCGCACTGGGTGGTGGAGAACCGGGCTGGCGGAGACGCCCTCGATGTGCTGGCGTCCGCCGGTCTCCGCTGGCGGAGCCTGGTCGAGGCGCGTCGCGATCTCGCTCCGCGCGAGCTGGTCGAGATCGGACACGACGGCTGGGCCTGGCGCGGCTGGCATGCGGCGGTGGAGCGCCCCGGGGCGGCTGCACGGGACGGTCTCTTCTATGCCGGTGCACACGCCCATCCCGGTCCCTCGCTCGAACTCATCGGATCGGCGACCGCCGCCATCGCGGCCCAACTCGGCGAGGTCCCTCGCCGCTGATGGCTCACCGCCCCGATGGGGTGTCGTGGGCAACCGGCCCCGCGAGCCCGGGTAACCCCTAAGGTGGAGTCATGGGACCGGTGCGCGCGGAGGTCATGTGGCAGGCGGTACGCGATGCGCTCGAGGCCGTGGCCTCCGAGGGAGACCGCCGGCTGCGGGTGCTCGATGTCGGTGGAGGCACGGGCGGCGATGCCGTTCGGCTGGCCGCCGAGGGCCACGAGGTCATCGTCATCGACCCGAGTCCCGATGCGCTCGCCGCGCTGGCACGGCGCGCCGATGACGCGGGTGTCTCCCTCACCCAGGTGCTGGGGGACACGGGAGATCTCGCCGACCACGTCGACGAGGGCACGATCGATCTCGTGCTGTGCCACGGGGTCGTCGAGCACGTGGACGATCCGGTGCTCGCCCTCCAGCAGGTGGCCCGGACCCTCGCGCCGAGCGGTCGGCTGAGCATCGTGGTGCCGGGCCGTGTCAGCGCGGCGATCGGGCGCGCCATCGCCGGTGACTTCGCCGGTGCCCAGGCGCTGGTGGAGCGCCCGGTGGCCCACTGGGTGCCGGACGAGCACGGTCCCCGGCGCTACTTCAGCGAGGAACTCGACGCCCTGCTGGCGGCCGCCGGATTCCGTCCCGCGGCGACCCGCGGGCTCCGCGTCTTCGCCGATCTCGTCCCCAGCGCGGTGGTCGATGTCGAGCCCGGCGCGCGCGAGGCATTGTTCGCCGTGGAGAGTGCCGCACGCGAGCGTCACGAATTCGCTGCCTGCTCGGGTGGTCTCCAGCAGATCGCCTGCCTAGAATTGTCCTAACCACCGAGCAAGGAGTCCATCGTGCCGCTTTCAGACGAAGAGGCCCGCCTGCTGGCCCAGCTGGAGCAGTCGCTGGCCGAGGAAGATCCCGACTTCGCCTCGACCCTGCGCGGGTCGAAGCTGGCCGCCCGCCATCGCAAGATCGTCGCGCTCGCGGCCGTGGCCTTCGTCATCGGCATGGGCCTGCTCCTCGGCGGGGCGGTCACCGCCTCCACCTGGCTCGGTGCGATCGGCTTCGTCGTGATGGTCGGTGCCTCCTATGCGTTCATCCGCACTTGGCGCCAGGGCATGATCGGCGGCGACGATGCCTCGACCGGTCCCGTCGGTCCGCGCGGAGGCGCCCCCTCGTCCGGCTCCTTCGTGGACCGGATGGAGGAGCGATGGAACCGCCGGCAGGACGATGGGCGATGATCGCCCTCCACTGACGCACCACTCTCCACCACCAGCCGCCCCACCGTGAGGTGAGGGCGGCTTTTCCTTGGCCCCATTGGCGATTCGCCGATGGGGCCTTTGTCGTGTCCGGGTGCGACACGAGGTGGATCTGCAGAGATTGAGGGGGAAGGTGGTGCATAGTGGGTTAGAGTGGTGCAAAATGGAGGAGCTAGTGAAGGAGCAGCCGGCCATGTGGCTCAAGACGCGAGGTGAGGAGGGCCGTGGTGAATCCCGACGTCACCAACTTCTTCGGCACCTACACCCCGCGTCTGGACGACAAGGGGCGGTTGTTCCTGCCGGCGAAGTTCCGGCCCCGGCTGGAGCAGGGCGTGATCCTCACGCGTGGCCAGGAGCACTGCATCTACGGCTGGACCACGGAGTCCTTCAACGAGTTCACCGATCGGGTGCGCAACACCCCCTTCACGAATCGGCAGGCGCGCAACTTCCTGCGGATGCTCTTCTCCGGGGCGTCCTCGGAGACGCCGGACAAGCAGGGGCGCATCTCCGTGCCGCCGGTGCTGCGCGAGTGGGCGAGCCTCGAGCGCGAGTGCACGGTCGTCGGCGCGATGGATCGCATCGAGATCTGGGACTCGCGCCGCTGGGAGGAGTTCTCCGCCGGGCAGGAGGACGACTTCGCCGACATGTCCGACGAGGTCATGCCGGGCATCTTCTGATCGACGGCGCGGGCGGCGATGCCCGCCTGGGTGGATCTGACATCACTTCCCCGGTGTCAGAACCATGCGGGCGGGGATCGGCGCTCGTGACCGCCGGCCAGCGACCGGCGGAGCGCGTCCGGGTGCAGATCGCCGAGCGGCTGGCCGTCATGGCGGTCTCGCTCGGCGCGAGCACCGGACTGGTGGTCCTGCTCTCCCTGGTGCTGGGGGCCTGGTGACGGCGCCGCGGCACATCCCCGTGGTGGCCGATCGGGTGCTGGACCTGTTCGATCCCGCAGTGCGCGATGCCGACACGCCGGTGCTCGTCGACACCACCCTGGGGCTCGGCGGCCACAGCGAGGCCCTGCTGGAGCACTTCTCCACGGCGCGGGTCATCGGCATCGACCGCGATGGCGATGCTCTGCGCCGGGCGACCGCACGTCTCGAGCGCTTCGGCGAACGGTTCACCCCGGTTCACGCCGTCTACGACGACATCGAGGCCGCCGTGCACGGCGCCGGGGCGCGACGGGTGACCGGCGTGCTCTTCGACCTCGGTGTCTCCTCGATGCAGCTGGACCAGGCCGAGCGCGGCTTCGCCTACGCCCAGGACACCCCGCTCGACATGCGGATGAACCCCGAGGACCCACTGACGGCCGCCGAGGTGCTCAACACCTACGACGAGCAGGCGCTCACCCGGGTGCTGCGCGACTACGGCGAGGAGAAGTTCGCTCGCAAGATCGCTCGCACCATCGTCCGCGAGCGCGATCGCGAGCCCTTCACCCGCAGTGCGCGCCTGGTCGACCTGGTCCGCGGGTCGATCCCCGCCCCGGCACGCCGCACCGGCGGCAATCCGGCGAAGCGGACCTTCCAGGCGCTGCGCATCGAGGTCAACGACGAGCTCGGTGCCTATGAGCGGGCATTGCCGGCGGCGCTCGGTCTCACCGGCCTCGGCGGGCGGGTCGTGGTGCTCTCCTATCACTCACTGGAGGACCGCATCACCAAGCGCGCCTTCGCCGCGGCCACCACCAGCACGGCGCCCCGGGATCTCCCGGTGGTGCCGCCCGAGTACGAGCCCCGGTTCCGGCTCCTCACCCGGGGCGCCGAACGCGCCTCGGATGCCGAGATCGCCGAGAACCCCCGGGCCAATCCCGTCCGTCTGCGCGCCGTCGAAAGGATCGCTCATGATCAGGCCTAGCTCGTGCCGCTCGCTGGCGATCGAACGCCCGTTGCCGCGCCCGTCGGGTTCGCGTCCGTCCGGGCGGTGCCGATGAGCCGGGGGAGCGCGGCTGCCAGCCAGGCCGGTCGTGCCCTCGTCGCACGGGGTCACGAGGTCCGCTCCGCCGGACTGCGGTTGGTCGCCCCGGTCCGTCAACGCGCCAAGCGCGCCCCCTTCGTGGTCGTGCTGCTGACCGTGCTCGGCGTCGGCCTCGTCGGCCTCATCATCATGAGCACGATCATGCAGAGCCAGTCCTTCGTGCTGTCCGACCTGACCCGCGAGAACGAGAGTCTGCGGATCGAGCGCGAGGGCCTGGCGCGAGAGTTGCAGGATCTGCAGTCCCCGCAGTCCCTTGCCGACAAGGCGACCAATGCCGGGATGGTGCCGCCCGCCAATCCGGTCTTCCTGCGACTGGCCGACGGCACCGTCATCGGCCAGCCGATCCCGGCCGGAGAAGGAGGCCCGGAATGATCACTGCGATCACGCGCCGTCGAGTGCAGTGGTGTCTCGCCGTGGCACTGTTCGTCTTCCTCGTCTTCGGTCTGCGGCTCTTCCAGATCCAGGGGGTCGACGCCAAGGCCTATGCGGCGATGGCCGTGCAGAACGGCACCGCGACGACCACCGTCCCCGCCCCGCGCGGGGCCATCGTGGACCGCAACGGGGTCGAGCTGGCATCCAATACCGATGGACTCACGGTCACCGCCGATCCGAGCATGACGGCCGAGCACGCCCCGCAGATCGCCCGCATCCTCTATGAGCAGCTCCCGGGGGAGATCGACTACTTCGACACCATCGAGAAGCTCCGCACCCCGGACTCCCGCTTCGTCTACGTCGTCCGTGACATCCCCGCCTCCGAGGCCTCCGATGCCGTCAAGGCCGTCCGCGATGCCGACTACACGGGGGTCTTCACCGAGAAGGAGAACCTGCGCAGCTATCCGGGAGGCTCGCTCGCGGCGAACCTGCTGGGTTTCACCGACAATTCCGGCAAGGGCGTCCAGGGCATCGAGCAGATGTTCGACGACCAGCTGACCGGCACCGACGGATCGAGCACCTATGAGGTGTCCTCGACCGGTCAGCGGATCCCGATGGCCGACAACACCGTCGAGGAGATGGTGCCCGGCACCGCGGTGAAGACCACCATCGATCGCGACCTGCAGTGGTTCGCCGATCAGCGGCTGTCCGAGGTCGTGTCCTCGACCGGCTCCGCCTGGGGTCTGGCGATCACGATGGACGTCAAGACCTGCCAGATCCTGCAGATGTCGCAGGCGCCGACCTTCAATCCGGACACCCGTCAGGGCATCACCGACCAGAACACCGTCTCGCGCGCCACCCAGACCGTCTACGAGCCGGGATCGGTCATGAAGCCGGTCACGATGGCGGCGCTGGCCGATCAGGGACTCATCAATGCCGACTCCAAGGTGCGCGTGCCCGAGAGCATGACGATCGACGGCTTCCAGATCGGCGACCACTGGGATCACGGCGTGCTGCAGATGACGGCGGCCGGGGTCATCGCCCAGTCGTCCAATCTCGGCACGATCGTGGCCGCCCAGCAGATGGACGACCAGACCTTCTACGACTACCTGCGCAAGTTCGGCTTCGGCGAGCAGACCGGGGTCGGCCTGCCGGGCGAGTCCGGGGGCATCGTCGAGGCACCCGACGCCTGGACCCGGGCGAAGCACGCGACGACCGCCTTCGGCCAGGGCATCTCGGTCACCGGCGTGCAGATGCTGCGCGCCATCGGCGTCATCGCGAATGACGGCATGGGATGCGACCCGACCGTGGTGGAGTCCACCATCGCCCCGGACGGCACGGAGAAGAAGATCGAGCAGGACGAGCCGGAGCGCGTCGTGTCACCCGACGCGGCCGCCCAGGTCACCCGGATGATGGAGGCCGTGACCGCCGACGACGGCACCGCTCCCGCGGCGCAGATCGAGGGCTACCGGGTGGCGGGCAAGACAGGTACGGCGTGGCGCGTCGATCCCGACACCGGACGCTATCTGCGGGGCCAGAACCTGGTGTCCTTCGTCGGCTTCGCCCCTGCGGACAAGCCGCGATTCGTCACCTATGTCGTCATCGACAAGGCGCCCGGCGGTGCGGGAGGCGGCTCGCTGGCGGGTCCGATCTTCCACGACATCATGTCGATGGCGCTGGAGCGTTTCGGCGTCATGCCGACCGGTTCGCCGTCGCCCGAGGTCGCGCAGTACTGGTGAGCGGGACGACACGGGCGTCGCGTGTGCGGCGTCGAGGGCGGAGCCTCTAAGTTGGGAGGCGTGGTTGAGGAGTCCATGCGCGTACGGCCCACCGAGCCCCCGCATCGTTCACTGCGTTCACTGGCCTCGCAGCTCGGCGTCCGTCCCCACGGCGATGCCGAGGTGACGGGGCTGAGTCTGAACACGGCCGATGTCCGGCCCGGCGATCTCTATGCCGCGCTGCCTGGTGCGAGCACGCACGGCGCCCGATTCGCCGACCGCGCCGCCAGCTCGGGGGCCGTGGCCGTCCTCACCGACGCCCGGGGGACGCAGTGTGTCCCCGATGGGCTGCCCTATCTCGTCGTCGAGGACCCGCGGAGCGAGCTGCCGGGCCTCGCGGCCGACCTGTACGGCCATCCCAGCGAGGCCTTCACCACCGTCGGCATCACCGGGACCCAGGGCAAGACCACCAGCACCTATCTCGCCGAGGCCGCCCTCAGCGGCGAGCGACCCGCGGTGATCGGCACCATCGGCACGCGGATCGCCGGCATCCCCGCCGCGTCCAGCCTCACCACACCCGAGGCCCCCGCGCTGCAGGCCCTCTTCGCGGTCATGCGCGAGGAGGAGGTGACCGCCTGCGCGATGGAGGTGTCGAGCCACGCCCTCGTCAAGGGGCGCGTCGACGGCTTCCGCTTCGATATCGGGGTGTTCTTGAACCTCGGCCGCGACCACCTGGACTTCCACACCGACATGGAGGACTACTTCCAGGCCAAGGCACGGCTGTTCACGCCCACGCATGCCCGAGCGGGCGTGGTGCTGGTCGACGACGACTGGGGCCGCCGGCTGGCCGCCGAGGCCACGGTCCCGGTGACGACCGTGTCGACCCGGGGGGAGCCCGCCGACTGGCAGGTCGGCGAGATCCACGCCGAGGCGCTCGGCTCGCGCGCGCTCCTGCGGACCCCGGAGCACGGCGAGGTCGAGCTGTCCGTCCCGCTCCCGGGTGCCTTCAACGTGTCCAATGCCGCCGCAGTGGTGGCGGCACTCGCCGCCACCGGTCGCGATCCGCACGCCCTGGCGGCCGGTCTCGCCCGCAGCCCCGGCGTGCCCGGCCGGATGGAGCGGGTCGAGGCGGGCCAGGACTTCACCGTCGTCGTCGACTACGCCCACAAGCCCGATGCGATCGTCGCGGTGCTCGAGGCGCTGCGGCCGGTCACCTCGGGACGCCTCATCATCGTGCTCGGCGCCGGCGGCGACCGCGACCGGGGCAAGCGCGCCGTGATGGGGGCGACCGCCGCCGAGCGAGCCGATGTGCTGGTCGTCACCGATGACAATCCCCGTTCGGAGGACCCGGCCCACATCCGGGCCGCGCTGATCGAGGGGGCGCGGGCCGCCCGGACCGAGGTGGTCGAGGTCGCCGGCCGTCGCGCCGCGATCGCCGAGGCCGTCTCGATGGCACGCGCGGGGGACACCCTCGTGATCGCCGGCAAGGGGCACGAGCGGGGCCAGGAGGTCGACGGCATCGTCCACCCCTTCGACGACCGCACGGTCGTCCGAGAATGTCTGGAGGCCCGGACGTGATCGCCGGCCTCACCGCCGCCGACATCGCCGAGGTCACCGGCGGGGTGCTGCGCGCTGATCCCGCGCTACCCGTTGCGGGTCCGGTCGTGATCGACTCGCGCGAAGTGGTCCCTGGGGCGGTCTTCGCGGCGATGGCCGGCGAGCGGGTCGACGGCCACGGCTACGTGCCGGGAGCCTTCGCCGACGGCGCCGCGCTGGCCCTGGTCACCCGGGACACCGAGGGGCCGACCGTGCTGGTGGACGATGTCCCCGCCGCGCTGGCCGCGCTGGCACGGCACAGCCTCGCGCAGCTGCGCGCCCGTCGGGAGCTCACCGTCATCGCGATCACCGGATCGCAGGGAAAGACGAGCGTCAAGGACATGCTGGCCGGTGTGCTCGGCGACCACGCTCCGACCATCGCTCCCCGCGGATCGTTCAACAACGAGCTCGGGGTGCCGCTCACCGTGCTCCAGGCCGATGCCTCGACCCGCTATCTGGTCGTCGAGATGGGTGCACGGGGGGTCGGGCACATCGCCTATCTGTGCGAGATCGCGCCGCCGGACATCAGCGCCGTCCTCAACATCGGCTCGGCCCATCTCGGCGAGTTCGGTACGCCCGAGGTGACCGCACAGGCCAAGGGCGAGATCATCGAGGCCCTGGAGGCGGGCGGCGTGGCGATCCTCAATGCCGACGACCACCGGGTCGCCGCGATGAGTTCGCGGACCTCGGCTCGGGTGGCCACCTTCGGCGCCGGCGGTGACGATGTGCGCCTCGTCGGGCCCGTCACCACCGATCAGGCGGGACATCCCCATGTGCTCGCCCGCGTCGACGGGACCGAACACGACCTCACGGTCGCGCAGCTGGGTCCGCACCAGGTGCTCAACGCTGCCGCGGCGCTGGCGATGGCCCGCGCCGCCGGCATCCCCACCGAGTCCGCTCTCGCCTCGCTGGCGCAGGCGGGGCCGGTGTCGCCGATGCGGATGGAGCGCCACCAACGCGAGGACGGCGTGATCGTCGTCAACGACGCGTACAACGCCAACCCCGAGTCGATGGAGGCCGCCCTGCGGGCCCTCACCGGGCTGGCCGACCCGGCGGACGCGATCGCGGTCCTCGGCAGCATGCTCGAGCTGGGCGACCGGGCGAGCGAGGAGCACGAAGCCCTCGGCGCGCTGGCATCCGCCCTGGGGATCGGGCGCGTCATCGCCGTCGGCGACCATGCGGACGACATCGCCCGCGGTGCGGGACCGATCGCCGAGGTCGCCGCGACGGCCGGCGACGCCATCCGTACACTCGACAGGAGCCTGCGGCCCGGTCACGTGGTGCTCGTGAAAGCATCGAGGGGCGAACGTCTCGAACGTGTCGCCGACGCTTTGCTCGCCGCTGACCGGTGACGACCCGTCTTCGAAAGGAAATCGCCCCGTGCTTGCTGTCCTGATCGCTGGTGCCCTCGGACTCCTGGGCACACTCGTCGGGACCAAGTGGGCGATCTCGGTGCTCGTCTCCAAGGGGTACGGCCAGCTCATCCGCGACGACGGACCCACCTCGCACCACACCAAGCGGGGCACGCCCACGATGGGCGGCATCGTCATCATCATCTCGGTCGTGGTGGCCTATGCGGTGGCGAAGCTCGCGACCGGGTTCTGGCCCAGCCCATCGGCCTGGCTGCTGCTCTTCCTGTTCGTGGGGCTCGGCGTGATCGGCTTCCTCGACGACTACATCAAGATCTCCAAGCAGCGCTCCCTCGGACTGCGCAGCAAGGCCAAGATGATCGGCCAGGTGTCGGTCGGGCTGATCTTCGCGATCCTCGCGATCGGCTGGGAGGACGGCCGCGGACAGACCCCGATCACCCACGCCATCTCCTTCGCCCGCGACATCCCGGGATGGACGCTCCCGACGGTCGCGCTGATCATCTGGGTGCTGGTGCTCATCGCGGCGACGTCCAATGGCGTGAACCTCACCGACGGTCTCGACGGCCTCGCCACCGGCGCCTCGGTCATGGTCTTCGGCGCCTATGTGGTCATCAACGTCTGGCAGTACAACCAGAACTGCGCCTACGACCTCGCCCCGGGCTGTTACGAGGTCCGCGACCCCATGGACCTCGCCACGATCGCGGCCGCCCTCACCGGCGCCTGTTTCGGCTTCCTCTGGTGGAACACCTCGCCGGCCAAGATCTTCATGGGCGACACCGGATCGCTCTCCCTCGGCGGCGCCATGGCGGGTCTGGCCCTGATGACCCGTACCGAGCTGCTGCTGGTGCTGCTCGGCGGTCTCTTCGTCATCATCACCCTCTCGGTCATCATCCAGGTGGGCTATTTCAAGATCTCCGGGGGTAAACGCGTCTTCCGGATGGCCCCCTTGCAACACCACTTCGAGCTCAAGGGGTGGGCCGAGATCACCATCGTGGTCCGCTTCTGGATCATCTGCGGGCTGTGCGTCCTCGCCGGCGTCGCGGCCTTCTACTGGGATTGGATCAGCCGCCAGTGAGCGTGCGCCGTACCGAGATCTGCTCCCGATTCGTCGACCGAGACGGCTCCTGGTTGACGAATCGGGAGCAAATCTCGGTACAGAGAGGGATGGGATGAGCGGGATCGACCTGGACGGGCTGGGCCGCGAGGACTCCTGGGAGGGGGTGCGCGCGCTCGTCACCGGATTCGGGGTCAGCGGATTCGCGGCCGCGGACACCCTGACGCATCTGGGCGCATCGGTCATCGCCGTGGACTCCTCGGAAGGAGACGCCTCCCGGCGCGAACAGGCCACCCTGTTGCGGATCCTCGGTGCCGACGTCCGCCTGGGGGAGGGCGCGACCGACACGCTGCCCGAGGACCTCGATGTCGTCGTGACCTCACCGGGTTGGCGCCCCGATGCACCGCTCCTGGCGCAGGCCGCCGAGCGCGGTGTCCCGATCTGGGGCGAGGTCGAGCTCGCCTGGCGGCTGCGCGGAGAGAACGCGGCCCCCTGGCTGGCCGTGACCGGCACCAATGGCAAGACCACCACGGTGCAGATGCTCGAGCAGATCCTGCTGGCCGCCGGGCTGCGGGCGCGGGCGGTCGGCAATGTCGGCACCCCGGTGCTCGAGGCCGTCATGGACCCGGAGGGATACGACGTCCTGGCGGTCGAGCTGTCCAGCTTCCAGCTGCACTGGACCTCCTCGATGTCCGCCGAATCGGCCGCGGTGCTCAATATCGCCCCCGATCACTACGACTGGCACGGGGGAGCAGAGGCCTATGCGGCGGCGAAGGGGCGCGTGTACGAACACGTGCAGCGTGCCTGCGTCTACAACATCGCCGATCCGGCGACCCGGCGACTCGTCGAGGATGCCGATGTCATCGAGGGGGCTCGGGCGATCGGCTTCACCCGCGGCATCCCCGGTCTGAGCGAGCTCGGTGTCGTCGACGACCTGCTGGCGGACCGGGCCTTCGTGGAGAACCGCGTCGAGCAGGCCGCCGAGCTCGGGTCGCTGGCCGATCTCTACGACGATGCGCCGCATGTGATCGAGAACGCGCTCGCAGCGGCCGCGCTGGCGCGAGCCCACGGGGTGGAACCCTCGGCGGTCCGGGCCGGACTCCGGGCCTTCCGCCCGGGGCCGCACCGGGTGGCCGAGGTGGGGCGGATCGGGGACGTCCGCTATGTCGACGACTCGAAGGCCACCAACCCGCACGCCGCTGCCGCCGCGCTGGCCGCCGTGCCCAGCGCGGTCTGGATCGCGGGCGGACTCGCCAAGGGAGCCACCTTCGACGCCCTCGTCGAGCAGGCCCGCGACCGGCTCCGTGCCGTCGTGCTGATCGGTCGCGATCGCGCGCTCATCGCCGAAGCGCTGACGCGACACGCGCCGGAGGTACCCGTGGTCGAGGTCGAATCGGGCGAGGATGACCTCATGGATCGTGTGGTCGAGGTCGCGTCGTCGCTCGCCGGTGACGGTGACACGGTGCTCCTCGCGCCCGCATGTGCGTCCATGGACCAGTTCACCGACTATGCGCAGCGTGGCGAGTTGTTCGCCGAGGCGGTTCGACGTCTCGCCGAGCGCGCATAGTCCCGATCAGCTCTCTCCTTCCCCGACCTTCCCCCGCCTCGCCGAAGGACTTGCCCATGCGTGAGCTTCCCCAAGCACCCCGCAGAACTCCGTCATGCCGGCATCGCCCCACCGTGCTTCTCTCCGGGCGGTGGCGGCATGAGTGAGCCTCGCTCGACGACCCGGCCCCGCCGCACCGCGGCGGCGATGGAGTCCGTACACCAGGTGCTGTCGCGTCCGCTGGCGTCCTATCAGCTCGTCCTGGGTCTCACCGCGATCCTGCTGGGCCTCGGTCTCATCATGGTGCTCAGCGCGAGCTCGGTCTTCGCCCTGCGCACCTATGGGGACTCCTTCTATATCGTCACGCGTCAGGCGATCTTCGCGGCCGCGGGCGTGACCGGCTTCCTGCTCGTCCTGCGGATGCCCATGAGCACACTGCGGATGCTCATCCGCCCGGTGCTGCTGATCGTCGTCGCCCTCATCATCTTGACCTTCACCCCGCTGGGCCTGGAGGTCAACGGCAACCGCAACTGGCTGCCGCTGTTCGGCGGTTTCAACCTGCAGCCCTCCGAGCTCGCCAAGCTCGCCCTGGTGCTGTGGATCGCGGACCTGTACGACCGGCGGCACAAGTACCTGGGCACGCCGCGCTACATCCTCACCCCGATGCTCCCGGTGGCGGGCGTCGTGGCGGCGATGGTCGTCGCCCAGGACGATCTCGGCACCGCGCTCGTGCTCTTCGCCGTCATCGTCGGCATGCTCTGGGTGGCCGGGCTGCCCGCGCGCTATATGTGGTTCCTCGGGCTCGCGATCGGCGTCGTCTCGGTGTTCTTCGTCGCCACGGCCCCGCACCGCGTCACCCGCATGCTGAGCTTCCTGGATCCGACGGCTGATCCCGAGGGCGCCGGGCACCAGTCGATCAAGGCGATGATGGCCTTCGCCCGCGGCGGATTCGGGGGCGTCGGCCTCGGTCAGAGCCGGCAGAAGTGGGGCGCGCTGCCCGAGGCGCACAATGACTTCATCCTCGCGGTGATCGGCGAGGAACTCGGTCTGGCGGGGACCCTCGTGCTGTTGGCGCTCTTCGGCATGCTGGGCTTCGTCGGCTTCCGGATCTCCATGCGCGCCCGTGACCGTTTCGCCCGGTATGTGGCGGCCGGCATCACGATCTGGCTGCTGTCCCAGGCCATCATCAATGTCGGCATGGTGGTGGGCCTGCTGCCGGTCATCGGCATCCCGCTGCCGCTCATCTCCTATGGAGGGTCCAGCCTGCTCGCCACACTCGTCGGACTCGGCTTCCTCGCCAAGTGCGCCACCACCGAACCGGGGGCTGCCCGCGCGCTGGCCACCAGCCGTCGCCGTAAGGCGGGGGTGTGAGGATGCGCGTGCTGCTCGCCGGCGGAGGAACCGCCGGACACACCTCACCGCTGTTGGCGACCGCCGCGGTGCTCGCCTCGGCGGGCGATGAGCTGGTCTGCCTTGGCACGCCCCGTGGGCTGGAGGTCGAGCTCGTCCCGGCGGCCGGCTATCGGCTCGAGCTGGTCCCGCCGGTTCCGCTGCCGCGCCGCCCGGGCGCCGATCTCGCCAAGGTGCCGGTTCGGCTGCGCCGCACGGTGAAGGCGACCCTGGAGGTCATCGACGGCTTCTCGCCGGATGTCGTGGTGGGATTCGGCGGCTATGTCTCGGTGCCGGCCTATCTCGCGGCCCGGCGGCGCAAGCTGCCGATCGTGGTGCACGAGGGCAATGCCCTGCCCGGCATCGCCAATAAGCTCGGGGCGCGTTTCACCCAGCATGTCGCGACCAGCTTCCCGGACACGGTCCTGCCGCATGCGCAGTATCTCGGCCTGCCGATCCGCCGCGAGATCGCCTCGCTGGACCGGGCGGCCGAGCGCGCCGAGGCGCGTCGCTTCTTCGATCTCGACCCCGAGCGCCCCACCATCCTCGTGACCGGTGGATCGCAGGGGGCGCGGCGCATCAACCAGGCGATGGCCGGGGCCGCACCCGCGCTGGCCGCGGCCGGCATCCAGGTGCTGCATGCCGCCGGTCGCCCCGACGAGGTTCCGGTGGAGCCGGGCCCCGGTGACCCGCCCTATCGCGTGATCCCCTTCATCGAGCGGATGGATCTCGCCTACGCGGCCGCCGACTTCACCGTCTGCCGCTCCGGTGCCAATACCGTCACGGAGGTGGCCGCGGTGGGCCTCCCCGCGGCCTTCGTCCCGCTGCCGATCGGCAACGGCGAGCAGGCGCTCAACGCCCACCCGGTCGTCGAGGCCGGGGGAGGCGTGCTCATCGACGACGCGGCCTTCACCTCCGCGTGGGTCGAGCAGGCCGTGATCCCGCTGGTGACCGATCCGGCCGCCCTCGAGCAGATGTCCGCCGCGGCCTCGGACATCGTGCGAGCGGATGCGGCGGAACGGCTCGCCGAACTGATCCACCTGGCGGGAGGGGAGCGCCGGTGAAGATCCCGGTCCCCGATCACGTCCTGCCGGCCGCCGACCTGGGAACGATCCATTTCATCGGCATCGGCGGTGCGGGCCTCTCGGCCATCGCCCGGATCATGGCCCAGCGCGGTCTGCGGGTGCAAGGTTCCGATCAGCGCGACTCCGAGGTACTGGCGTCCCTGCGGTCCGAGGGCATCGAGTGCTTCGTCGGCCAGGACGGCGACCACATCGCCGGTGCGGACACCGTCATCGCGAGCACCGCGGTGCGAGAGGACAATCCCGAGGTGCTGGCCGCGCAGCGCGCGGGCATCCGGCTCTGGCCGAGATCGGCCGGGCTGGCATCGTTGATGACCCCGCCGACGGTGACGGTCGCGGTCGCTGGCACCCATGGCAAGACCACCACGACGGCCATGCTCACCTGCGCCCTGCAGGGCGCAGGCGCCGATCCCTCCTTCGCGATCGGTGCGCAGATCCCGTCCCTCGGCACCAATGCACGTGCGGGTGCCGACGATGTCTTCATCGTCGAGGCCGATGAGAGCGACGGCGCCTTCCTGCACTACCACCCGCAGGTGGCCGTCGTCACGAATGTCGACGCCGACCATCTCGACGTGTGGGGGAGCGTCGAGGCCTACGAGGCGGCGTTCACGGACTTCGTGGCGACCGTCGGCTCGACCGCCGTGATCGGCGTCGACGACCCCGGAGCCGCGCGGCTGGCGGAGGTCGCCCGCTCGGCGGGCCTGCGGGTCGTGACCGTCGCCCTCGAGGTGCCGGCGGATGTCACCGCCCGCGATGTCCGCGTCGAAGGCGCTCGCACGATGCTGACCGCCGTGGTCGACGGGTCCACGGTGCCGCTCGAGCTGGCCGTACCGGGTCGCCACTACGTGCAGGACGCGCTCCTCGCCCTGGCCGCCGGGCACGTCCTCGGGCACGCCCCCGATGCCCTCGCGGCCGGTCTGGGAGCGTACGCGGGAGCTGCCCGCCGGATGGAGTACAAGGGCGAGGCCGGGGACGTGCGGGTGTACGACTCCTACGCCCATCACCCGACCGAGCTCGTGGCGGATCTGGCGGCCGCCCGCCAGATCGCGGGAGGGGCACGTCTCGTGGCGGCCTTCCAGCCGCACCTGGTCAGCCGGACCCGGATCTTCGGGACCTTGATGGGACAGGCGCTCTCCGCGGCCGACGAGGTGGCGGTGGTCGACATCTACCTCGCGCGGGAGGATCCGGATCCGCAGGTGACCGCTGAACTGGTGGCCGATGCGGTGAGCGGTGTGCCGGCGCGGGCGATCGGGCCCGTCGGCGGCGCGGCCGACCGGCTCGCCGAGCTGGTGCGCCCCGGCGATGTGGTGGTGACCCTCGGCGCCGGCGACATCACGGAGGTCGGACCGCGCCTGCTGGCGTTGTTGGAGAGCCGGTGACCAGGACCGCCTTCGAGGAGCGGATGCGTCAGCGGCGCCGCCGCCGCTGGAAACGCGGGCTCCTCGCGGCCCTGGTGGTCGCTCTGATCGGCGCGGCCGTGTGGGCCGTGTGGTTCTCGGACCTGCTGGTCGCGCAGAAGGTGCGGGTGACCGGCGTCGAACAGCTCACCGAGGAGCAGGTCGTGCAGGCGGCCGATGCGCCGATCGGCACCCCCTTGGCCCGGCTCGACACCGATGCCGTCGCCGAGCGAGTCACCGAGGCGCTGGCCCCGGCCCGCGAGGTCGAGGTGTCGCGCGGATGGCCCGACACGGTGCGGGTCGAGGTGACCGAGCGGGAGGCCGTCGCCTGGGTCGACCGCGCGGGCGGTCCATGGCTCGTGGACGGGGAGGGTGTCGTGTACCTGCCCGCCGATCCCGTGCCCGAGGGACTGCTGCAGCTGCAGGTCGACCTGGACGACGAGGATGTGCTGGCGGCCGCCGCCCAGGTGGCCGACGACGTCCGGACGAACGATCCCGATCTCGCCGCGGGTGTCGGCCAGGTACGGGCCGAGACGGTGGACTCGGTCGAGCTGGCCTTGGGCGATGGCCGGCTGGTCACGTGGGGGAGCGCGGCCGAGGCGAAGGCCAAACTGCGAGTGCTGCGGGTCCTGCTCAATATCCCGGCGAGCGAGTACGACGTGAGCGTCCCCACACGCCCCACCACCCGCGAGTAGAGCGTCATCGCACAAGTCCGTCCGCGCTCGGCGTGTTGACGGCTTCGTCCCGGATCCGACGCCTAGAGTCTTGTCATCGAGAGGTTGACATAACTATAAACCTCGACCTGAGGGTTAAGGTTCACAGTCTCACTCCAGGCAGTCAGCGAACGAAGGGCAAGGCAGATGGCGGTTCAGAACTACCTCGCGGTGATCAAGGTGGTCGGCATCGGCGGCGGCGGCGTCAACGCCGTCAACCGCATGATCGAGGTCGGTCTCAAGGGTGTCGAGTTCATCGCCATCAACACCGACGCCCAGGCCCTGCTCATGTCCGACGCCGACGTCAAGCTCGACGTCGGCCGCGAGCTCACGCGCGGGCTCGGTGCCGGCGCCGACCCCGAGGTCGGCAAGAAGGCCGCGGAGGACCACGCCGAGGAGATCGAGGACGTCCTGCGCGGTGCGGACATGGTCTTCGTCACCGCGGGCGAGGGCGGTGGCACCGGCACGGGCGGTGCGCCGGTCGTCGCGCGGATCGCGCGCTCGCGCGGTGCGCTGACGATCGGTGTCGTCACGCGCCCGTTCACCTTCGAGGGGCGCCGCCGCTCGGACCAGGCCGACGCGGGCATCGACGCGCTGCGCGCCGAGGTCGACACGCTCATCGTCATCCCGAAAGACCGGCTGCTGTCCATCTCGGACCGCTCGGTCTCGGTGCTCGACGCCTTCCACTCGGCGGACCAGGTGCTGCTGTCCGGTGTGCAGGGCATCACCGACCTCATCACGACGCCCGGCCTCATCAACCTGGACTTCGCGGACGTCAAGTCCGTCATGCAGGGCGCCGGGTCCGCCCTCATGGGCATCGGCTTTGCACGCGGCGAGGACCGCGCCGTGCAGGCCGCGGAGATGGCCATCTCCTCCCCGCTGCTCGAGGCCAGCATCGACGGTGCGCACGGCGTCCTGCTCTCGATCTCGGACCGCAACGTCTCGGTGCTCGACGCCTTCCACTCGGCCGACCAGGTGCTGCTGTCCGGCGTCCAGGGCATCACCGACCTCATCACGACGCCGGGTCTCATCAACCTCGACTTCGCCGACGTCAAGTCCGTCATGCAGGGCGCCGGGTCCGCCCTCATGGGGATCGGCTTCGCGCGCGGGGAGGACCGCGCCGTCCAGGCCGCGGAGATGGCGATCTCGTCGCCGCTGCTCGAGGCGAGCATCGACGGCGCCCACGGCGTCCTGCTGTCGATCCAGGGTGGGTCCGACCTCGGCCTGTTCGAGATCAACGAGGCGGCGCGCCTCGTCCAGGAGGCCGCGCACGCCGAGGCGAACATCATCTTCGGCGCGGTCATCGACGACGCGCTCGGCGACGAGGTGCGCGTCACCGTCATCGCGGCGGGCTTCGACGGCGGCAGCCCGGGGCAGCGGCGCGACGCCCGTGGTGTCGGCCAGGTGAGCGGTGCGCCCGCCCGCCAGGTGCCCGCCGTCGCGCCCGTGACGGCGCTGCCGGGGAC